>JAYSRE010000273.1:0-16566 GCA_043721235.1 Polaromonas sp. | reverse complement strand
AGCACCGATGGCCGTGACTGTCAGCATCGACCTGGGCTATGAGTTCGAGGTCAAGGCAAAGTATGACGATGTCTTCGCCGTGCTTTCCGATGTGCCCACATCGGTGTCTTTCTTCCCCAAGGTCGACAAGCTCACCGACATGGGCGACGGTGTCTACAAATGGGAAATGGAGAAAGTAGGCACGGCCCAGGTCAACATCCAAACCGTATACGCCAGCAAATATGCAAGCAATAAAACCAAAGGCACCGTGGTGTGGACTCCGGTAAAAGGCGTAGGCAACGCGCTGATTGGCGGCAACTGGAAAATGGTGGACAATAAAAAATCTACCGGCGTTGCCTTGCAAATCAAAGGCACTGTAGAGGTACCGCTGCCTGGCCTGATGAAAATGATTGTTGCACCCGTGGTGCAAGGCGAGTTTGAAAAACTGATCGAAAAATACATCGCCAACTTAATTAAAAAGTTTGGCGGCGAGGTGGAATAACAGTTTGAATAGCGGCCAAAACTAAACAGACCGCGTGCGCACAGCGCCAATCAACAAAGTAAATGTAGCGCCTTGGCCCAGCACCGATGCAATTTTCAGCTCTCCGCCATGGCGCTGCGCGACGTGCTTGACGATGGCCAGGCCCAAGCCCGTACCCCCTGTGTCGCGCGAGCGGCTGCGGTCAACCCGGTAGAAGCGCTCTGTCAAGCGCGGCAAGTGCTCAGGCGCTATGCCAGGCCCCGTGTCCTGCACGCGCAGCTGCCCGCGGCCGTCAGGCAGCAAAGCCCACAGCACCTCCACCGTACCGCCTGCGGGGGTGTAACGCACGGCGTTGTTAACCAGGTTGCCCATGGCGCTGAGCAGTTCATTGTGGTTGCCCAGCAGTACAGTGCTTGCGCTGGCATCGTCGGCATAACCAAAATGCAGTCGCAACGGCTGCGTGCGGGTGCCCGGCTGGGCCTGCATTAAAGCGGTCGCGTCTTGCTCACATTGCGCTAGCAGACTGCGCACACTGGTGCTGTCTTGCAGGCTGGGCACGGGGCCGCCTTCCAAGCGCGACAGGGTTAGCAAGTCTTGCACCAGTGCCTGCATGCGCTGTGACTGCTGGGCCATCAAGCCCAGGTAGCGGTTGCGTTGGGACTCGTCCAAGGGCAGATTTTGCAGCGTCTCCACAAACCCGCTGAGTACGGTCAGTGGTGTCCGAATTTCGTGCGACACGTTGGCCACAAAGTCGCGCCGCTGCGCTTCGGCAAGTTCAAGGGCGGTTACATCGCGGGTTAGCATCAGCTTGCGACCATCGCCGTAAGGGTGCAGTTGCACGCTGGTGCGCATGGGCCGTTGGGCCGTGCTGCTGGCAGCGGTAAACACCACTTCGTGGTCAAAGTCGCCTTCGCTGAGGTACTGCGTAAAAGCCGGTTGTCGCACCAAGTTGCCAATGTGCTGTAGCACGTCACGCTGCGCGTCTAGGCCCATTTGGTAGGCTGCAGTCTGGTTACTCCACTCAATTCGGTTTTGGCTGTCCAACAAAAGCACCCCGTTCGGCGAGGCCTGAATGGCCGCCAAAAAGTCCGTCATGCGCTGCTCACTGGCTGTAATCTCTTGGTTTTTATTGCGCAACAAACGCCGCACACGCTCCAGCAAGCTACCCCACCAGAGTGATTGGCTAGGCACTGGATTGCCAGCTTGCAAGGCACGCAAAGCAGTTTCAAAACGGCTAACCCGCCAGTTGTCCCACAACAGCATGGCAGCGACTGCCAACAACGCGCCCCAAGGTGCAAAATTAGATGAAAACTGCAGATACGCCCAAGCAAATCCTGCGCAGGCAGCGGTTAAAAATAAAGTAAGACGAAACACCATGCCAGAGTTATACCCTAAGGCATACCTAAGAATCTAAATTAAGCGGCCTGGGCTAACCCCACCACAGTCAAGCGGTAGCCCGCACCGCGCACAGTCTCCACCATCGCACCTGCTGCGCCCAGCGCCTCACGCAAGCGCTTTACATGCACATCCACCGTACGCTCTTCGATAAACACATGGTCGCCCCACACTTTGTCCAGCAGCTGGGCCCGACTGTGCACGCGCTCTGGGTAAGTCATCAGGTAATTAAGCAGCTTAAATTCCGTGGGGCCGAGTTTGAGCTCGGCGCCTTGGTAGCTGACCCGGTGCGTGGCACCATCCAGCCCCAGCCCGCCTAGCAGCAGCTGCTCGGTCACCTGCTCGGGCGCGCGGCGGCGCAAAACAGCGCGAATACGGGCCATCAGCTCCTGGGTAGAAAACGGCTTGGTCACATAGTCGTCTGCCCCCGCATCCAGCCCTTGAATTTTGTCTGGTTCGTCGCTGCGGGCCGTCAACATCAAGAGCGGTACAGGTTTGGTGCGGGCATCGGCGCGCCATTTGCGTGCCAGGCTGATGCCACTGGCACCAGGCAGCATCCAGTCGAGCAAAATCACATCGGGCAACACAGCGTCCAGCTCACGCTGGGCTTGTTCGCCATCGCAGGCGATGATCGGTTCAAACCCGTGGTGCCGAAGGTTGATAGCAATTAGCTCCGCAATCGCTGGCTCGTCTTCTACGATGAGTACGCGCAAGGTCTTCATGGTGTTAAATAACCGCTGATTCGATGACTTCCATCGAGCTGTGGCGCACATCAGCACCCTTGACCACGTATATGATGGATTCAGCAATGTTCTTGGCGTGGTCGCCAATCCGCTCGATGGCTTTGGCAACAAACAGCAAATCCAAGCTGGGCGATATTTTGCGCGGATCTTCCATCATGTAGGTCACCAGCTTGCGTACAAAGCCGCCAAATTCCTGGTCGATCAAGTCGTCTTCTTTCAATATGGCCACTGCTGCCGTGGTGTCAAGCCGCGCAAAGGCATCCAGAGATTTACGCAGCAGGCCAGAGGCCAGCTCTACCGCTACATGCAGTTCGCGCACTGGCAGTGCACGAGCAGAGCCGCTGGCCAGCATGCTCAGCACCATGCGGGCTATTTTTTGTGCTTCGTCACCAGCTCGCTCCAAGTTGGCCGTCATGCGGGTGATTGCCATCAGCAAACGCAGATCTCTTGCAGTCGGCTGGCGGCGACCAATAATCGAGCTGATGTCTTTGTCGATTTGAATTTCCATTGCATTCACGCGGTGCTCTTCTTCAATCACGCGGTTGGCTATATCGGTATTGAAAGTGGTCAGCGCCTCAATCGCGCTGCGGGTTTGCGATTCGACCAAGCCTGCCATTTCCATCAGCCGTGCAGACACGGCGTTCAGGTCAGCATCAAATTGGGAAGAAAGGTGTTTATCTGTCATAGGGTGTCCTCGTCCCGGTTAGCCAAAACGGCCCGTAATATAGTCTTCTGTTTCTTTGCGCTTGGGCTTAAAAAACATTTGTTCGGTTTCGCCAAACTCCATTAAGTCGCCCAGATACATATAGGCGGTGTAATCGCTGCAACGCGCAGCTTGCTGCATGTTGTGGGTAACAATCACTACGGTATATTCGCTTTTGAGCTCGGCAATCAGCTCTTCGATCTTGGCCGTTGATATGGGGTCTAGCGCAGAGCATGGCTCGTCAAGCAACAAGACTTGCGGTTTGATGGCAATGCCGCGCGCTATGCACAGGCGTTGCTGTTGCCCACCCGATAAGCCACCGCCACTTTGGCCCAACTTGTCTTTGACTTCCGTCCATAAAGCGGCTTTGCGCAGCGCCCACTCCACACGGTCGTCCATGTCGCTGGCGCTTAAACTTTCAAACAGCTTTACCCCGAAGGCAATGTTGTCGTAGATCGACATGGGAAACGGCGTAGGTTTTTGAAACACCATACCTACTTTGGCGCGAATCAAAGCTACGTCTGTTTTGCTGGTCAGTAAGTTTTCGCCGTCCAGATCAATATGGCCTGTGGCGCGCTGGTCAGGGTACAACTCAAACATACGGTTAAATGTACGCAACAAGGTAGATTTGCCGCAACCCGAAGGGCCGATGAAAGCGGTAACTTTTTTCTCTGGGATCGTAAGGTTGATATTTTTGAGCGCATGAAATTTACCGTAGTAAAAATTCAGGTCGCGCACTGTCATTTTGGGAGTCTCTTGGACATTACCCATGGTGGTCACAGTCGTGTTCATTAGTCTTTATTCCTGGTTAGTACGCGGGCCAGAATGTTCAGTCCCAACACGGTCACGGTGATGATGAGAACGCCAGCCCAGGCTAGCTTTTGCCAGTTCTCGTAAGGGCTCATTGCAAACTTAAATATCGTTACGGGCAAGCTGGCCATCGGCTCGCCCAAGTTTGATGTCCAAAACTGGTTGCTTAACGCAGTAAACAACAACGGGGCAGTTTCGCCCGCAATACGTGCCACGGCCAGTAGCACACCTGTCACCACACCGGCGCGCGAGGCACGCAAAGTAATGCTCAAAATAACTTTCCACTTGGGTGAGCCCAATGCATAGGCTGCTTCACGCAGACTGAAAGGTACCAGCGACAGCATGTTCTCGGTGGTACGAATCACCACCGGTATGACGATCAAAGCCAATGCCAGGACACCCGCAATACCGCTAAATGTCTTGAATTGCGAGACCACCACCGCGTACACAAACAAGCCAATCACGATACTGGGCGCAGAAAGCAAAATATCATTTACAAAGCGCGTAATGGATGCCAGTCGGCTCTTAATACCGTATTCAGCCAAATAGATACCTGCCATGATGCCGACGGGCGTACCAATAAAGGTTGCCATACTCACCATCAAAAAAGAGCCCCATAGTGCATTAGCCAGACCACCTATTTCGTTGGGTGGCGGGGTCATTTGGGTGAAAGCCGCAATGCTTAAACCTGCAAGGCCCAAGCTCAGTGTTTCCCATAAAATCCAAGCCAGCCAAAACAATCCAAACACCATGGCACCAAGCGATAAAATCAAAGCCACTTGGTTCGTAATTTTACGCTTACGAAATTTGGCAATTCGGGCTGCTTCAGAGTCTTTTGCGGAGAGCCTCATGGTTGTAGTGGGTTTCATTACGCTGCTCATGATTTAGAACCTTCAGACTTTTTAAGTTGCGATAAAAGCAGCTTGGACAAAGTCAAAATCACAAAAGTAATAAAAAACAATACCAATCCTAAGTAGATCAGTGATGCTTGATGTAACCCTTCTCCCGCTTCTGCAAACTCATTGGCCAGAGCGGATGTAATGCTGTTAGCCGCCTGAAACAAGCTCAGTGAGTCGAGCTGGTTCATGTTGCCAATCACAAAGGTAATTGCCATCGTCTCGCCAATTGCACGCCCTAGCCCCAGCATGATGCCGCCTACAACACCCGCTTTGGTGTAGGGGAGCACCACTTTGAACATGACCTCCCAGGTTGTGGAGCCCAGTGCGTAGGCTGACTCTTTAAGCATAGGCGGTGTCACATCAAACACGTCGCGCATGACCGATGCAATAAACGGAATGATCATGATGGCCAAAATGATACCTGCACTCAGTATGCCAATACCTACGGGTGGGCCTGAGACAAACGCGCCAATCACAGGCACATCTGAAAAAGCTGACTGCAAAGGCTGCTGTACATACTGCGCCAGAATTGGGCCAAATACCAGTAAGCCCCACATACCGTACACAATCGAGGGAACGGCAGCCAGCAACTCAATGGCCGTGCCCAATGGGCGCTTGAGCCATGCAGGTGACAGCTCGGTTAAAAACAGCGCAATACCAAAACTTACTGGCACAGCAATCAACAATGCAATGAATGACGTGGCTAAAGTGCCATAGATCATGACCAAGCCGCCGTAGTCGTTTTTTACAGGATCCCAGGTAGTGCTGGTTAAAAAACCTAAGCCGTATTTCTCGATGGCCGGCCAAGCGCCCAAAACCAAGGACAGCAAAATACCCAGCAACAACGCTAAGGTTAGGTAGGCTGCGCCTTGTGCAGTCCATGCAAACAGGCGGTCAAGACCTGCAAATGAAGGGGGTTTTTGGGTGTGTGAGGTAGCCATAGGTGTACTTTGAATGCAATATACGGCACCCTAGCGCACAGGGCGCTAGGGTGCCAGAACTGACCACATTATTTGAACGCAACAGCTTTGCCAGAAGTGTCTTTGATATCAGCCCATGATTTTTCAATCGCACCAATTACATCAGGCGGCATAGGCACATAGTCCAAAGCATCTGCCATTTTGTCGCCATTGGCATAAGCCCAGGCAAAGAATTTCAGGGCTGCAGTTGCATTAGCGGGTTTGTCTTGTGCTTTTTGCATCATGATAAATGTTGCGCCACTGATAGGCCAAGTATCTTTACCAGGTTGGTTGGTCAGCACCTGGTAAAAACTTTTGTTCCAGTCAGCACCTGCAGCTGCAGCTTTGAATGCCAGATCATCGGGCGATACATACACGCCAGCTTGGTTTTGCATTTGCGCAAAGACCATTTTGTTTTGCTTGACGTAGGCATATTCCACATAACCGATAGAGTTAGGCAAACGGCTCACAAAAGCTGCGACGCCCTCGTTACCTTTACCGCCCGCACCGATTGGCCAGTTGACTGCTGTGCCCTCGCCTACTTTGCTTTTCCATTCTGCGTTAACTTTTGACAAATAGTTGGTAAACAAAAAGCTGGTGCCTGAGCCATCAGCACGGCGCACCTGGGAGATCGCTGCATCTGGCAAAGCCAGGCTGGGGTTTAGTGCTTTGATTGCAGGGTCAGACCACTTGCTAATTTTGCCAAGGTAAATATCACCCAGCACTTGTCCAGTGAGCTTGAGTTGGCCTGGTGTAATGCCCTTGATGTTCACTACAGGCACCACTCCGCCGATGACCGTGGGGAACTGGACTAGGTTTTTGGCTTTCAGTTCCTCGTCTTTAAGAGGCGCATCAGAGGCACCAAAATCGACTGTTTTAGCTTCGATTTGGCGCATACCAGCACCCGAACCCACTGACTGGTAATTGATTTTCACACCCGTAGCTTTGTTGTATTCGGAGGCCCACTTGGCGTACAAAGGTGCAGGAAAACTAGCGCCTGCCCCGGTAATGTCCTGCGCAAAAGCAGCACCCACGGTATACGCACCCGCCGCAGCGATCAAACCAAATTTAATTGCAAATTGTTTCATACACAGTCCTTATTAAAAAAAACCACCCGTAAACATTAGGGGCTATGAGGTAAATGTAGGGCTGCCATATGACATCTTTGTGACAATTTGCCTTGTACAGGTGGCGATTTAGGGGAGCGTAAGTCACTTAGCTGTCACACGGTCGTCATACTGTAAGTTTAGATTTGTAAAGTTCTTAGTCAGTGCATGTGCTGCCTGAGGCGAATTTTTGTTTTTAATCTAACTAACTCAAGGTACCGTCATGCGCAAAATAGCCCTGTCCCGTCGTTTCGTAGTTACTGCCGCAGCTGCTTTCTCACTGGTGGTGGTGTCTGGCTGTGCCAGCGTGCCCACACCCATGCCAGTGGCCTCTACCATCGCAGCTACACCGGAGCTAAGCACTTTAAGCAGCCTGATAGCCAAAGCTGGCCTGACCAGCACCCTTAATGGCAGCGGTAGTTTTACTGTGTTCGCACCTAACAACGATGCTTTCAAAGCGGTGCCGCAGAAAACTTTGGATGAACTGGCTGCTAGCCCCGCCAAGCTTGCCAACGTGCTTACTTACCATGTGATAGCTTCAAAAGCCATGGCAGCGGATGTGAAAAACAGCGCTGTTAAGACCGTGCAAGGTGCCAACATTGCACTGGCAAAAGCAGGGACTTTTGTGACTGTAGAAGATGCCGTGGTGCTCAAGGCCGACCTTGATGCCACCAACGGCGTGGTGCATATTGTGGACCGCGTGCTGATGCCACCAGCAGCAAAATAACAGCCAAATCAGCTTATGTCCCAAGGAAATGCTAGGTATTTAGCTATAATAATTATAGCATAATCCAATTTTCTTTGGGCACAAGCCAACGGCTTTTAGCTTCTATTGGCAACCGATTTACATAAAACCACGCTGCGCGCCCCAACGCCAGGCTGCAATGCTATGCTTGCGAAAAACTACATTCACCATTTATGCAAGACGGCACCCTCCTCGCGGCCATTGACCTTGGCTCCAATAGCTTTAGACTCGAAATAGGCCGCATAGACCACGGTCACGTGCAGCGTGTGGAGTACATCAAAGAAACCGTACGCCAAGGCAATGGGCTAGACGATGAGCGTAACCTGTCGACCGAAGCCATGCAACGTGGCTGGGACTGCCTGGCGCGGTTTTCTGAGCGCTTGGGCGGCTTTAAACGCAGCCAAGTGCGCGCCGTAGCCACGCAAACCTTGCGTGAGGCACGCAACCGCGATGTATTCATTGCCAAAGCCAATCAATTGCTGGGTTTTCCTATTGATGTGATCTCTGGGCGCGAAGAAGCCAGGCTAATTTACGTGGGTGTCGCCCATTGGCTGCCGCAGTCGGCTGAAAAACGCCTGGTTATTGACATTGGCGGACGTTCCACTGAGCTGATTTTGGGCCAAGGCTACACATCGCAGCGCACCGAGTCCTACCGCTTGGGCAGTGTGGCGTGGTCCATGAAATATTTTGACAATGGCCGTCTGCATGCGGCCAACTTTGAGCGCGCGCAGGTAGCAGCGCAAGCTATTTTGGACGAAGCGGTCACCGGGTTTGGCCCCACGCACTGGGATGCAGCCTATGGTTCGTCGGGCACAGTAGGTGCGGTGGCGGATATTTTGGCGGCCAAAGGCTATGCCGCAGGAACCATAAGCAAAGAAGGCTTGCAGTGGCTGCATGACACTTTGCTGCGCGCTGGGCATATTGACAAAATTGACCTCGTTGGCCTGAAAGAAGACCGCCGCGCTGTATTGGGCGGTGGCGTAGCTATTTTGCGTTCGCTGTTTGAATTGCTTGACCTTACGCAACTGTGGGTGGCTCAGGGTGCGCTGCGCCACGGCCTGCTGCTCGACCTGGTAGACCGGGAAGATGCGGTCACCGATGTACGCTCGGCCAGCATTACACGCCTAGCTACCAAATTTGCTGTAGACACAGCCCACAGCCACAGGGTGGCCAACACCACCGCGCATTTTTTAGCCAGCTTGGTACAAAGCGCCCCGCAAGCGCACCAAGAGCGCCTGCAGCGCAAAGCACGCTGGGCTGCGCATGTGCACGAGATAGGTTCACGCATATCGCATACCGATTACCACAAACACGGTGCCTATATTTTGGACAACGCCGACGCACCTGGATTTGCCCAGTCCGAGTTGCACCGTTTAAGCATGCTGGTGTACGGCCACCGGGGTAAGCTTAAAAAACTCAGCGATACCCTCGATGATGTGGACTTTCAACGCCAGCTTATCGCTTTGCGCTTGGCAGTCATCATCTGCCATGCACGCAGAACGCCCGATTTTCAAAGCTTGTTTCTCCAAAAAATCGACAGCGGCTTTAAACTTGATGCCAGTTTAGCCTGGCAAAAATCCCATCCACAGTCTACCTACCTGCTGCATGAGGAGGCCTCCGCTTGGCAGAAAATTGGCGTTCAATTGTTAATTAACAGCAAAGAGTAGGCGTTTGTTAAAACGGTATATACTATTTATACCGTTTATTTACTGAGTAACTATGACTACCAACCTCACATCCAAAAAAACAACTGCAAAAGTTGTTTTAAAGACGCAAGCCAAGCCAGCCACTCAGCCTGCAACCTTGCCCACAACCAAGCCTGTAACTAAGCTCATCACAAAGGTGGCAGCAAAGGCAGTAAAAAAGCCCACCGCCAAGCAACCTGAAACTTCCGCGCCAGAGACCGCCAAAGTAAAAAAATCCAAACTGGTGCGCGACAGCTTTACGATTCCCAAGAATGAATTTTTAGCATTGCAGCAGCTTAAAATTCGCGCCATAGCATTGGCCAGCCCAGCTAAAAAAGGTGAGCTGTTGCGCGCTGGTTTGCAAGCACTCACCCACCTAGCTGATGCTGCTTTCATTGCCGCTTTGAAGGCGATACCTGCACTTAAAACTGGCCGTCCTAAAGGCGGCAAATAAGTTAGCACAGTTGCTACCCTACAGCGCTACAAATACTCAGGCGTTTGCGCCGTAACCAAAACCGTTTGCTGATGGGCCTCACGCTGGCGGGAGCGTAGCCACCACACTGCGCCTTTTTTAAGGGAGCAGCTTTGCTCCTGCAAGCCTAGCAGCTGCGCCACCACAGCGCCCAAGCTGGGTTGGTGGCCTATCAGCAGTACGGGGCTGTCACTGTGCGGCCACTGCGCTACCTCAAGCAACTGGGCTGCAGTAGCATCTGGGCTAAGTTCGGTGCGAATTTTGTACTTGCGCTGCAGCGCCTTCGCGGTTTGCTCGGCCCGCACCGCAGGGCTGCAATAAACTTTAGTGCCCTCAGGCAACTGGCGGTCTAGCCAAGCGGCCATGCGCGCGGCCTGTTTGACACCGCGTGCTGTCAGCTCACGCTTTAGATCACTGGCAATGCTGGTGTCATCGTCTGCCAGGTCGTAAGCTTCAGCGTGCCGCCATACCAGCAAATCCATCACCGCTCCTTGTCCACCATCACTGTGGGCTTGCCGTAGGACAGCGAGGTATGCTTGGCCGCCAAGGCCGATTGCGCGCTGATGGGGTGTTCAGAGCGTACCTGTTCATACTGCCCACTGGGCTGCATGAACCAAGCATTTGCTGTGTCGTGCAAATACGGTACCAAACATTCGTCTATCATGCGTCTGCGCAACAGCGGGTCGCGCACGGGCCAGGCCAGCTCGATACGGCGCAGCATATTGCGGTTCATCCAGTCGGCACTGGACAAATACACTTCTTCAGTGTCGGCCACGCGAAAATAAAATATGCGCGAATGCTCTAAAAACCTGCCAATAACCGAACGCACCACCACGTTAGCGCGCACCAGTGGGTCGGTCAAAGGCAGCGTGCAGGCACCGCGCACAATCAGGTCAATTTTGACCCCTTTTCTAGCGGCATTAAGCAGGGCACGCATGATGGCCTCATCGGTCAGCGCATTCATTTTGGCGATGATGCGCCGATCGGCCTTGGGGCTGGCGTTGGCTACATGGTTGATCTTGTCAATAACCTGGTTTTGCAAGTGAAAAGGTGCTAGCCACAATGCAGCCAGTTTAGGCAACTTAGACTGCCCTGCCAGGTGCACGAAAACTGCCTGCATGTCGCCCGTCAATGCTGTATCAGCCGTAAGAAAGCTCAAATCGGTGTACAGCTTGGCGGTGCGCGGGTTGTAATTGCCTGTAGACAGATGGCCGTAGCGGCGCAGTGCTTTGCCTTCACGGCGGGTTACCAGCAGCATTTTGGCGTGGGTTTTTAAGCCCACCACGCCGTAAACTACTTGGGCACCCAGCTCTTCCAGCGCCTCTGCCCAGTTGATGTTGGCTTCTTCGTCGAAGCGGGCTTTAAGCTCTACCACCACGGTAACTTCTTTGCCCAAACGCACGGCTTCGCCCAGCAAGTCCATCATCTCTGACTGCGCGCCCGTGCGGTAAATAGTCTGGCGAATGGTCAGCACCTGTGGGTCGCGCACAGCCTCGCGCAGGAAGGCCATCACACCGTCAAAGCTTTCAAACGGCTGGTGAATCAAAATATCGCGTTCACGCATTTGGTCGAAAATAGACACATTGGGCAGCAAGCTTTGCGGCGGTACGGGCCGGTGCACCGGGAAAAGCAGGTCGGGCTTGTCCACCAAGTCAATCAGCTGGTTAAACCGCACCAAATTTACCGGGCCGTGCACGCGGTACAGTGCGCCATCAGGCAGTGCAAACTGCTCGGTTAAAAACTGGCCTAAAAAAGCCGAGCACCCTGCTGAAACCTCCAACCGCACTGCCTCGCCATAGTGGCGCTGCTGCAAACCTTGGCGCAGCGCAGTGCGCAGGTTACGCACCTCTTCCTCGTCTACCGCCAAGTCTGAATGGCGCGTCACGCGGAACTGCGAAAACTCTGACACATTGCGGCCTGGAAACAGGTCTTTAAGGTGGCTGCGAATCACGCTGGTAAGTGATACCAAATACACATGCTTGTCACCGCGCTGGTTGGGCATGCGGATCAAGCGCGGCAACACCCTGGGCACTTTGACGATGGCAATCTCGTTGGCACGGCCAAAAGCATCGTTGCCTTCTAATCGCACAATAAAATTCAGCGCCTTGTTGGCCACCAAGGGGAACGGGTGGGCCGGGTCTAGGCCCACAGGCATGAGCAGGGGGCGCACCTCACGCTCAAAATAGTCTTTTACCCAGCGTTTTTGGCGGTCGGTACGTTCGCCGTGCGCCACCACGTGCACGCCACTGGCAGCCAGTGCGGGCGTAACCGCATTGTTGAACACGCTGTACTGCTCGCTGACCAGCGCCTGCGCGCCCACAGACAACTGGTTAAACGACTCCACGCTGTAGATGCCCTTGTGGTCGTCAGACCGCAGGGCCAGCAGGTGCTGGGCGGCACGTACCTCAAAAAACTCGTCTAAATTAGACGACACAATGCAGACGTAACGCAATCGCTCCAGTGCGGGTACATCGCTGCGCCTGGCCCAGCTGAGTACCCGGCGGTTGAATTCCAAAATACTTTGGTCGCGGTCTAAAAATAGGTCTGTCTTGGCAGCTTGTGAATGCATGTTAGTGTTGTCTCTGAACGTGTTTCCATACACATTAACTATGCCCTGAGTGTGGGGCTGTTATGTGACAATTTTGTGAAACAACCATGACAACCACGTTGTTTTAGCTGCTGCGTTCTTTGGTAGGGCGGGCACAAGGTGGCTTATAAAACTGCTCACTGCCGCCTCCCAGCTAAAAGCCAGTGCACGTTGGCGGGCCTGGGTGCGGGGGGTTTGACGGGCAAGCTGCCACGCGGCCAAAAGGTCATCGTCAAGCGCACCGCCTTGCGCCTGCGCGCCAATGGCACCCAGTACCTCTAACGGCCCGTCTACCGGAAACGCCGCCACGGGCGTGCCGCAGGCCATAGCTTCCAGCATCACCAACCCAAAAGTTTCGTTACGGCTAGGAAACACAAACACGTCTGCTGCTGCATACAGCTGCGACAGCGTGGGCCGATCAAGCAGGCCCACCCACACGGTGCGGGGGTACTTCTCACGCAAGCTGGCTTGCAGTGGGCCTACGCCGCACACTATTTTGGTGCCGGGTATGTCCATCTGCAAAAAATGTGCAATGTTCTTTTCATACGACACACGGCCGACAAACAAACTGACCGGCCGCATCAGCTGGCCCAGCGGCAGGTAGGTGCGGGCCTGTGGTGCAAAAGCAAACAGTTTGGTGTCAACGCCATGCGTCCAAGCGCGCAGATTACCAAAGCCGCGCTCTTGCAGCATGCGCAGCACCCCATCGGTGGGCACCATTACACCGGACGACGGGCGGTGAAAATGGCGAAACAGGGCATAACCCCAGCGCAAAGGCACTTTCAAAGCGGCGTGCAAAATTTCAGGGAATTTGGTATGAAACGCGGTTGTAAAGCTCCAGCCCTGGCGCCTGCAATGCTTGCGCGCGGCCCAGCCCAGCGGGCCTTCGGTAGCCAGATGAACCGCGTCTGGCATCTGCCCATTGAGCAGCTGCGCTAGCAGGCGGTAGGGCCGCACGGCCAAGTCAATGCCAACGTAGCCAGGACAGGGCCGCGTGCTAAACAAGCCGGGGTGAATGACCAGCACAACATGGCCCAGCGCGCGCAGGCCAGCTACCAGCTCTACCAGGGTGGTCACCACGCCATTGACCTGGGGTAGCCAAGCATCAGTCACTATGGCTATTTTCATGCGGCAACACCCTGTGGCTGCGGCATGCTGCTGCCAGGTACAGAGGCTACCGCTTGTGCGTTTTGGTGGGCCACGGCAGGCTGCCAATGCACAATTTCTAACCGCCCGTCGTGGTGCTCTACCAAGGCGGTCAGGCTCTCTACCCAGTCGCCATCGTTGCAGTACAGCACGCCATCAATGTCGCGCATTTCAGCGCGGTGGATATGGCCGCACACCACGCCTTGGTAGCCTCGCTCGCGTGCCTCGCGCGCTACGGCACGCTCAAAGTCGTTAACATAGTTCAAGGCACTTTTTACTTTGTGCTTTAAAAATGCCGACAGCGACCAATAGGGCATTCCCAGCTTGGCACGCCAGTGGTTCAGGTAGCGGTTTAAGCGCAAGGTAAATTCATACAGGTTGTCTCCCACATAGGCCAGCCATTTGGCGCACTGAATGACACCGTCAAAATAGTCACCATGGGTAACCCACAGTTTGCTGCCTGTAGCGGTAGTGTGCACAGCTTCGTCCAACACCTCAATACCGCCAAACTGGTGGCCTATAAAGGCGCGGGCGAACTCATCGTGGTTACCCGGAATGAACACCACGCGGCAACCTCGGCGGGCGCGGCGCAGCAACTTTTGCACCACGTCGTTGTGTGCCTGCGGCCAGTACCAGCGCCTGCGCAGTTGCCAGCCGTCAATAATATCGCCCACCAAATACAAACTTTGGCTTGGGTAGGCTTTCAAAAAGTCCAGCAGTGCAACGGCTTGGCAGCCTGCAGTGCCTAGGTGCAGGTCAGATATAAATACAGCGCGCACGCCGTCGGGTGCGCTGGCTTTGGATGCCAAAGATACTTTGGCAGTGGTCCAATTACCAGTCACACGGTGGTCTCAAAACGTTTGGTAAAGCGGCTAGGGGCATCCTTCACATGGATCAGCAAAGGCAGGTCGGCCGTATTAAAGTCGGGATCCCAAGCGGGCGCGCCCAGCACTTTGGCGCCTTGGCGCAAATAGCCTTTGATCAAGGCAGGCGGAGCAATGTCCAGGCTGTCGTCTAGCTGGTCTACGGGCAATGGCAAATGGGCTTTAACTTGCAGCTCAGGGCTGGCCAAGTGCTTTTCTTTCATTTGCCGCCACACGCTGGCGGCAATGTCACCGGTCACCATACCGCTGTGCAGCATGGGTATGCTGGCACAACCCATCATGGTGTCTAGCTGGTTGCGCGCCATAAACGCATACAAGGCGCTGCCCAAGGCCAAAATCACGCCGCCTTGGCGGTAGTTGGCATGCACGCAGCTGCGGCCCAGCTCCACCATTTTGGACCGCAGGTGGCGCAGCGGGGCCAGGTCAAACTCGGTATCGCTGTAGGCACCGCCTGCGCGCACCGCTTGGGTGGGGGTAAGCACGCGGTAGGTACCAATCACTTGGCCTGTTTCGCTGTCACGGGCCAGCAGGTGTTCGCAGTAGTCGTCAAAACGGTCTATGTCGTGGTGCGCCAAAGGCGTTTCTAGCCGGGCACCCATCTCGCTGGCAAACACTTGGTAGCGCAGCTGCTGGGCTTGCCTCACTTGGTCTTGGTGGCTGGCCCAAAAGACTTGAACACGCCCCAGTGACGCAACTTCGCTTGTATGGCGCTGTGCCAGTGGTGTAGGCTTAAGTGCATGTGAGCGTGGGTGAAGTGACCCCCGAGGTAAGCTGGCAGGGGACAGCGCAAGGGTAGGAATAGGTAATTCTTTCATTGTGGATCCTCTCGTTTGCTTAACTAAGAAGACCACAGTGTGACCAGGGGCTATGACGTGGTTATGAAGTTTTTGTGGCGGTTGCGTGACCAGTAGGAGTTGCTTTCACCTTACAACATGGCAGTCAATGCAACAAGATTTTAAAGCGTTTTAGCCCTATCGCCCAAGAAAATACTAGATAGTTAGCTATTATTTTAATAGTATCAAGTTTTGTAACCAAGGTCGGTGCGCTCTAGCTTGCGCAGCAGCGAGGGCCAGACAAACGCGCCGCCCAGCCCGCCGGTTTGTACTTTCATGGCCTGCGCTACGCCTTGCACAATGGCTGGTTCGACCTGGGTGAGTGGCCCACCGGCTTGCGCGCTGATTTGAATTTGACAGGTGGACTCAAACACATACATGTGCAAAAACGCATCTGCTATGGTTTTGCCCACCGTCAGCAGGCCGTGGTTGCGCAGCATGAGGTAGTTGGCGCTGCCCAGGTCAGCTTGCAGGCTGGGTTTTTCCTCAGGGCGAAAGGCCACGCCTTGGTAGCCGTGGTAGGCCAATGAGCCTAAAACAAACGTGCTTTGCTGGCTAATCGGCAGCACACCGGCGGCCTGCGCGCTGACGGCCACCCCCGCACGGGTATGCGTGTGCAGCACACAACCGGCATCGTCCCGCGCCTCATGCACCGCACTGTGGATCACAAAACCTGCAGGGTTCACCGGGTACGGCGAGTCGATCATTTTGTTGCAGTCTTTGTCTACCTTGACCAAGCTGGAGGCGGTAATCTCGTCAAACATCAGCCCATAGGGGTTGATCAAAAAATGGTGCTCGGGGCCAGGCAGCTTGGCACTGATGTGGGTAAAGACCAGGTCGCTCCAGCCGTACAGCGCCACCAGCCGGTAGCAGGCGGCCAGGTCGCAGCGGATGGCCCATTCTTCGGGGCTGACTTGTGATTGGATGCTTTGTGCCATGGTGTCTGCTCGTGTTGATTACCTGCTATCTTAGTGCGAACGTTGGCTCTGCGCTGTCACCTGCGTATAGTGCCTGCCCATGGAATGTGCCATAGCTTGCAGTGTTTTCGTTTTCCGTTGTGTACGCCCCGGCGCTGGGTGTGCGTAGCTGCGCGACTGTCCCCCGCCCTGCGGGCTCCTCCTTGATGTCGCTGCGCTACG
>JAYSRE010000272.1:0-16592 GCA_043721235.1 Polaromonas sp. | reverse complement strand
GTCGAGCTGAATGTGCTCGTTAAACAAATTCAAAAAACCTAACTGCAAACGACGAACGTTTCGCACTCGCAGCTTAATCGCTGAGAGGCTTGCAACATCTCTCCGGTGGGATGGGCAAAGGGAGTTTAGAGCAATCTAAATTTTCTCGGCTGCAAGCTTATTTACATCGGATGGTCTGGCGCTGGGTGGCTTAGCGTTGGACGAGAAAATAGGCTACTGGTCTTCTTTGTAGCGTGCCGTTGCGCGACAAAGCGGGCGAGATTCAAACCAATCGGCTACACATGTAGAACTATAAGGAAAAAGGTTTTCGGACGCGGGTTCAATTCCCGCCAGCTCCACCAATATTATTGAAGCTTAGACGTTCGCGTCTAAGCTTTTTTTATTAACAAACGCTGTATGGACTTGATCGTATTGCGCCCTGAAGGCCTGTACTGCTCTGTGGGAGATTTTTACATCGACCCTTGGCGGCCTGTAGACAGTGCCGTTATTACGCATGCGCACAGCGACCATGCCCGCACGGGGCACGCGCGCTACTTGGCGCACCATGACAGCGCGGGCACTTTAAAGTCGCGGCTAGGTGACATTAACTTGCAAACCGCAGCCTATGGCGAACATCTGCTGCACAACGGTGTGCGTGTTTCGTTACATCCTGCAGGCCATGTGCTGGGCTCGGCCCAAGTGCGCGTGGAGCATAAGGGGCAGGTGTGGGTGGCTTCGGGCGACTACAAGTTAGAAGCTGACGCCACCTGCATTGCGTTTGAGCCTGTGCCTTGCCATACGTTTATTACCGAGTCTACTTTTGGCTTACCGGTGTACCGCTGGCCTAGCAGCAGCGACTTGTTTGCAGACATTAACGCTTGGTGGCTTGGCAACGCGCAAGCAGGCCGCACATCGGTGCTGTTTTGCTACGCTTTTGGCAAAGCCCAGCGCATTCTCAGTGGGGTGGACTCTGGCATCGGCCCTTTGGTGGTGCATGGCGCGGTTGAGCCGCTCAACGCGGTGTACCGCGCAGCTGGCATTAAGTTGCCGCTCACACTGCGCGTAAGCGACGGCGCGGTGAAGTCTGCGCCCTTAGGTCAAGCCTTGGTGTTGGCGCCACCCTCAGCACAGGGTACGGCCTGGATGAAACGCTTTGGCAATTATGCCGATGCGTTTGCAAGCGGCTGGATGCTGCTGCGCGGTGCACGCAGGCGACGCGGTGTGGACCGAGGTTTTGTTATGTCAGACCACGCAGACTGGCCAGGCCTGCAAAGCGCCATTCGCGCGACAGGCGCTGAGCAAGTTTTTGTCACCCACGGCAGTGTGGCGGTGATGGTGCGCTGGTTGCAAGAGCAAGGCCTTAAAGCGCAGGGCTTTAGCACTGAGTATGGAAAAGAAGACGGTAATGACAGTGCAACTTCAGCACCAAGCGGCGCATGAAAAACTTTGCCGCGCTGTACCGCGCGCTGGACGCCAGCACGTCCAGCTTGGCCAAACAAGCGGCATTGCAACTTTACTTTGGCACTGCAGCACCGCGAGATGCCGCTTGGGCGGTGTATTTTTTGGCTGGCGGCAAGCCGCGCCAAATCGTACCTAGTAAGCTGCTCAAAGCATTGGCACAGGTTACCAGTGGGCTGCCGCAATGGCTGTTTGACGAGAGCTACGATGCCGTAGGTGATTTGGCAGAAACCATTGCCTTGCTGCTGCCCGCAACAGGCCCAGCGCAGGACATCTGTTTGAGCGACTGGCTTGAACTGCACCTGGTGCCTTTGCGCGGTGCAGCGCCCGAGCAAATTTCGGCGAGCCTGTTAGCCCAATGGCAAGTATTGCCCACGCAGGACAGGCTGGTGTACTTCAAATTGATCACAGGCAGTTTCCGTGTGGGCGTGTCTAAACTGCAAGTCACGCAGGCTTTGGCAGCGGTAGGTGGCCTGGACAGCAAAAGGGTGGCGCAGCGATTGATGGGCTACACCCAGCCCAGCGCGCGCCCTACGGCGGCGCAGTTCCAGGCCTTGGTTGCGCCAGAACACGCCAGTGAGCTAGACCAACGTACCAGCGGACAACCGTATCCATTTTTTTTAGCCCACCCCTTGGCTACTGCGCTGGCAGATTTTGAGTCTAGCCTAGGCCCGCCTGCGCAATGGCTGGCCGAATGGAAGTGGGACGGCATTCGTGCACAGCTCATACAACGGGCAGGCCAAGTGTGGCTGTGGTCGCGTGGGGAAGAGCTGCTGACCGAACGCTTTCCTGAGCTGGCCGCGCTGGGCCGTGCCTTACCCGATGGCACCGTACTGGACGGCGAAATTGTGGTCTGGCGCGCTGGCGTGGTGCAAAGCTTTGCGCAACTGCAAAGGCGCATTGGCCGTAAAAACTTGAGCGATAAATTACTGAAAGAACTGCCCGTGGTGCTGCTAGTTTATGACCTGCTAGAGCTTGCAGGGCGTGACGTTCGCACCGAGCCGCAGTCGATGCGGCGCAACATGCTGATGCAATTAACGGCGCACAACCCACACCCATCCTTGGTACTGAGCGAGGCCGTCACAGCCAGCAGTTGGCAAGGCTTGGCACTGCTGCGCGAGACCGCACGACAGCGCGGTGTAGAAGGCTTGATGCTTAAATCAGTGCAGGCGCAGTATGGCGTGGGGCGTACCAAAGATGTAGGAGTGTGGTGGAAGTGGAAGCTAGACCCGCTCAACGTAGACGCAGTGCTAATTTACGCACAGCGGGGCCATGGCCGCCGGGCCAGTTTGTACAGCGACTACACCTTTGCTGTGTGGGACGGCCCAGAGGGCAATGCAGACCGCAAACTGGTGCCTTTTGCCAAGGCCTATTCGGGCTTGACTGACCAAGAAATGCAGCAGGTAGACGCGGTGGTGCGCAAAACCACCCGCGAGAGCTTTGGCCCAGTGCGCAGTGTTGAACCCACCCTGGTGTTTGAGCTGGGCTTTGAGGGTATCGCCCGCAGCCCGCGCCACAAAAGCGGCATTGCGGTACGCTTTCCGCGCATGCTGCGATGGCGCCAAGATAAAACCATTGCCCAAGCCGACACCCTGCAAAGCCTGGAGGCGTTGCTGGCAACATGACAAGCTCTGAACCCGCCGCTGTACTTGCCCCATCGCCTGCGCCAGTACCTGCTCAAACGCCTACTCGCTTAAGCAAAGCTGTAAGCGCATGGTTCAAGGCGCAGGGTTGGAAGCCATTTGCTTTTCAAAAAGAAGTCTGGGCCGCTGTTCGTGGCGGTCAATCAGGCTTGCTGCATGCCACCACCGGTGCAGGCAAAACCTATGCTGTGTGGCTGGCTGCGCTGCAGGCACTGACACCCACAACAGGTAAATCCAGCACAGTTAAGCCCAGCACGGCTAAAGCCAATGCCGTTGCAGCGGTGCCTTTAACCGTACTATGGCTCACACCCATGCGCGCGCTGGCCGCTGACACGGTGCGTGCACTGCAAACTTCGGTAGATGCGCTTAACGCGCTAGACCCCAACTGTTGCCCTTGGACTGTAGGCGCGCGCACAGGTGACACCAGTGCCAGCCAGCGCGCTGCGCAAACACGCCGCTTGCCATCGGTGCTGGTGACCACGCCCGAGAGCTTGTCTTTGATGCTGTCTAAGCTTGACGCACGCGAAACACTGGCCAGCGTGCGCATGGTGGTGGTAGACGAGTGGCATGAGCTGATGGGCAACAAGCGCGGCGTGCAGGTGCAGTTGGCCTTGGCGCGTCTGCGCCATTGGCAGTGCACTGACCCCAGTGCGGCAGGCAATGTTGCGCAGACCAGGGCTAAGGCAAAACCTAGGGCTAAGGGTGGTAAGGCAGCCCTGCGGATATGGGGCATGTCGGCCACGCTGGGCAACCTGGATGAAGCGATGCACGCGTTATTGGGCCAGGGCAATTTGCATGCAGGGGGTGCGCTTGCAGGACTTGAGCTTGCAGAATTCGAGCTTGCGGTTGCACAACCCAAAGGAGTTTTGGTGCGCGGCGCGGTACCCAAAACACTGGTCATAGACACGTTACTTCCAGCGCAAGCACAGCGCTTTCCCTGGGCTGGCCATTTAGGCCTGAGCATGCTGCCGCAAGTCGTTCACGAGGTAGAAATTAGCGCGACCACGCTGTTGTTCACCAACACGCGTTCCCAAGCTGAGCTATGGTTCAAGGCGCTGCTAGAGGCGCGCCCCGACTGGGCTGGGATTATTGCTTTGCACCATGGCTCACTTGACCGTGAGGTGCGCGAATGGGTAGAAGCTGCACTTAAAGCGGGCCAGCTTAAAGCAGTGGTGTGTACTTCCAGCTTGGATTTGGGCGTTGATTTTTTGCCTGTAGAGCGGGTCTTGCAAATAGGCTCGCCCAAAGGCGTGGCGCGTTTGCTGCAGCGCGCTGGCCGCTCCGGCCATGCACCGGGCAGGCCATCGCGCATCACACTTGTGCCTACCCACAGCCTGGAGATCATAGAAGCCGCTGCTGCACGTGCAGCCGTAGAAGCAGGGCAGATTGAGGGCCGCGCATCGCCCCAAGCACCGTTGGACGTGCTGGTACAGCACCTGGTTACAGTCGCGTTAGGCGGTGGGTTTACGGCCGATGCACTGTTTGACGAAGTGCGCAGTACCCAGGCGTATGCGCTGCTGACGCCACAGGCTTGGCAGTGGTGCCTAGACTTCGTACGCCAAGGCGGGCCCACCCTGGCCATCTATCCCGACTACCGCCGCGCTGCGCCGGGCGATGACGGTGTTTGGCGGGTGGACAACGCGCAGCTTGCGCGCAGGCACCGCCAAAACATTGGCACCATCAGCAGCAGTACCAGCATGGTGGTGCAGTTCTACAGCGCTGGGGGCAGTGCGGGCGGTGCCAAGCTGGGCAGCATAGAAGAGGGTTTCATCGCGCGGCTCAGCGCAGGCGATTGTTTTTTATTTGCAGGACGCACGCTGGAGCTGGTGCGGGTGCACCAAATGACCGCATTTGTCAAACGCGCTACCGGTAAAAAAGCTGCAGTGCCGCGCTGGGCGGGCGGGCGCATGCCTTTGTCCAGCACGCTGGCTACTGCCGTGGTGCTGCAACTTGCGCACGCCGCCCAAGCTATAGCAGCAGGCAGCAACTTGTCGCAGCTTAGTCCAGAGATGGCCCGCGCTTACCCGCTCTTGGAAGTGCAGCAGCGTTGGTCTGCTTTGCCCACCCTGAACGATTTGGTAGTGGAAGTGCTGCACACCCGCGAGGGCTGGCACCTGTTCATCTACCCCTTTGCGGGGCGCAACGTACATACCGGCTTGGCCAACTTGCTGGCCTGGCGCGCCGCCCGGGTACAAGCGGGCACTTTTTCGATGGCGGTGAATGACTATGGTCTTGAGCTGCTAAGTGCCAGCGAGATCGACTGGGTGGCCTTGCTTGCCCCAATGCTGGGCTGTGTAGAGTCGCGCCAAGCGTTGCTGGCCGAAGTGCTGGCCAGTTTGAATGCCAGCGAGCTGGCGCGCAGGCGCTTTCGTGATATAGCGCGGGTGTCAGGGCTGGTGTACGAGGGTCACCCGGGTGAGCGCAAAAGTGCCCGCCAGTTGCAAGCCTCTTCGCAGCTGTTTTACGACGTGTTTCGTAAATACGACCCTGCTAACCAGTTGCTGTTGCAAGCCGAGCAAGAGCTGCTGCAAGACGAGCTAGATATAGAGCGGCTGGCAGACAGTTTGCAGCGCATGCAGCAGCAAACACGGTGCGTCAAGCGTCTGCAGCAGCCTACGCCCTTTTCATTTCCGCTGATGGTGGAGCGGCTGCGTGAGCAGCTGTCCAATGAAAGTATGGCACAGCGTATAGCCCGCATGCTGCAGCAGCTGGAGCTTGCCGCCGACGGTACCAGTTTGCCTGCGCACGGCATGGAAGCACACACTCAGGTGGCGACTGTTGCGCAGAACATTGCGTTTTCAAACGAAACTACGGCGACTCCGGCTAAAAGTGCACGCAAACGCAGACCTGCACGGCGTTGAAAAATAGGGTTACTGTTTACATGTACGGCGCGTATACAATTTTTTCGCTGGGCCCTGCAGGGTTTTAAAATCTACAACATGGACATTGAAATTGCGGGTGAACTATTGCAGTTACTGCCCCAGCGCGCGCTGTGGTGGCCTGCGCAGCGTACCTTGTGGGTTGCGGACCTGCACCTTGGCAAAGCAGCTACCTACCGTAGCCTGGGCCAGCCCGTGCCCAGCGGTACCACGCACGAAAATCTGCAGCGCCTTAGCCGCTTGGTAGACCACTTTGGAGCTGAAAAAATAGTTTTCTTGGGCGACTTTCTGCACGCTGCACAGGCCCGCACCCCTAGCATACTTGACGCGCTGGCGCAGTGGCGCAAGCGCCATAGTGCCATCGACTGCGTGCTGGTGCGCGGCAACCACGACAGCCGCGCTGGCGATCCGCCCCCGCAGGTGGCAATCAAGGTGGTGGACGAACCTTACCTTATAGGCCCGTTTGCGGCCTGTCACCATCCGCAGCAGCATGCCACCCACTTTGTTTTAGCCGGGCACATACACCCTGTGGTGCTGCTGCAAGGCACAGGGCGCGACAGGCTGCGCCTGCCGTGCTTTAGTGTGCAGTCCCGCGCGATGGTGCTGCCAGCGTTTGGCGAGTTCACAGGCGGATACACTGTGCACAATGACTCAAAACAGCGTCTGTACCCTATTGGGGCAGACACAGTGTGGCTTATGCCCCGTGCTGGGCCATGATTAACTTAAGGATATTGCGTGGATTTAAGAGTACCGATACAAATTTCAGACGAACTGCTAGACGAGGTAATTGCTGCCAAAGGCCTGCTAGATTTGGCCAGCGGCGAGATTTATAAAGTGGAATACACCGACTACAGCGCTGCAGCACAAGGCTTCCCGTGGGAGCATGAGGACTATGACTTTAGCTGCGGCATGCTTTCCAGCGGCGGCAAAGACGTAGAGTTCAGCATCAACGTCAACCAAACCACCGGCCAGTACACGGTAAGTGCCACCGAGCTGCTGGAGATTAAAGTGCGTGCAGCGGCGCTGTTCTCAGGCATACCTAACGCCACCATGCTGGACGAACTGGCACCTAAGGCTAAGCGTAAAACATTTTAATGCGTGCCTAGACTGCAATGAGCTTTTTAAGGTGTTAAATAGCCTTACCGCCCAAGAAAATGCTAGTTAGTTAGCTATTAAATTAATAGTTAGCTAGGGCTGGTTGAAAGACCCAATAAAAACCCAATGAAGGACTTTATGGGTGCGCGTACCGTCTAATGCCCAACTAGATGCCCTCTAGGCGCACACGTAAGAACCGGGCAAAGCGGGGCTTGCCGCTGGGTGTCGTGTCGTTAAAGGTGTAGGTTACGGTGCTGCCAAGGGCGGGTGGGTCTTGGCGCTGGGCATCGGACAAACCTGTGCCCAGTTTAAAACTATGGCCACTTGCGTTTTTGACCTGCAGCGCACCCAGTTTGCCCAGGTATTTGCCTTTGCCAGGGCTGTAGCCCACCACGGTGGCTTCTGCGTCTTGCAAGGGTTTGAGCTTAAGCAAAACGTCACTGCGGCCTGTGGTGACTAGCGCACTGGCCAGGTGCAGCACCAAGCCTTCGCCGCCTGCGCTGTAAATGCTTTTCAGCTTGGCTTGCAATGCAGCGTGGTTAGCCACTTTAAACTGCGCTACTGCTTGTAGCTGCGGCCAGGCCGCTGTTTGCACCAAGGCTTGCAACTGCACAGCGCGTTGCTCAAACGTGCCATTGCCTGCGGGCAACTCAAACAGCATGTAGCTAATTTGTTGCCAGTCTGCGTCCACGGCCACCGCTTTGCGCACCATGCTAGAGAGCGCGTCAAACTGCCCACGCGCCAGCCACAGCTCACCGTCCAATGGGGTGCGGGGCAGCTGGGCCGTAAACCATGCAGGCGCAGCCACTGTGCGGCCACTGCGAAAACGCAGCACCGTGCCGTCCCACAACGCCCGCACGCCGTCGAGTTTTTCGCTCACCAAATACCCGCTGGGGTCGATGCCTTTGGGCGCGTTGTGCGCCAGCAGTACCCCGCTGGTGCTTTGTAGGTCCGTGCTTTCGGCGCGGCGGGGCAGGGTGGTCGCGCCGCCAAATAAAGCCAGGCACTTGGCCGCAAACACACGGCGGTTAGTAAGTATAGACAATTGCATGCAATCTATCATAGGGGACTTGAGCGAAAATAAGGGGATGCAACCCATGATTTATGCTTTTTTAGCCTTGCTTGGCACGGTGCCGCTGGCGCTGGCGCTGACGCTTACGCAGGCCCAGGCCCAGGACAATGTGCTGGGTTTGCCTGCGGTTCCGCAAGCCGCGCTGGCACCACCACCTAGCCTTGCTAAGCCTGCAGCCTCTTCCCCACAGGCGGGCACCAGCAGTGCCCGCAAAGCCAGCCCTGGCGCAAGTGCAGCCAACGCAGCTTTGGCTAGCGACGCGCAGGCCAAAGGGGTGCTCAGCGGTGGTGTTACGCTAGCATCGCGCTACCAAGGCTTGGTAGCCACGGTGCGCGTTATCACCAATACGGTCTACGCCAGCAAAGAGCAGCGCCAAGCCGCTGCTTATGCTGCCCGCCTTGTGCAGCGCGACCTGCGCTTGGTGTGCGGCGCACAGTGCAAACCCACTGTCATGCCCGCACCCTTGCTCTTGCCCGATGGCAAGCTGCAGTTTGAGATGTCGATTGCCCCGTACCCACGCGTACTCAGCCAGAGCGACATGGTGGCTATGCTGCTGGGCAAGCCGTTGGCGGTCATTGCTCCTGCTGCTGCTAAAGCTTCTAGCGCAGCAGCACAAAACGCACCTTAACTCCCTTAACCTACTGCAACCTATGCACTTAGCCGACATGTTATTCACCCAAGGCTTTGGTACGCGGCGCGTGTGCAGCGGTTTGATAGAGCAAGGCTTGGTCAGTGTTTATGAAGAAAATACCCATACCGCTCAAGGAAATGCTGCACAAGAAGCTATACATACCATAGCAGATGGTGTGCGTTTTAATGTGCAAGGCACCGACTGGCAATACTACCAACGCGCTTATGTGCTGCTGCACAAACCTGCAGGGTTTGAATGCTCGCACAAGCCCAGCGCGTGGCCCAGCGTGTACACCCTGCTGCCTAGCCCGCTGCGCTTGCGGCCCAATAAAAACGCAATCCAAGGCGTACAAGCCGTGGGCCGGCTAGACCAAGACACCACTGGCCTGCTACTTTTTAGCGACGATGGCCAGTTTATTCACCGCATGAGCTCGCCCAAACACCATGTGCCCAAGCTGTACCAAGTGACCTGCAAACACCCGGTGGACGCTGCGCAAATAGCCAAGCTGTTGGAGGGCGTGGTGCTAGAGGATTCCCCTAGGCCCGTGCGTGCAGCGGTTTGCGTGCACACTGGTGAACTCACCCTAGAGTTGACGCTTACCGAAGGCAAATACCACCAAGTTAAACGCATGATTGCAGCCGTGGGCAACCGTGTGGAGGCGCTTCACCGCGCTAGCATGGGGGCATTGAATCTAGGCGATGTGCCGTTGGGCAAGTGGCGTTGGCTGACGGCAGAGGACATGGCGACACTGAAAGCCTGAGCTTGCGGCTCTGGTAGCTTCAGTTAACGGGCGCAGCTAACGGCGCGTCAGAGCGCAACCGCAGGCGCACGTGCAGGGCGCAGGCGGCAAACAAAGCACAGCACAGCAGCACCTCTAGCATGGCGTAGTAGTTGCTGGGCGGGCGGTCGCTGTAGGCGCGCACGGCACCTTCGGTAAAGTACAGCCACACCATGAGGCTAACCCAGCGGTAGGTGTACATTTTGTTTTTAAGCAGTCCTGCCAGCGGGATGCACAGTGGCAGCGCCTTGAGCACCAGCCACGAGCCACCGGGGCGCAGAGGGGCCAAAAACAGCTCCCACGCCACTGACAGCACGATCAGTCCCAACAAGCTGCCTACGGCCAGCCAACGTGTCATGTTTACAGAGTTTTTCATGCCCAAAATGTTGCCTTATAAATTATCCTAATTGGATGGCATGATACCGGCATGGACACTGTGCAGCGTAAATTAGGCTTAATTTGGACTCGGCGCATGGCCGATCTACAGGAATTGGTCGCCACTTTAAAGGTATTTCCGTGGCGCAATACCGCCGTTGTTTTGCGCGAGCGCTTTCGCGAAGACCGCTTAGGGCTGACCGCCAGCAGTTTAACTTTCACCACCACGATTGCCCTGGTGCCTTTGTTTACCGTGGCGTTGGCTGTTTTTACAGCATTTCCTATTTTTGCCAAAATGCAGGGTGTGTTGCAGCAGTGGCTGATAGAGAGCTTGGTACCGGACAACATTGCCCGCAGTGTGCTGGGCTACCTCACGCAGTTTGCCAGCAAGGCATCGCGCTTAGGCGCAGTGGGCTTGGCACTGCTGCTGGCAACCGCACTGGCTTTGATTTTCACGATTGACCGTACGCTCAACAATATCTGGCGTGTGCGCCGCAGCCGTTCGTTTGCCCAACGCTTGTTAGTTTACTGGGCGGCGCTCACGCTGGGGCCGGTGCTGCTGGCGGCCAGCCTGACCCTCACTTCGTATGCGTTGTCGGCATCCAAAGGAGTTGTAGGCTTTTTGCCTGGGGGTTTGCGCCTGCTGTTAGATGTTTTAGAGTTTGTGCTGTTGGCAGGCGGTATGGCCGCGCTGTACCGCTTTGTGCCCAACACGCAAGTCAAACGTGCGCACGCGTGGTCGGGCGGGGTTTTTGTTGCGCTGGGCTTTATGGGCGCTAAAAAGATACTGGCTATTTATTTGGCTTCTGTCCCCACTTATTCGGCAATTTATGGTGCGTTTGCCACTGTGCCCATTTTGCTGCTGTGGATTTACATTGCCTGGGTGATTGTGCTGCTGGGCGCGGTGATTGCTGCCTATTTGCCCAGCTTGCTGCAAGGCGTGCAGCGCCGTGGCGGCACGCCGGGCTGGCGCTTTACCCTGTGCATAGAGATAATTCAGCACTTGCACCGGGCTCGCACTACGCCCGCTAAAGGCCTTACCATTTCGCAGCTAGGAGCAGCTATGCAGGTAGAAGCCTTGCAAATAGAGCCCGTGATGGCGGTTTTGTCATCGCATGACTACGCCAGTGAAATAGCTGACGGCAGTGGCCGCTACGTGATGCTGTGCGAGCCAGAGCAGGTGGCTATGGCACCGTTGGTTGAGAAGCTTTTGCTAGCGCAAAGTGCCAGCGTAGCAGGCTATTTAAGCTGCAGCAGTCCCCCAGGTTTGTCGGGGCGGGATGTGCTTTAAAAGTCATGTTTGGCTGGTTAAGCAAGCTTGCAAGTTCCAATAGTGTGCTGGTGCTTGTAAATTGCAAAAACACGGCCCCTTTAATGTTGGTCTTCATGCGGCGCATTGGGCATAGTCCGCCTGCGCAACACAGTGGCCGCCACCCCGCTGACAATGATGATGGCCATGCCCGCCCAGGCTATTGGTGGCAATCGGTCATTAAACACCACCAGGCTGGCCATAGCGCTAAATACGATGCCACTGTATTGCAAATTAGCCACCACCAGCGTGGCACCCGATGCGTAGGCGCGGGTCATGCACAACTGGCCTAGGGAGGCAAGTATGCCAATGGGCAGCACCCACAGGGCTTGCGGCCACATCCAGCTAGTTGCGCCGTAGATGGCAATGCCCAGCGCGCCTAGCGCGGCGGAGCCTACGGCAAAATAAAACACCACCCGTGCCTCGGGTTCGCCTTCGCGTGCCAGTACGGCAACTTGCAAATACGCTAGCGCAGAAGCCATGCCAGAGAGCAACCCCACCAATCCTGCCCACAGCTGGTTTTGGTCGAGTGCAGGCCGCAGCACCATCACCACACCCGCAAAACCTGCCAGCACAGTGGCCAACAATGGGCCTTGCCCCTTGGCACCTTCAGGCCCTTTGCTATAAAGCAATGCACCGCCCACTACAAACGCAGCCACCCACACGCTGCTCATGTAGTTCAGTGTCATGGCGGTGGCCAACGGCAAATGCCCAATGGCATAAAACCAACTGCCTAGTGCAACTACACCAATCAGGCTGCGCCACGCATGCATGCCCGGCAGCCGCGTGCCTAAAGTTACACCGGTTGAGCGTGCCCATATCCACACAAATGCCATACTGACAATGCCCCTGTAGCACACCAGTTCTACGGCAGAATAATGCGCCGAGGCAAGCTTTACGCACACGCCCATGACTGCAAATATAAACGACGCTGCGACCATCCAGAGGGCTTGCATAAAAGGCTACTTTGCGGGCTATTTGTATATGTTTTAGGCTTATCGCCCAAGGGAATGCTATGTGAGAAGCTATCTAATTAATAGTATTGAATACTGCCGCTGGCTATAGCCATTTTTGTAAAAAAACCGCTTGTCCAGCCGCCGGGTCTAGCTGGTAGGCTGCAAAACCAAAGCGTGCATAGCTTTTAAGGGCCACTGCGTTACCAGTCAATACCTCCAGTGTGATCTTGCAAGCGCCGCGTGCCTTGGCCTCGGCTTCTACCGCCTGCATCAATGCCTGGCCCACGCCGCGCCCTCGTGCGCTGGGGTGCACTGCAATGTCATGGATGTTGATAAGCGGTTGTGCTTTGAAGGTGCTGTAGCCCTCAAAACAGTTCACCAAACCAAGCGCAGTTGTGCCATCCCACGCTAAAAAGCTAAAAGCAAACTTGCGTGCTGCTAAGTCGTCACACAGGCGGGCTAGATTTTTCTCATTGAGCGCTTCTCCGCCTCCCATGGGGTCTTGGGCATAGCTATTAAGCATGGCGCACAGGGCCGCGCGGTCGGTGGGGTCTTGGTAGTTAACTCGGATGGCGGCAATGGTCATGCTGCACTGTATATCAAGGTTTAACCATGGGCCAGCTGCGTGCAGCCCATTGGCTCATGCCTCCCTGCACATAGCTGATGTTGGTGTAGCCCGCAGCGCGCAGCTGGTCGGCCGCACGGGCCGAGCGGTTTTGGGTATTGCAGATCAACAGCACTGGTTGGTCTGCCGTTTGCACAACTTCTTTGACGCGCTGTGGCAACTGGCCCATGGGGATGAGCTTGGCACCTTTGGCTACGCCGCTAGCATGCTCGCCAGGCTCGCGGATGTCGATGACGATGGCGCTTGATGTGTCTAGCGCAGTGCGTGCTGCCTCTAGGCTGACCACTTTGGGTGTGGGTGCAGGCTGTGCGCTTTGCGCGCTGGTAGCAGGGCTAACAGCTAAGCTGATGCAGCACAGCAAGGCGGCTAGCCATGGGCGAGTCGTCATCAATACCCCACTTAAGCGTAGTCGCTGACGGGAATGCAAGAGCACATCAGGTTGCGGTCGCCGTACACGTTGTCTAGCCTGCCCACAGGTGGCCAGTATTTGGCGTGCTGGGTTTTGCTAAGCACGGCAGCGCCTACCTCACGGCTATACGGGTGCGGCCATTCGCCTTTGATCAAGCTGGCGGCCGTGTGCGGCGCATGTTTGAGCGGGTTGTCGTCTTGCGGCCAGGTACCGTTTTCTATCAAAGTAATTTCTTTGCGGATGGCAATCATTGCGTCGATAAACCGGTCTATCTCTTCCAAATGCTCGCTCTCGGTGGGCTCTACCATCAGCGTGCCCGCTACCGGAAAGCTCAGCGTGGGTGCGTGAAAGCCGTAGTCCATCAATCGCTTGGCTACGTCTTCAGCTCCAACGCCGCAGCTGTCTTTCAGTTGGCGCACATCCAAGATGCATTCGTGGGCTACGTAACCCTCGGCGCTGGCGTACAGCGTAGGGTAGTGGCCCGCCAGGCGTTTGCTGATGTAGTTAGCGCTGATGATGGAGATTTCTGTGGCGGACGTTAAGCCCTCAGCGCCCATCATGCGGCAGTACATCCAGCTGATGGGCAGCACAGCGGCGTTGCCCAGCGGCGCGGCAGACACTGCACCTACGCCGTTGGTTTTTATACCGCCAGTTACGTGGCCTGGCAAGTACGGCACCAGGTCAGCCACTACGCACACCGGGCCTACGCCGGGGCCGCCGCCGCCATGGGGAATGCAAAATGTTTTATGCAGGTTCAAATGCGAGACATCGCCGCCAAACTCGCCCGGTGCGGCTACGCCCACCAGTGCGTTCATGTTGGCACCGTCTACATACACGCGGCCGCCGTGGCTGTGCACCAGGGCGCACAGCTCTTTCACGCTGGTTTCAAATACGCCGTGCGTGCTAGGGTAGGTGATCATCACAGCGGCCAGGTTGGCGCTGTGTTGTTCGCATTTGGCTTTCAGGTCAGCCATATCCACGTTGCCCATGTCGTCGCATTGAGTTACTACTACGGTCATGCCCACCATTTGCGCGCTGGCAGGGTTGGTGCCGTGCGCGCTGCTGGGGATCACGCAAATGTTGCGGTGGCCTTCGCCTTGGGCTGCGTGGTAAGCCTTGATCACCAACAAGCCTGCGTATTCGCCTTGGCTGCCCGCGTTAGGCTGCAGGCTGATGCCTGCATAGCCCGTGGCTTGGCACAGCCAGCCGCGCAATTGCTCGTCCAGCAGTGTGTAGCCTTCGCGCTGGTTGGCCGGCGCGAAAGGGTGGATGTTGGCAAACTCGGGCCAAGTTATCGGAATCATCTCGCTGGTGGCGTTGAGCTTCATGGTGCAGCTGCCCAGCGGAATCATCGTGCGGTCAAGCGCCAGGTCTTTGTCGCTTAGGCTTCGGATGTAGCGCAGCATGGCGGTCTCAGAATGGTGGGTGTTGAAGACGGGGTGGGTAAGGTACTGTGATGTGCGGCGCAGTGCGTGTGGGATTAAGGATTCAATACCTTTTTCAAACACTGCAAATGTTGGCAAAGCCTGGCCGTCTTTTGCAAAAATTTTCCACAACAGTTGAACGTCGTCACGCGTGGTAGTTTCGTCTAAAGATACACCTAAAACGAAATGGCTCCACTCTGGAAACCGCCTTAAGTTAACACCGTGGGCTGCAGCTTTGGTTACCAAACTTGCGTGTGCTTGACCGGGCTGCACGGTGACTGAATCAAAACCCGTTGTGTTGCCCAGTTTGTAGCCCAGTTGCTCCAAACCTCTGGCTAAAATAGCGGCATAGCTAGCTACGCGCTGCGCAATGCGCTTGAGCCCTTGCGGGCCGTGATAAACCGCGTACATGCTGGCAACCACTGCTGGCAGTACTTGGGCAGTGCAAATGTTAGATGTGGCTTTTTCGCGGCGAATGTGCTGCTCGCGGGTTTGCAACGCCAAGCGGTAAGCCGGGTTGCCATGCGCATCTACGCTCACGCCCACCAAGCGACCGGGCATGGAGCGTTTGAACTCATCTTTACAGGCAAGGTAGGCCGCGTGTGGCCCACCGTTGCACAGCGGCATGCCCAGGCGCTGGGTGGTGCCCACTACAATGTCAGCACCCCATTCGCCAGGAGGAGTCAGCAATGTCAGCGCTAATAAATCGGCAGCAGCAATAAAGGCTGCTTGGTGTGCATGCACAGAGGGCACATCGTCGGTATAGTTATGAATGGATCCGTCGGTTGATGGGTATTGGGCTAGCACTGCAAAATAGTTTCCAGCTTTGATTTTGCTAGCCCATTCCTGAGCAGACATGGCAATGCTCACCTCAATGCCCAATGGCTTAGCGCGCGTTTGAATCACCTCAATGGTTTGCGGGTGGCAGTCGCCCGCCACCACGAAGGTGTTGCTTTTGCTTTTAACGCTGCGCTTGGCCAATGTCATGGCTTCTGCCGCAGCAGTGGCTTCGTCCAGCATCGACGCATTGGCCATGGGCATGCCAGTTAAATCGCACACCATAGTTTGAAAGTTAATCAGCGCCTCCATGCGGCCTTGGCTGATCTCGGCTTGGTAAGGCGTGTAGGCCGTGTACCAAGCGGGGTTTTCTAAAATATTGCGCAATATCACACCGGGCGTATGGCAGTTGTAATAGCCTTGGCCGATGTAGCTTTTAAAGACTTTGTTTTTCGACGCAATCGCCTTCATCTCTGCCAAAGCTGCCGCCTCCGTAATAGGCACTGGCAACACCATGCCCGCACTGCGCGCGATAGACCGCGGCACGATGGCCTCAATTAGCGTACGGCGCGATGCAGCACCGATGATGCTGAGCATGTGCGCTTCGGCTTCATCGTCAATACCAATGTGGCGAGCAATAAACTCGCTATCATTTTCAAGTGTTTTCAAAGCTAGGGCAGATTGCATCAACATGGCGGGGTTGCTTTCAGAAAATTAAACTGTCTTCTCGTAGGCGGTATAGCTTGTCTCGTCCATCAGCAGCGCAATTTGCGACATGTCCGACAGCTTGACTTTGAAGAACCAACCAGTGCCCAATGGGTCGCTGTTGGCCAGTGACGGGTCGGCACGCAAAGCTTCGTTTACTTCGGTGACTGTGCCGCTGACTGGCATGTACACATCGGCTGCAGCTTTCACGCTTTCTACTACGCCGGCCACATCTTTGGCGGCATACGTGCTGCCCACTTCAGGCAGGTCGACAAACACCACATCGCCCAGTGCATCTTGCGCATGGTGTGTGATGCCGACAGTGGCGGTGTCGCCCGCAATGTCTAGCCATTCGTGGTCTTCGGTATATTTTTTGCCCATGGTGTGTTGCTCCTATTTAAATGGGGTCAGATCAAGTTTATCGAGGGGTGAAATTCAAAAAGAAATTGTATTTATGCCGCAGGACCACGGTAGTAG
>JAYSRE010000271.1:0-16597 GCA_043721235.1 Polaromonas sp. | reverse complement strand
GCACCCGGCTCATCGGCACCCATCACCATTAATTTTTTAGACACCGCCGGCTCGGTGTGCGCCAGTTTGTTGCCCACAGGCAAGGTGCGTGACACCGTGCACGTGCAGGGCGAAGGCTTTGCGCCCTTTGCACTGGATGTAACCTGCATTGACAACGGCATGCCCTTGGTCATGCTGCGCGCCAGCGGTGTGCAGCGCACTGGCTATGAAAGCGTGGCCAGTTTGAATGCGGATACCGAACTCAAAGCCAAGCTTGAAGCCCTGCGACTGCAAGTCTCACTGCAAATGGGGCTGGGCGATGTGACCTCAAAAAACTACCCGAAGATGACCCTGGTAGCAGCGCCTGTAGCTGGCGGCAGCGTGGCAACCCGCTCATTTATTCCCCACGTATGCCACGATGCGATAGGCGTGCTGGCGGCAGTCACAGTGGCCACCGCCTGCGTGCTCAAAGGCTCAGTCTGCGATGGCTTGGCCGTAATGGCTGGTGGCAGCCCGCAAACCGTGTCGGTAGAGCACCCCACAGGGGAATTTAGCCTGTCCTTGGTGACAGACCCTTTGAACCCCCAAAACGTCACCCAAGCAGCCCTCTTGCGCACAGCCAGGCTCATCATGCGCGGCGAAGTGATGGTGCCTGCCAGTGTCTGGGCGGGCCCTGCAATTTAAAACACGTCTAACCCCATGAGCCTAGAGAAACCTTTAATCATCGACTGCCACGGCCACTACACCACCGCACCCAAGGCGCTGGAGATTTGGCGCAACCAGCAAATTGCGGGCATCAAAGACCCGGTGATGGCCCCCAAAGTAGCCGACCTGAAAATTAGCGACGACGAGTTGCGCGAATCCATCGAGCACAACCAACTGCGCCTCATGCAAGAGCGCGGCAGCGACCTGACTATTTTTAGCCCGCGCGCCAGCTTTATGGCCCACCATATTGGCGACTTCAATGTCTCCAACACCTGGGCGGCAATTTGCAACGAGCTGTGCTACCGCGTAGCGCAGCTGTTTCCCCACCATTTTGTTCCCGCAGCCATGCTGGCGCAGTCGCCCGGCGCAGACCCTGCCACCTGCATACCCGCGCTGGTGGCTTGTGTAGAACAGTACGGCAACGTGGGCATTAACCTTAACCCCGACCCGTCTGGCGGCCACTGGACATCCCCGCCACTGTCCGACAAACACTGGTACCCAATTTACGAAAAAATGGTGGAATACGACCTGCCCGCCATGGTGCACGTGAGCACCAGTTGCAACGCCTGCTTTCACACCACAGGCGCGCACTATTTAAACGCCGACACCACCGCTTTTATGCAGTGCCTCACCAGCGATTTGTTCACAGATTTCCCTACGCTGAAGTTTTTAATTCCCCATGGCGGCGGTGCGGTGCCCTACCACTGGGGGCGCTTTCGCGGGTTGGCGCAAGAACTGAAAAAGCCTTTGCTCAACGACCATTTGCTTAACAATATTTTCTTTGACACCTGCGTCTACCACCAGCCGGGCATTGACCTGCTAACCAAAGTCATCCCCGTGAAAAATATTTTATTTGCCAGTGAAATGATCGGAGCGGTGCGCGGGATTGACCCTGAAACCGGCCATTACTATGACGACACCAAGCGCTATATTGAGGCATCTGCCCAGTTAAGCGCACAAGAGCGCTACCAAATCTACGAAGGCAACGCGCGCCACGTGTTCCCGCGTTTGCACGCAGCGCTTACCCAGAAAGGCCTATGACATGCATGAACTGGGCGTGGTGTACCGCAACATAGTGCGTGCAGATAAAAACGCAGCTGACCAACTTGCATTGCTGGGCTGCGCCACCGTGCACGAAGCCATGGGCCGCGTAGGCCTTATGCAGCCCTGTATGCGCCCCATCTACAGCGGCGCGCAGGTCAGTGGCACGGCAGTTACGGTGCTGCTGCAGCCTGGCGACAACTGGATGATGCACGTGGCGGCTGAGCACATTGAGCCTGGCGACATCGTGGTGGCTGCAGTCACATCTGACTGCACAGACGGCTATTTTGGCGATTTGTTAGCCACGTCTTTTCAAGCGCGGGGAGCGCGTGCGCTGGTCATAGATGCCGGTGTGCGCGACGTAAAAACTCTTAAAGAAATGAATTTTCCGGTGTGGAGCAAAGCCATTAGTGCCAAAGGCACCATCAAGGCTACGTTAGGCTCGGTCAATATTCCTGTGGTGTGTGCAGGCATGCTGGTACACCCTGGCGATGTGGTGGTGGCAGACGATGACGGTGTGGTGGTGGTGCCTGCCAAGCTGGCCGTTAAAACGCTTCAAGCAGCGCTGGCGCGCGAAGCGCTGGAGGCAGATAAGCGCGCCAGACTTGCAGCAGGCGTGCTGGGCCTGGACATGTACGCCATGCGCGGACCGCTAGAAAAACTAGGCTTGAGGTACATCGGCTAAGTATGCAACTGACCAAGACCCCCGGCTGGCTAGACTGGATCTGCGCCCCAGCCAAGCCCAGCTTTAAGCTCCCGGCAGGTGCGGTGGATGCCCATTGCCACGTATTTGGCCCCAGCGCAGAGTTCCCTTTTGCCGGCGAGCGCAAGTACACACCATGCGATGCGTCAAAGCAGCAACTTTTTGCGCTGCGCGACCATCTAGGCTTTGACAAAAACGTGATCGTGCAAGCCACCTGCCACGGCTACGATAACCGCGCCATGCTAGATGCCTGCCGCGCCTCGGGCGGCAAAGCACGTGGCGTAGCCACGGTACGCCGCGATGTTACAGACGCGCAGTTGCATGGCATGCATGCTGCGGGCGTGCGCGCTGTGCGTTTTAACTTTGTCAAACGTTTGGTTGATTTCACCCCCCAAGACGAGCTGCTAGAGATTGCCCAGCGCATTGCCCACTTGGGCTGGCATGTGGTTTTGTATTTTGAAGCTGTCGATTTACCCCAGCTGTGGGATTTTTTTACCGCATTGCCCACCGCCATCGTGGTAGACCATATGGGCAAGCCTGATGTAAGCCAGCCGGTAGATGGCCCAGAATTTGAGCTGTTTGTCCAATTTATGGCCCAGCACAGCAACGTGTGGAGCAAAGTCAGCTGCCCCGAGCGGCTGAGCGTCACTGGCCCCAAAGCACTGCACGGTGAGCAAAACGCTTACCAAGACGTGGTTCCTTTTGCGCGCCGCATTGTTGAAACCTTCCCAGACCGCGTGCTCTGGGGCACCGACTGGCCGCACCCGAACCTGAAAAACCACATGCCAGACGATGGCCTGCTGGTGGACTTTATTCCCCACATTGCAGTTACCCAGGAGCTGCAACGAAAATTGCTAGTGGATAATCCAATAAGTTTGTATTGGATTTAGTGATTTTTGCAGTGGGTATGCATTACTTAATCCAATACTTAAGCTTAATCTTTAAACGAATACGGATTAATATGAAGCTCTATCTTGAGAATGTGCGTTCTTTTGAAGGATGGCATGAAATACCAATTGCGCCTGCAACAGTCTTATTAGGAGAAAACAGTGCGGGTAAATCTACATTGTTGGGGATGCTGTCGGTAGTGCATCAAGTTGGTTTTCCATTTAGTGGCAATTTTTTTAATCAATTTCCTTTCGAGTTTGGGGGTTATAAAACGCTTGCTCACACCAAAAAAGGAGTAGCTTACTTTTCTGTTGGATTCCAAGCAGAAGTACGCGATCGCTTTGGACGGAATAAAAATAAATCTGAAAAACCGATTTCAACTGGGCTAATCGCTGCCTTTAGGGAAAACGATGGATTACCCGTGCCATGCCATGTGTTTGCTTGGATGGGAGATTTGGCAGTTTCTTTTTACGAAACTGCATTCGAGGCCATCGATCGAACGAATCAGATTGATTTTTCAACCAATCTCAAAATAGATCGCATGGTTTCTCCCGATACGAATCCTCAGGGACTGAGCTCGCAGGGCGTATTGCGTGCTTTATACGACAAGAAAGAAAAAGAAAAAAAATCTAATAAAACTGACATGCTTAGAGAGGATGACTTTGATTTTTTAGTGCATATGTTGTTTGGTGGACAAGTTGTTCGCATTCATGGTCTTTCAGCTATGGCATTTGCGCCTATGCGGTCTAGGCCTAAACGTACATATGATCAGTTAAGTGATGAGTTTTCACCTGAGGGGGATCATGTTCCGCTCTTACTAGCACGTGCGACCGATCCAAATAATAAGCAAGCGAAGGCTCTGCATGATGCATTGAAAGACTTTGGTACTTATTCGGAAATGTTTACAGATATTGGGGTTAAGCAATTAGGCCGGGGAAGTGGAGATCCATTTCAAGTGCAAGTCAAGATGGGCACAAAACACACCAATTTAATGGATGTCGGATATGGCGTGAGTCAAATTTTGCCTCTTATTGTTGATGCACAAAGAGCAGATCCAAATACTACACTTTTATTGCAACAGCCGGAAGTGCATTTGCATCCCAAGGCGCAAGCTGCTATGGGTTCGATGATCAAGGACTGGGTTTCTAAAAGTAGAAAAACTGTAGTTGTTGAAACACATAGTGATTACTTGGTCGATCGTTTGCGCTTAGAAGTGAAGCACAAGCATCTTAAGACCAGTGAAGTAAGTATTTTTTTCCTGGAGAAAAAATATGGTCGAACTAAGCTTCACAAGCTTGAAATTGATTCTGATGGCAATGTACTAAATACACCTGAAGGGTATAGAGATTTTTTTCTGCTTGAACAGTTAGCTTTATTAGGAGATTAAGGTTCTATGTGCTTAATCGTTGACGCTAATTTATGCTCAATTGTGTTCAAAAAAACTAACGACACTTCGTACAAGGAATTACGAAAAGCCATATTTTCTAATCGACTTACCTTGATTTATGGGGGAAAACTAACCCAAGAGTACAAAACTGCTGGTGTTCTTAGTGTGATTGCTTCGTTATCACAAAGCGGACGTGCATTCAAAATAAGTGATGCATTAATTGAGATACAGCTACACCAGATAAAAAATCTCTGCCAATCAAATGATCACCATGTGATTGCGCTAGCAAGAGCAGACCGTAAGCGCTGTCATGTGCTCTGCACAAATGATCAAGCTTTGCAAAAAGACTTCAGAGACAAATCCTTGATCGACAAACCACGCGGCACTATTTATAGCCCATCGCGCCATAAACAATCACTTGAAAATTGTTGATACGAGCTGTTTAAAGTACGCCTTATGTCTCTTGATAAACCTTATCTCGATGTGCCCGGCACCACGCTGTTTGACATGGACGCTGCACGGATGGGGTTCCATTTGAACCAGTTCTGTATGTCGCTGATGAAGTCTGAGAACCGCGAACGCTTTAAGGCAGACCAGCGCGCCTACCTGGACGAATGGCCGATGTCTGAGGCGCAAAAACAAGCCGTGTTGGAGGTAGATTTGAACAAGGCCATTGCACTGGGCGGCAACATTTATTTTTTAGCCAAACTGGGTGCAACGCATGCCAAAAGCTTCCAGCAAATGGCGGGCAGCATGACGGGCATGACCGAAGACGAGTACCGCGCCATGATGGTGGGCGGCGGACGCTCTATCGAAGGCAACCGTGTGGTAGGCGAGGGCGGCACGGCGCAAGCCCACCGCCAACCCCAAGGTGCTGCAGGCCAGAAAGTGGGCTTGTAGACCATGGCCCGCATTACTGCCAGCGTATTCACCTCCCACGTGCCTGCAATAGGCGCTGCTATAGATACAGGTAAAACCACAGAACCCTATTGGGAGCCGCTTTTTAAAGGCTATGCGTTGTCTAAACAATGGTTTAAGGACAACACGCCTGATGTGATCTTGCTGGTGTTTAACGACCACGCTACGGCCTTTAGCCTGGAGATGGTTCCCACTTTTGCCATAGGTTGCGCAGCAGAGTTTGCAGTGGCCGACGAGGGCTGGGGCCCACGCCCCGTGCCTAACGTAGTGGGCCATCCCGAGCTGGCCGCGCACATCACGCAGTCGGTTATTCAAGACGACTTTGACATTACCATGGTCCATAAAATGGCGGTGGACCACGGCTTAACTGTACCGCTGTCGCTGGTGTGTGGCCAGCCTACAGCCGACCATTTTGCGTGGCCGTGCCCGGTTATTCCCATAGCGATCAACGCGCTGGTGTACCCGGTGCCTTCGGGCAGGCGCTGCCTTAACTTAGGCAAAGCCTTGCGCAAAGCGGTGGAGTCGTTTGACCAAGACCTTAAAGTGCACATTTGGGGTACGGGCGGCATGAGCCACCAGCTGCAGGGCCCGCGTGCAGGCTTGATTAACAAAGCGTTTGATATGGCCTTTATGGACACCATGATTGTTAGTCCCGAACTGCAAGCCACCATGCCGCATATTGATTACATACGCGAGGCTGGCAGCGAGGGCATAGAGCTGGTCATGTGGCTGACCGCACGCGGTGCCATGGCTGATCTGAACGGCGGCAAAGCGCCCAAAGTTGTCCACCGCTTCTACCATGTACCCGCGTCCAACACGGCGGTGGGACATTTGATTTTAGAGAATCAGTGATGAAGACCATTAAAGTAGCCTTGGCAGGCGCGGGCGCCTTTGGCATCAAGCATATTGAAGGTATTCAAAATATCGACGGCGTCCAGGTCGTGTCGCTTGTGGGCCGCGAACTGGAAAAAACCAAAGCAGTGGCGGCCCCATATGGCATTGGGCACGTTACGACCGAGCTGGCCGAGAGTCTTGCATTGAAAGAGGTAGATGCCGTGATTTTGTGCACGCCCACGCAAATGCATGCAGCGCAGGCCATAGCCTGTATGCAGGCGGGTAAACACGTGCAGGTGGAGATTCCGCTGGCCGATAGCTGGGCCAGTGCGCAGGCTGTGGTGGCTATGCAAAAGCAAACCGGCCTGGTGGCCATGTGCGGACACACCCGCCGCTTTAACCCCAGCCACCAGTTTGTGCACCAGCAGATTGCAGCAGGCAAGTTCAACATCCAGCAAATGGACGTGCAAACCTACTTTTTTCGCCGCACCAACATGAACGCGCTGGGCCAAGCCCGCAGCTGGACCGACCATTTGCTATGGCACCACGCCGCGCATACGGTAGATTTGTTTGCCTACCAGTGCGGCAGCCCCATCGTGAAAGCCAACGCCGTGCAGGGGCCGGTACATCCCGTGCTGGGCATCGCCATGGACATGGGTATTCAACTTAAAGCGGCCAGCGGTGCCATTTGCACACTGTCACTGAGCTTTAACAACGACGGCCCACTGGGCACCACCTTTCGCTACATCGGCGACACAGGCACGTACCTAGCCCGTTACGATGACTTGTCCAACGGCAAAGACGAGGTAATGGATGTGCGCCATGTGGCAGCCAGCATGAACGGCATCGAGCTGCAAGACCGCGAATTTTTTGCCGCTATCCGCACGGGGCGCGAGCCTAACAGCAGCGTAGCCCAGGTGCTGCCGTGCTACCAGGTGCTGCATGCATTGGATTTGCAGTTGGCCTGACTGGTTTTTGATTGGACTACACTGGGTTTATGCAATTTATCAGTTCAGTTGATGGCACCAACCCCTTGGTGTTAGATTCGCCCCACAGTGGCACCCACTACCCGCCAGACTTTTGCTACAGCTGCGACTTGGTCACTTTGCGCAAGGCTGAGGATACGCATGTTGAAAAACTCTACAGTTTTTCGACTGCGCTGGGCTGCGCCTGGGTAGAAGCGCATTTTCCACGCAGCTATCTAGACGCTAACCGCAACACCACCGAGCTAGACTTTGGCATGCTGGCAAGCCATTGGCCTCATGCCGGCGCGTCCAGCGACCCGGCCGTACTGTCCAAACTGCGCCTGGGCAAGGGGTTAATCTGGCGTATCACCGACGACGGTGTGCCACTGTACAGCCGCAGCCTCAGTGTGGCTGAGGTAGAGAGCCGTATTGCCCAGTGTTGGCAACCCTACCATGCTGCGGTAGGCAGCGCCATAGACGCTGCGCACGCGCGCCATGGCTACAGCATGCACCTTAATTGCCACAGCATGCCTGCGGTGTCTAGCAGCCACGCCACAGATTTTCCGGGTTTGCGGCACGCAGACTTTGTGCTGGGTAACCGCGACCACACCACGGCCAGCGAAGCCTTGGTGCTGCATATCAAAACGTTGCTGGAGAGCTATGGGTACAGCGTGGCAGTAAATTATCCGTACAAAGGGGTTGAGCTGGTGCGCCGCTACGGTAACCCGGCCCAGCACCGCCACAGCGTGCAAATTGAGATCAACCGCAAGCTGTACATGAACGAAGACACGCTGCAAATGCACGCAGGCTGGGAGGTTTTGCAGCGCCATCTGAAAGCGCTGGTGCAGCACCTGCTAAACACCGACCCTAGAAAGCTGTAGCCTAAACCTGCAAACTAGCCTGCAAATTAACGTTGCAGGCTAGTTAGATTGCACTTACTCAATCTTGGCTTTGTCACGCATTTCTTTTTGGAATGCGCCAAGTTTTTGCTGCACCAGTTGTTGGCTAATTTGCGGTTTAACCTGGTCTACCGGTGGCAGCTGGGCTTCGCGCAGGTCGTCCAGGCGAATGATGTGAAAGCCAAACTGGCTTTTGACGGGTGCGTCGGTCATTTTGCCTTTGTCAAGCTTGGTCATTGCGTCTGAGAACTCTTTGACGTAGCTGCCAGCGTTAGCCCAGTCAAGGTCGCCACCTTTGGCACCTGAGCCCGGGTCCTTAGAGCTCTTTTTGGCGATATCGGCAAACTTGCCGCCTTTTTTAATCTCGGCGATCAGCTTTTTAGCATCCTCTTCTTTTTCTACCAAAATGTGGCTGGCACGGTACTCTTTGCCGCCATTGGCAGAAGCAAATTTGTCGTATTCGGCTTGAATTTCAGCGTCTGTTACAGGGTTTTTCTTTTGGTAGTCGGCAAACAAGGCGCGGATCATGATGGCTTGGCGGGCCAGTTCCATCTGGGTTTTAAACTCGTCGCTGCCGTCAATGCCGCGCTTTTGTGCTTCTTGCATAAACACTTCGCGGTTGATCACTTCGTCTTTGATTTGCGCAGTGACCTCTGGGGTAACGGGTTTGCCTTGCGCGGCTATTTGTTGGCTCAGCGCGTCAACACGGCTAAGGGGCACGGCTTTACCATTAACAATGGCAACGTTTTGCGCCCATGCGCTGCTCACGGCGAGAACCGCCAATGCAAGGCTAGATATAAGCTGATTTTTCATGTTTTTCCTAAGTAAATTGGGTTATGACCCAAGTAAATGCTGCACGGGCAGCTATTAAAATTGCAGTAAATAAAGTTCTCTAACCCATGCTAGATTCCAGGCGGCGCACCATAGTTCACACGGCGCTGCTGCTGGGCACAATCTCAATGGCCAGCGCGTGCAGCCCTTGGGCTATAAATGCTTGGCATGCATCATACACAAGCCGGTGCTGCGCAACCCGACTTTTGCCTGTAAAAAGTGGTGACGCAATGCGTACCCGCAGGTGCGTGCCCACGCCGCTGCCGTCGGGGTTGCCTGCATGGCCAGCGTGCGCGGCAGACTCGTCCAGCACCTGCAGCTGGCTGGTTTGCAGCACGCTTTGCAAATGCCGCTCAACGGTCAGTGCGCTTGCGGGCACCGAGCTTGCGGGCATCGAGCTGGTGGGCTGTAAGTCGGTCATCAGCCCGCCTCGTCATCTTGTGGCTGAATATATTTGGCAATGTACAGCCCCTGGGCGACTAAAAACACCAGCGGGAACGCGTAGCCCCACAGCTTAAAGTTCACCCATTGTTCAGTGGTGTAGAAGTAAGCCACGTAGCCGTTCAAGACTGCCATCAGCAAAGCATAGGCTACCCAGGCCAATGTCAAATTACGCCATACTGCATCGGGCAAGTTAAGTTGGCCGCCCAGCATCATTTTCAAAAAGTTCTTTTTAAACAACCACAGGCCAATGCCCAACGCTGCAGCCATGAAGGTGTAGAGCACGGTAGGCTTTATTTTGATAAACCGCTCGTCGTGAAAAGCCAGTGTTAAAGCGCCAAAACCTAGAACCAGTGCCAATGTAACTTTTTGCATGGTTTGCAAGCGGCCGTCTAGTTTGTACAAAATACCCATTTGCACCACCGTGGCCAGCATGATGACACCGGTGGCCACATAAATGTCGTAAAACTTGTAAGCACCAAAAAATAGCAATATGGGCAAAAAGTCGAGAAGTTGTTTCATAAGCTTGTTACGTGAGATTGCTGACCCGGCGCATTGTAAAAAATTTCTATAGTGAGAGTACAGGCCTAAAGCGGCGCTTTATCAGGTAGGGGTAAATTCTAGCGAAGCAGAGTTCATGCAGTAGCGCAGCCCAGTGGGGGCCGGGCCGTCGTTAAACACATGGCCCATGTGCGCGCCGCAGTCTGCGCAGTGCACCTCGGTACGTTTCATAAACAGCATGCCGTCGGTTTTTTCGCCCACAGCTTGCGGCGCTATGGGCTGGAAAAAGCTCGGCCAGCCTGTGCCACTGTCAAATTTACTGTCTGCGTCAAACAGCGCTTTGCCGCAGCAAATGCAGCTGTAGGTGCCTGCGGCTTTGTTGCCCTCAAGCTTGCCGGTAAATGCGCGTTCAGTTGATTCGTGGCGGGTCACGTCAAATGCGAGTCTCTCTGCGCCCTTGGCGGTCAAAATTTCACGCCATTGGTCGTCAGTTTTAGTAATTTTGTAATTCATAAGCTTGTCATCTGGTGGAAAAATATATGGGATTTTAAGACGAGCACGATATCTCGATTTTACTGGCCCAGTCGGGCGGAAAGGCTGCGTAAGCCTCCATGCCAGCCTGTGCGGTAAATGGAGCCTGCAGCAGCGAAAGCAAGCGCGTGACTTCAGAAAAGTCTTTTTGCTTGGCCAGCGCAATCGCTTGTTCGCCCAAGTGGTTGCGCAGCACGTAAACAGGGTTAGATTTATGCATCAAATCAACATCTTGCCCAAGGAATTGCTGAATAGTTCGCTCTGAATATGATAGTAACCACGCGTCCCAAGACGGGCGGTCTAAAAACAGGTCGCGCACACTTTCCCAGTCCTTGCTGGCTGCGCTGTGCGTCATGCGGCTCCAAAAGATGGTGTAGTCCACTTTGTTTTGCGTCAGCAGTTTGAGGATGTCTTCTATTAGCGCTGTGTCGCCTTCCAGGGCCTCTGTCAAACCCAGTTTGCGGCACATGCGCAGGGCGTATTGCTGGGGAAAGAGGGTTTTGTAGGGCTCCAGGGCGGCGATGGCCTCTGCCTGTTCGCCGGTTTGGCTGATCAGCGGGAGCAGGGCTTGGCCTAGGCAAAACAGGTTCCAGTAGGCCATATTGGGTTGGCGGTTGTAACTGTAGCGGCCTTGGGTGTCGCTGTGGTTGCAAATATGGGCAGGGTCAAATACGTCTAGGAATTGGAACGGTCCGTAGTCAATCGTCAAGCCCAAAATGCTCATATTGTCAGTGTTCATTACCCCGTGGCAAAAGCCCACAGCTTGCCACTGCGCCACCATGGCGGCGGTGCGCTCGCTGACGGCTTCAAGCAAAGCTGCATACGGGTTGGCCTGGTGGATGCATTCGGGGTAGTAGCGTGTTATCACGTAATCTGCCAGCGCTTTGAGCTCTTCGTGCATGCCGTTGTAAGAAAAGTGCTCAAAGTGCCCAAAGCGGATAAAACTGGGCGCGCAGCGGGTCACCACAGAGGCGGTTTCCATTTCTTCGCGTCGCACGGGTTGGTCTGAGCCGGTAACGCACAGCGCCCGCGTGGTGGGTATGCCCAGACCGTGCATGGCCTCAGAGCATAAAAATTCACGGATGGAGCTGCGCAGCACCGCACGCCCGTCGCCCATGCGCGAGTAGGGCGTGGGGCCTGCACCTTTTAGCTGCACTTCCCAGCCAGAACGGCTGGCGGCTGCTATTTCGCCCAGCAAAATAGCCCGCCCATCGCCCAATTGCCCGGCCCACTGGCCAAACTGGTGGCCGCTGTACACGCTGGCCAGCGGCAAGCTGCCCGGCAAAAGGGCATTGCCAGACAAGGCCTGCAAGGCTTCGTCAGACTGCAGCCAAGCATCTGGCAAGCCCGCATCACGCGCCATAGACGGGCTGCGGCCTACCCAGTAGGGATTAGGCAGGGGTGTGGTGGGTTGGGGTGAAAAAAACGCCGGGCCTAAAGTGGCAAAGCGCAGGGGATGGTCGGTAAACAACATAAGATTGATTGTCTCTTAATTGACCCCCGGCCTTCATTTTCAGGGCATTCCCGCACTCTGCTGGCGCTTGCAGTAAGCCATACTTAGGCTATTGAACAAGGAGAACACGCCATGCTAGGTTTAATGCAGTCACAGCCGTTGTTGATTTCATCACTTATTGAGTTTGCAGACAAACACCACTCCGATACTGAAATTGTCTCGCGCAGGGTAGAGGGCGACATTCACCGCTACACCTGGAGCGATGTGGCCAACCGATCGCGCCAAGTGGCCCATGCCCTTGATGGGTTGAACCTGGCTTTCGGCGACCGTATTGCCACCCTGGCCTGGAACGGCTACCGCCACCTGGAGTTGTACTTTAGCGTCAGCGGCTCAGGCAAAGTGCTGCACACCTTAAATCCGCGCCTGCACCCAGACCAGCTGGTGTGGATAGTGAACCACGCCCAAGACCAGGTGCTGTGCTTTGACATGAGCTTTTTGCCGCTGGTGCAGGCCGTGCACGCGCGCTGCACCACCGTGAAGCACTTTGTGGCCCTGTGCGATGCCGATCAATTGCCCGTCGACACTGGCATTGCGGGCTTAACCAGCTACGAAGTGTGGATCAGCAAGCAGCCTACTGCCTACGACTGGCCGCAGTTTGACGAAAACACCGCCTCCAGCATGTGCTACACCAGCGGCACTACTGGCAACCCTAAGGCCGCTTTGTATTCGCACCGTTCGTCCACCCTGCACGCCTATGCGGCCGCATTACCTGATGTAATGTGTCTGAGCGCGCGCGACAGCGTGCTGCCGGTGGTACCTATGTTCCATGTGAACGCCTGGGGCATTCCGTACAGCGCGGCGCTGACTGGTTGCAAGCTGGTGTTCCCCGGCCCGGCGCTGGACGGCAAGTCGATTTATGAGCTGATGGAAGCCGAGAAAGTTAACTTTGCCGCTGGCGTGCCCACCGTGTGGCAAATGCTGCTGGGCCACATGAAGCCAGCGGGTCTGAAATTTGGCACCTTAACGCGCACGGTGATTGGCGGCAGCGCCTGCCCACCAGCGATGATCCACGCCTTCCAAGAAGACTATGGCGTAGAAGTTTTGCACGCTTGGGGCATGACCGAGATGTCGCCGCTGGGCACCCTGTGCACGCTAAAGAACAAGCACTTGGCGCTGCCTAAAGAAGAGCAGATGAAAATTCGCCTCAAACAGGGCCGCGCTATTTACGGCGTAGACATGAAAATTGTGGGCGAAGACGGGGCCGAGCAGCCGCATGACGGCAAAGCCTATGGCGACCTGCTGGTCAAAGGTCCATGGGTAGTGCGCGAATATTTCAAGGGCGAGGGTGGTAACCCACTCACAGCCGATGGCTGGTTTCCCACCGGCGATGTGGCCACCATAGACCCAGACGGTTTTATGCAAATTACCGACCGCAGCAAAGATGTCATCAAATCGGGTGGCGAATGGATCAGCTCCATCGACATAGAAAACATTGCCATGGCCCACCCAGCTATCGTGATGGCGGCCTGCATCGGCATGGCGCACCCTAAATGGGACGAACGGCCGATTGTGGTGGTGGTTAAACGTCCTGGTGTAGATGTAACAGCCGCTGAGCTGATCAAGTTTTATCAAGGTAAAACTGCCAAATGGCAAATCCCGGACGATGTGGTGTTTGTGGATGCCATTGCGCTAGGGGCTACCGGAAAAATGCTGAAAACCCGGTTGCGGGAGCAACTGAAAGACTACAAACTGCCTACATGACAGCATGTTACGCACTATAGTCACCTAAGAGATAAGGATTACGGGCATTCACCTAGTTCAATTCGCGGCGTTGTCCAATACGCTATATATGGTTCTTTTATTTAATGGAGTAAGACATGAAGTTTGCTATAAAAGCTGTTGCAGCGGGTGCCTTGATGGCGGCTGCGTTTGGTGTTTTGGCACAAAAAGGCGAGACCGTCAAAATCGCCTTCATTGACCCGCTGTCGGGCCCGTTTGCCAATGTAGGCACCAACCAGTTGAAAAGCTGGCAGTTTGCAGCCGAGCATGTCAGCAAGAAAAACGCCGCAGGTGTCAAGCTGGAAGTGGTGGGCTTTGACAACAAAGGTTCACCGCAAGAAAGTCTGAACTCAGTAAAAGCTGCTATTGACCAAGGCTTTCGCTACGTAACCCAAGGCAACGGTTCAGGCGCTGCACTGGCCATTAGCGACGCGGTGTCAAAGCACAACGAGCGCAACCCCGGCAAAGAAGTTATCTTTTTAAACTACGCTGCTGTTGACCCAGCTCTCACTAACGAGAAGTGCAGCTACTGGCACTTCCGCCTGGATGCCGATACCACCATGAAGATGGAAGCACTGACCGCTTTCATGAAAGACCAGTCTAAAATTACCAGCGTGTATTTGCTCAACCAAAACTACTCGCACGGCCAGCAAGTAGCCAAGTACTTTAAAGAAGGTATGGCACGCAAGCGTCCAGATGTCAAAATTGCTGGCGAAGACCTGCACCCGCTGGGCCAAGTAAAAGATTTCGCCCCATACGTGGCTAAAATCAAGCAGTCTGGGGCCGACACCATCGTGACCGGCAACTGGGGCGCTGACTTAACCTTGTTTGTTAAAGCGCTGAACGATGCGGGCCTCAAGCTGCCGATCTATGCTTACTATGCTGGCGTGACCGGCACGCCTACCGCTCTAGCTGCAGGCGGTGACATGGACGTGTACCAAATCTCTTATGGTCACAGCAACTACACGGGAGAAATTGGCCAGATGATGACCGATTTCAAGAAAAAATTTAACGATGATTTTTACACACTGGCCACCTACAACGGCTCGGTGATGTTGACCGAAGCCATCGCCAAAGCCAAGTCTTCTGACCCGGTTAAGGTGGCTGCAGCGCTGCAAGGCATCACTTTCAAAGGGGCTAACGGCGACAACACCATGCGCAAGAATGACCACCAGCTGCAGCAGCAAATGTTCATTTCTAAATGGCAAAAAGTGGATGCGAAGTACAAATACAGTGTTGAGAACACTGGCTACACATTTGCACCTATCAAGGCATTGGATGCCTACATTGCCAGCACGCCCACCAGCTGCCAGATGAAGAAACCCACTTGATGCTCTGGCTGGATTTTTTGCAAAAATCTGAATAATGTTTTAAAAAAGCCGGGCTACCCCGGCTTTTTTATTAACAATCAGTTAATGCATCTCAATCACGCTGATCAGTTAACTTGCTAATTAAGCTTGCCAGCTAAACTTAGCGGTTGGCATTCAAAAATTAGTTCCTTCACTCGCAACCCAAAAGGCCTCGTGCATGGAGTTTTTTACTATTTCGCTGCTAAACGGTGTCAGCTACGGGCTGCTGCTGTTCATGCTCAGCTCGGGCCTCACGCTGATTTTCAGCATGATGGGTGTGCTAAATTTTGCACACGCTTCGTTCTACATGTTAGGGGCGTATTTTGCCTACAGCGTAACGTCACTGGTGGGCTTTTGGCCTGCACTGATCGTGGCACCACTGCTGGTAGGTTTGATCGGCGCAGGGTTTGAAAAATACTGCCTGCGCAAAGTGCACCAGTACGGCCATGTGCCTGAGCTTTTGATTACTTTTGGGCTGAGTTACATCATCCTTGAGCTGGTGCAACTCGTGTGGGGTCGCAGCTCGGCGGACTACAGGGTGCCCGCCGCATTGGATGGGCCTTTGTTTACCATCTACGGTACCCAGTTTCCCATGTACCGGGGCTTTATGATGGCCGTAGCGGTTGTCATGCTGATCAGCATATGGCTGCTGCTCACACGCACGCGCATTGGGCTGGTAATCCAGGCTGCGCTCACGCACCCTGATTCGGTCGAGTCGCTGGGACACAATGTGCCGCGCGTTTTCATGCTGGTGTTTGGTGGTGGTGCGGCCTTGGCCGGGCTGGCAGGGGTTATTGGCGGCAACGCTTTTGTGACCGAACCGGGCATGGCAGCCACAGTTGGCTCGGTCATTTTTGTGGTGGTGGTGGTTGGCGGCATGGGCTCATTGTCGGGTGCTTTCGTGGCATCGCTGCTGATAGGTGTATTGCAAACTTTTGCTGTGGGTATTGATGCCTCACTCATGGGTGGGCTAAACCTGGCCGGTGCTGGTATCACACCAGACACCTTTGGCTATGCGCTATTCAAGCTCAAGATAAGCCAGATTGCGCCGATACTGCCGTATTTGTTTTTGGTGTTAATTTTGATCTTCCGGCCCCGTGGCTTGATGGGCACGAGGGAAGGTTAAGCGTATGAAAAAAAATGTCTATGAATTTAAGCCGCTCAACATTGGGCGCTGGTTGATTTGGGGCTTGTTTGCCCTGGTGTTGGTGGTGGTGCCTGCGCTTTTTACCTCTAGCTTGAGCCACACCATGCTCAGCCAGATGGGCATTGCCATTATTGTGTGCTTAAGTTACAACATGCTATTGGGCCAGGGCGGCATGCTCAGCTTTGGCCATGCCGTGTATTCTGGTATGGGCTCGTTTTTAGCCATTCATACGCTCAATTTGGCCAC
>JAYSRE010000270.1:0-5754 GCA_043721235.1 Polaromonas sp. | reverse complement strand
AGCAGCGGCTGCCAAATGCTCTGCACGTAGTCTTGCAGAATCGCGTCGTCAATAAAGTCGGGGTCGCGGTAAATGCTGGCGGCAATGCGGTCGCCAATACGCCGCTCAGCCGCGGCAGAAAGCTCGGAGCTGTCGCCAAGAGTGGGAAGGGAGCCGCTTGAGCCTTTGGGTGGTACTGTCTGGGCGTAAAGGGGCGTGTAATTGACCGCTATCGTGCACGCCGTTACTGCGATTGTTTTAAAAAGAATCGAGCGGCGCATAAGCCAGTACCTCAGCCGTCTTCATATTAATAAAAACCGTCCAAAATGTATTGCGTCCTACCAGGGGAACATAACCAACTGAAACACTTTTTGGTACGGACTGCAAGGCTTTGTCAATGTCGTTCGCGCGAGAAGGAAAGCGAGTTTTCAGTTCATCCAGCGGCTTGGCAGTCGACACGACTTGCGCAGTAGCAGTAGCATAGCTTTGCCACAAGTCAGGACGCGCACCCAAGTCGACCCCCTGTAACGCTGCCACAGTTGCGTCAAAATTTTCTTTGCCGTCTTTGAAAGGGCGTACAGACAAAAGAGTGGGCCCGGCAAGTGGCAGTTGTTGCAGGCCGGGCGCTACGAGTTTGAGCAACGCGGGATCCACATCGATGGCATGTACAACGCGAAAACGATCTATTTCAAACACCAAATGCACAGGCCTGGCGACCATAACCGTCCATAACCCGTAGGCCAGCGCCGCCACTTGCAACAGGCCGATGATTGCGAGGTCGAAGACCAACTTTTTGCGCGGTTTGGCCACGTCGAACACGGCGAGTGTCAACAGCGGACCCATGACCACATCAACAGCGACCACCAACAAAAACAATGACCGTCCGCCCGAAATTTCACCGTACGGGTACGGATACCAAACAAGGAAAACCAGCAGCGCCGCTACCACGGCAACTGCCAGACTAATACCCAAGTGAATGCTGGCGGCTTTAAACCGGTTTAACCGGGAAGTAGAAGCAATGAACATGACTTTATGATGATGAATAAATACAAAGGTTTCACAAGAATGTCAGCAGAATCAGGACTTACCCATTTTGACAAGCACGGGCAGGCGCACATGGTCGACGTTGCCGCCAAAGTTGCTACGCACCGCACCGCCACTGCCCAAGGCCGAATTGTGATGCAACCCACTACTTTTAAAACTATATTGGATGGCCATACCAAAAAAGGCGACGTGCTGGGCATTGCGCGCATTGCCGGCATTATGGCCGCCAAAAAAACCAGTGGGTTGATTCCGCTTTGCCACCCGCTGGCGCTGACGCATGTGGCCGTCAACTTTGTGCCTGATGAGCCGACCAGTAGCATCACGTGCCTGGCGGTGGTTGAAACCATCGGCCCCACTGGCGTTGAAATGGAAGCCTTGACTGCCGTACAAATCGCACTACTAACTATTTACGACATGTGCAAGGCCGTCGACCGGGCCATGGTTATGACCGATATCAGGGTGTTGGAAAAGCATGGCGGCAAGTCGGGCAGCTTTACCAACCCGTGATCGATTTCCGCCCCGAGAGTCCAACGCAATTCGCCTGCTTGTGTGCGCCTAGCGCGGCGCGACATCACTTTTCAAATTGACAGCCGCCCAGCGCGCATGCTCAATCGGGAAAGCCGCCCGATACGCCGCCAGATAAATAATAGCTTCATCGTCACGCCCCAACATGACGGCGCTTTCAATGGCCTTTTCAGCCACGCGCGGCTCTGGCGAATAGTGCAGCATGCTCTGCGCCGCATCAAACACCCACGCCGCATTGGCTGCGGTAAGTGGGGTCAGCATAAGCTCGGCAAACCGCACTTGATCAGCAAATAGCCACGAGCTGCGGATTTTTAAGAGCGTGTCTGATCGATATGCCGAGGCGCGCTGCTCAGGTTGCAGGTAAATCTGGCTGATGCGGTGGTAGTCCCAAGCCGCAAAGCCCAAAAATGCTATTAATACAATAGCTGCTTGCGCACGTATAAATTGAGCTAAGCGCCTATTTGATACTGTTTTTGAGGCATTTTTAGCATTTTTTGCCCCCGACCACAAAAAATACACACACCAGCAAAAAGCAATCTGAAACGGCCCATACCACAGCGGGTACTCCAGCATGCTGTGCAGCAAAATGACAGCCACCACCGCCCAAGCCACCTGCCGGGCTGCATTACGTTCGGCCCAAGGCCTTTGCCCAACCACCCACCACGCAAAGACTCCGCACACGAGCAGCGCGACCGGCACACCCAGCTCGACAGCCAGATGCAGCGCGAGATTATGGGCATTGTCCAAAATGTCGCAAAAGCGGGGCTCGTTGTATGTCGTAATGAAATGCGCAAAGTCCAGCTCACCCCAGCCCCAGCCCAGCAAAGGTTTCTGCGCAATGAGATGCAGCACGTTGGACCACAACACCAGACGACTGCTGCAGGGCTGGTCATTTCCCATTCGCGCAAATGCGCCATGCGTCGCCAAATCAAGCCCGGCCGCCCATGGAAAAGCAAACATGGCGGACGCATAAACCACTACCGCGCACATTAGCAGTCGCCGGACACGCACGCACCTAAAGCCACCCCAAAGTCCAACCATCGTGCAAACCAAAATTAACTGAAACAGTCCAGTGCGCGAAGAAGAAATTGCATTGCCGACGGCCAGTAAGCTGGCTGCCACCATCACCCATCCGCCATAAAGGGACTTAGCCACTGACTGCGTATTGTGCGTTTTTAAAGACAGCCACAACACAACCAATAAGGCAACATTGCTCAACGTGGCAAATTGGTTGCGCTGCCGCAGGTTTGCAAAAGCTTCACCAAAGTTGGTTTGATTAACCCAAGGGCTAAATGCGCTTGCAATGCCGAAGTACTGCAGCAAGCCTATAACACTGCTGATTAAGCCCGCTACGAGCCAAGCCCAAGCGATGGGCTCAAAGATTTCCTGGGCGAAGCGGAAACGGCTAAACGATACAACTCCTAGAGAAATAGCTACGCACGCTAGCGAAAACAACCAAGGTGTGATGTTCGGTGAAGGACCAAGGGCGAACGGATTTAGCCAGGGCAGACAAAGCACAAAAGCCTGCACTATTTTGGTTGTGCTGGGGGACGCGAAAAACTTCACTGTCTAAATTTGTATTCGAAAAGAGAAAAAATTAACTATCAAATTGGCCACGGGAACTCTGCCAGCCGCGGATCATTCGCCCAAATATGTTGTATTTTCTGACACACCGATTTAGGGGTTGTGTGGCACGCAATCTGCAGCCAGTAAATTGCATTTTTCTTGTCGCCGTTTAGTCCGTATGCTTGCGCCATTTTTACCATGTTGTTGCCACTGGCATAAGCAAATGTAGTGGACTTCATAGTGTCTAACTCGCTTGAAGACATACCTTTTAGTGGCTGCCATCTCGCCATGACAATAACAGCCCGCAGATTGGTCAACACCCAAATATCTGGCGGAGTAGTGGGCAGGTTGTGCTTGATATTCGCTGACTCAAACCGGATAGCAGTGATGCCGGTCTCAATGTGCGAATAATCCCTGACAGTTACGGCCAAAGCAATGCCGGCGCCTACAAACAATGCGATAACCGGCTTTAAGCCGGTTGTCACTGCCACCGGCGCTCCCAGCATTTGCCCGAGCATGCCAGCCACCATGCCAGCAGGCAGCAAAAAATAGGCATAGTGAAGGGGATACTCCGTCATGGCGTGCATCCCCAACACACCCAGAAAAAGCAGCAAAAGCAACTGGCCAAGCGTTTTGACGCGAACCAGCATCCACAGCAGCCAACCTGCCAGAGCCAGGCAAATCGCCCCGCCCAACACAACACCGTTCCACAGCAGCAAATCCAAAAACAGGTTGTGAGCATGGTCAGTCATGGCAATTAAGGGTGGGTGGTCAGGCGCGGCGTTAAGCGTGGCCACAATAGTTTGCCCCCAGCCATAACCCCAAATGGGCTGGCGAATAATCGCATCCCATACCAATTGCCAAATGACGTCACGGCTATTTAATAAAGTACGGCTTGCCCAGTCAACAGGTTCTGCAAGCAACAGGTGCGAACTAAGCCGCGGCAAGCTAACGACTAGCGATGCCAGTACGACCCATGCACCAATGGCAGCCCAAGCCCAGCGCTTGTGCTTGCTTTTATACGCCCATGCAAGCAACGCGGCTCCAACCAGCGCGGCATTCAGCCAACCGGTGCGTGAGCCAGACATAGCCAGGCCCAGCAGCAGCAACGCCGAAAGAAACCCTGCTAACGCACTGCTTATCTTTTTTCGCCGGTACAGCCATGCGCAACCCAGCACGGACAGCACGTACAAAGTGGCGGTTTGATTCGCTTGACTTAAATTTGCATAGGGCCGCCGATCAGATTCAAGAACCCAAAACGCAGACACACCTAATCCGAGCCACTGACAGACGCTAATTACGACAGACAAAGTCCCCGCTGCTAGCAGCGCGATGAACAAGAAGTCACCGCACCGCCCTGGTGCATACTTTTCCCATTGTGCGCCCAGTGCCATAGCACACGCGAGGCCCAGCAGATAAGCCATGTTTATCCAGGCGATGCCAAACCATGAAATTTGACCAAATAAGTATTGCCCAAGCGGGATAAGCATGCAAGCCAAAACAGCTAGCGTTTGCCATTGCCACATCGACTGCCGGGTCGATGTAACGCTGAAAACTACACCTGCAGTTAGCAGTAATACAAAAGCGGCGAAAGTGTCATTATGAAAAGCTCCCCACGGCGGGTAGTGATTAGGCAAAAGCCAGGTCAAGGCAAAGCAAACTAACAAACATTTTAGGTACAACGACTGACGAATCTGGTGTCTGCTGCTTAGAAACATTGTTTTATTTTGTATGTTGGGGATATTTCGCGAATTGTTCTTTAAAAATGCTTTGCAGAATAAAAAAAGCGGCCGAGGCCGCTTTGATTTAGCATGTAACTGTCAATTACTTGCACGAACCAGGCAAATATTTTGCAGGCATCGGTTGCGCACCAGCGGTACATTTCCATTCAGTTATAACCTTGCCGCCATCACTTGTTGCGAGAGCAGTGCCAGAGATAAAGGGCGCCAATTGCACATCTCTCTTGGTGCTAGATGTCTCACCTTTCAAAGTGGTCTCACTGCCAGATACAGTGATGACACCCGCCGAAGTTACGGAACCAGATGCGACATATTTGGTGGGGGTGAATCCGCACGAACCGGCTAAATCAATGGCCGTGCTCTGCGCGCTTTGTACAGACTCTGTAATTGAAGTACGGCACGAAGAAGCAGCTAGTACTACTTCAGACACCTTTGCCCTCACCGTGTAATCTTGGTACGCAGGCAATGCCACCGCAGCCAAAATACCAATAATCGCCACAACGATCATCAACTCGATCAGGGTAAAACCCTTTTGCATAGAACGCTTCATAAAAAACTCCTTGAATTAAAAAACACAAACTTTCAGAACTGACCTGCCTTACTTTGCAGAAGTCGTGCCAACCCGTGCCAACCATTGGAACTGTGATGCATTAGGCATTCGGGGCGCTTGGTACGGGGTTGGCTAGCGCCAGGAGTAACGTTTTTGTAGCTTTGGCTGGCCAAGGTGGACAATTTTGTCACTTCTGGAACTTTTCGAACTTCTGGAACAGTTCAGCATTCACACCAATAAACTAAAAAATCCCCCCTCAAAAGGGCTTTTTGCAAGAGGGATCGGGCGCAAACAGCTACTTATTTAGGAGATACAAACTGTCGGCTCGGGCCGAACTCGTCCGCTCAATGT
>JAYSRE010000269.1:0-16608 GCA_043721235.1 Polaromonas sp. | reverse complement strand
TCCCGATACGTTTTCCTGGCCAAGCGCCAGGGCGGGCACAGCACCAAAGGGGGGACAGAAAAATTCGCTAAGATCCCTCACACACAAGTACATAAAGACAAAACATGCCCCTGTCTCTGATCAGCCATACCGACGGCCAACACCGCTGCTCCTGGTGCGGCCAAGGCGATGCGTTTGCCGACTACATCGCCTACCACGACCATGAGTGGGGCATGCCGGTGGGTGACGACCGCAAGCTGTTCGAGAAAATTATCCTGGAAGGATTTCAATCAGGTTTAAGCTGGATCACTATTTTGCGCAAGCGAGACAGATTTCGCCAGGTGTTTGCAAGCTTTGACTTTGAAAAAATCGCCCGCTTTACGCCGCAAGACATAGAGCGTTTGGTACTCGACCCCGGCATCATTCGCCACCGCGGCAAAATTGTCTCGGCCATAAACAATGCACAGCATACCTGCGACCTGATTGACCAACAAGGCCCTGGCGCGCTGGCCAAGCTGGTGTGGGCACACGAACCTGCTGCCAGCACCCGCCCCACCCACATCACCCCCCAAGTGGCCAGCACGCTCACGCAGTCCGCTGCGTCTGTGGGCCTGAGCAAAGCCCTTAAAAAGCGCGGCTTTAACTTTGTTGGCCCCACCACCATGTACGCCTTTATGCAGTCCATGGGCGTGGTGAATGACCACCTAGAGGGCTGCGCCCACCAGGCACAGGTGCAGGCTGCTCGGGCTGCTTTTGTACGGCCTATCTAAACGGCCTGGTTAAGTGGCCCTCATCCAATTGGATGATGTTTTTTGCCAGCAGCCAGTCTACGATCTGCGCCATGCACCACACTGACCATGGCCCAGAAACCCCGTTATGGACCACCTTGTGGCAGCGCAGATACCACCTGTCTGCCCATGAAATAGCCAGCCTGTACGCCCAGGTTGGCCGCGCTCTGCGGCGGTGCAATCTGCCCCAGCAGGGCCTGCTGGGCGAGACACATGATGAGCTGGTAGCGCAGTTCATCTACCTGCGTATTTTGCGTCTGCAAGATGCACACCGCGAGGCTCTGTATGACATGGCAGACCATGCGGGGCCTGCCAACGCCATGGCCTTGTGCAATGACTTTCAAAGCTATATGACCCGTTGCTTGCAAGCCCAAAATCCACACCCTAAGGCCGCACTCAACAGCCCCGACCAAGACATCACGTCAGCGCAGCCTGAGCAGATCTGCGACAGCTGGCGAAAGGTGTTGGCCCAACATGACCTGCACTTAGCGCAGGTAGGCCAAGCGGCGCACGCGTTCGTGGCTACTTTGACCCTGCAGGAGCGTGTTTTGCTGTGCAAAAGCTGGGGTAAAGCGCCACAGGGAGAACGCGCTGGCACAGCATGGCGCAGTGCCATCACGGGCCAGCATTACCGCTTTGCGCGCCTGGGTGTGCTGCACCGAGGCGCATCGGTAAGCCCCGGCTATGCGCACACTGTGATTGGTGGCTGGATGGCGCAGTCTTTAGGTCTGGCGATCGAAGCCTGCAACACGCCCGTGATTACCGCAGTTTTAGAAATACTGGGCGTGCAGGCAAGCCATGCCCAAGAGGCGGGCACCGCGCAAACTGCAACCCTGTAGTGCGCGCTTGGGCTTGGTTGGCAACCCTGGAAAAGCAATGGGTGGGCCACAGAGAGGTTTATGATGGGCGGGAACAAATTCCCTTTCTACCCACTGCACCCACCCCGACCATGCAAGGACTATTGCCCGAGGTTTTATCCTCCATCATTGGCGACATTTACGACTGCGCGCTGCAACCCGAGGGCTGGACTGGTGCCTTGGTCAGAATCAACCGCGCTATGGATGCCGCCTACACCTCGATCAGCCTGGCCAACTCAGAATTTGCCATGCCCCGCATGGCAGGCCATTCGCCCTGGGATCCGGTCAAGCTGAAAGTGTTAGCTGAAGAATACGGGGTTGAAGGAGTGCCGGGCCTGTTGGAGGTAGCCTACGGCGACGTAGATACCCCGCGCTCTACCCTGCACCAAATGCCCCAAGCGGCCTTCTACGCCACGCCTTTTTACCGCAACTGGGCAGCGCCCCAGGGCCTGCGTGATGCCTGCGTGATGAAGTTTGTGCACACCGCAGACCGCGTGGGTATGGTGGCCAGCGTCACATCGGCCCAGCGCGACATAGTCACTGCCAACGAGCGCCAATTTATGGCCCTGCTGTCGCCGCACTTGCGCCGCGCTGCCATGATAGGCGATTTGCTCGACCACCAAAGGGTAGAAACCAGTGTGTTTCGCCACGCGCTAGACCAGCTCAGTGCCCCGGTAATTTTGGTGGATGCGCAATCCAAAATTGTGTATGCCAACGCCAGTGCGGACAGCATGCTGGAATCTGGCCAACAGGTACGCGCCAACGGCGGGATTTTTTCACCAACCAACCCGCTGATGAGAGCGGCTTTGGCAGATGCTGTACTGCGCGCCGCAGGGCAAGCCGGTGACTTGGGCAGCCGCGGCATGGGCATTCCTGTGGCGGGCATGGCCCACCAAGCTGCAGGGGCGGCGGCCGTAGCCTATCTGCTACCGCTGAAACACAGCGCCATTCGCAGCGCATTCAGTCCCGCTGTGGCTGCTATCTTTATAGCCACCGCCTTGTCTCACCACGCACCGCCGGCCGATGTGCTGGCCTGCGTATTCGACCTGACCCCATCAGAGGCGCGGGTTATGCAAATGGTAGGCGTGGGCTGTAGCACCGCAGCAGCAGCCGCAGAGCTTGGCGTATCAGAAACCACCGTTAAAACCCACTTGGCCAAGGTCTACAGCAAAACCGGTGTCACCCGCCAAGCACAGCTGGTGCAGCTGGTCAGTTCACTCAGCTCGCCCGTAGGCAGTTTGAATCCAGCGGGCGTGACCATGGGCTAATACTCACGAGTAATTGCTATAGTTAAAATAGCTGCTCATGCAGCATTTCCTTGGGCGACCGGGCTAAACAGTCAATAAAGCATTCACCCGCTTCACATAAGCCGCTGGGTCATCTGGCAAGCCGCCTTCAGCCAACAGCGCCTGGTCAAACACGATGTGGGCCAGGTCGTTGAAATGCACGGCATCCGTGCCCAGCTTTTTAATCAGCGCGTGCTCGGCATTGATTTCTAAAATCGGTTTTACGTCGGGCGCGGCTTGGCCGGCTTGTTTGAGCATGCGGGCCAGCTGGGTGCTCATGCCGTGGTCTTGCACTACCAGGCAGGCGGGGCTGCCCACCAAGCGGGTGGTGACGCGAACGTCTTGGGCTTTGTCACTCAGGGCTTGTTTGAGCTTGGCGACCAACTCTTTGCTACCTTCTTGGGCAGCCTCTGCCGCCTTCTTTTCGGCTTCGTCTTCCAGGCTGCCCAGGTCAACTGCGCCTTTGGCCACCGACTGCATGGGGGTACCGTCAAACTCGTGCAGGTAGTTCAGGCTCCACTCGTCTACTTTGTCGGTCATGCACAGCACTTCAATGCCTTTTTTGGTAAAGACTTCCATGTGGGGGCTGTTTTTGGCGGCGGCCAGCGTGTCGGCGGTGATATAGTAAATAGCGGCTTGGCCTTCTTTCATGCGCGCTTTGTAGTCCTGCAGGCTGACCACTGCGCCGTCGCTGGTGGTCGACGCGTAGCGCATCAGCTTGGCCAGGCGGTCTTTGTTGGCAAAGTCTTCGCCCAGGCCTTCTTTCAGTACGGCACCAAATTCGGCGTAGAACTTGGTGTACTGGCCTTGTTTGGCTTTGTCTTCGTCACTGAGGATGTCGGTGACCGCTGCAGTCACATCACCCTCGCCCACTGCTGGCGCTGCGTCGTATTTCGCCAAATCTTCCAGCATGCCCAGCACGCGCTTGGTGCAGCCCTCGCGGATGGCTTTCACGTCGCGGCTTTCTTGCAGTAGCTCACGGCTTACGTTAAGCGGCAGGTCGGCGCTGTCGACCACGCCTTTGACAAAGCGCAGGTAGGTGGGCATGAGCGCTTCGGCATCGTCCATGATGAAGACGCGCTTGACGTACAGCTTGATACCGGCTTTTTTGTCACGGTTCCACAAGTCAAACGGGGCTTTGCTGGGGATGAACAAGAGCTGGGTGTACTCGGTGCTGCCCTCGACACGGTTGTGTGTGTAGGCTAGCGGGGCTTCCTGGTCGTAGCTGATTTGCTGATAGAAGTCGTCGTACTGCTCTTTGCTGACTTCTTTTTTATTACGCGCCCACAGTGCGGCAGCGGCGTTGACCTTCTCCCACTCGCCAGATTTCACCATGCCGCCGCCTTTGGTTCCCTTGGTGGGGTCGGCAGCGTCAATGGCTTCGCCCTCTTTCCACTCTTCCTTTTCCATCATGATGGGCAGGCTAATGTGGTCAGAGTATTTGGTAATGATGCCTTTGAGCTTGTAGCTGTTGGCATACTCCAGCGCGTCATCGCGCAGGTGCAGGGTGATGCTGGTGCCGCGCTGCGCTTTGGTAATCTGCTCTACTTCAAACTCACCTGTGCCGCCACTGGTCCAGCGCACGCCTTGGTTGGCAGCGTCGCCTGCGCGCCGCGACTCTACCGTTATGGTGTCGGCCACCATGAAGCCCGAGTAAAAGCCCACGCCAAATTGGCCAATCAGCGAGCCTTGGTCTTTGGCGTCAGCCTTTTGCGCGTCCGCCAGCTTGCCCATAAAGTCTTTGGTGCCGCTCTTGGCAATGGTGCCCAAGTGGTCAATCGCCTCTTGCTGGGTCATGCCAATGCCGTTGTCGGTGATGGTTAATGTCTTGGCCGCAGCGTCCATGCTGATGCGCACCTCTAAATTGGGTGCGTCTTCGTACAAAGCGGGCGTGTTGATGGCCTCAAAACGCAGTTTGTCGCATGCGTCAGACGCGTTAGACACCAGTTCGCGCACAAAAATTTCTTTGTTGGAGTACAGCGAGTGGGTAACGAGGTGCAGCAGTTGGGCGACTTCGGCTTGGAAAGAGAGGGTTTTTTTGGTCATGGCAAAGAAAATGTTACTAACAAAAATGGCTGCGCTGGGCTAGCCAACAAATTTACAGCCTCATATAGGTAAGGGCTGCACGTGGTTTTGCAACATGAATTTTATCGGGTCGCTGGGCTGTGCTGGTGCAGCCTGCGATAGGGCCAAAAGCGTCGGTTGGGTGTGGCCTTGATGAAAATCTGGAGAAAGGCGCGTCGTACTACCCAACGGGCAAATACTTAAGGTACCTGCACGTGATTTCGGAAGATTTTGCAGCAAGGCCACACTCAAGCGGCGCCAACGTACAAAAGCTGGAACAGCCATTTTCAAAAGCCCAAAGACAACCCAAAAACCAAGAATTCCAAGCCAAAAAGCCCTACTGCCCAAGAAAATGCTAGATAGTTAGCTATTATTAAAGTAGCAATTAGATTGCTAACCCAAGCACGCTAAAACCGCTCGTGCGCTGCCAAATACCGCCACTGCCCCACCGGCAGCTGCCCCAGCGCCACAGCGCCAATGCGCACACGCTTAAGCCCCGTTACATGCAAACCCACGGCTTCGCACATGCGGCGGATTTGGCGTTTTTTGCCTTCACGCAGCACAAAACGCAGTTGCTCAGGGTTTTGCCAGTCCACCAAGGCCGGCTTGAGCGCCTGGCCGTCCAGCGACAAGCCGTGGCGCAGGCGCGCCAGCAGAGCGGGCGGGAAGACGGCCCGCACATCTTGGGTGATCGGCTCGGGCCGTCCGTGGGTGGTGGCACCGGGCATCTCGTACACCCGCTGCGGGGCGATTTGGTAGCTCACGCGCACCAGGTATTCTTTGTCTACCGACGAATCTTCGCCGATCAGCTGGCGTGCCACCCGGCCGTCTTGGGTAAGCACTAGCAAACCTGTAGAGTCAATGTCCAAGCGGCCCGAGGGAGCCAGGCTCTTAAGATGGCTACCTTGAAAGTGAATTTTCGTGGTGTCGCCAATCCAGTGAAAGCGCGGGTTCACCAGCACGATGGCGGGCTCGTAGCCGTCTTCGGCCTGGCCGCTCACGTAGCCAATGGGCTTGTGCAGCAGCACGGTAACTTGCTGGGCTTGCGCGCCGGTGGCACGTTTGTCTACTTCTACTTTGTCGCTAGGCAGCACTTTCACGCCCATCGCGGCGGGCGCGCCGTTAACCAGCACCCAGCCTTGTTCAATCCACGCGTCGGCCTCGCGGCGCGAGCACAGGCCCAGCTCGGCCATGCGTTTGTTCAGGCGGACAGGTTCGGTCATGGTGCGTGTCGTTTCAAAGTCATTGGACTGTAGGCTATTTATTTAAAGTTGCGCTATTTATTCAATAGCTGCTTATGCAGCATTTCCTTGGGCACAAGGCATATTTGTTACAAAAATACTGCCTAAGAAGTCATTATTTTGTCACACTTAGCAGCCAAACTTTAGATGCAATATTTACAACTTAAGGATAATTCCATGCTTACGCACAGTTTCAAGCCCCTCTTGCTGGCCAGCGCCGCCGCTGTATTTTTAGCCGCCTGCGCCAGCCCCGGCATGCAAAGCAAGTACCCTACGCTGGACGGCAAAGCGCCGCTGGTGATTGGCCACCGTGGTGCCAGCGGCTACTTACCAGAGCATACGCTAGAGAGCTACCAAAAAGCCATCGACATGGGCGCCGACTTTATCGAACCCGACCTGGTGGCCACCAAAGACGGCGAGCTGATTGCCCGCCATGAACCCAACATTACCAACACCACCAACGTGGCCAGCAAACCCGAGTTTGCCAGCCGCAAAAGCACACGCAAGGTAGACGGTATGGAGGAAACTGGTTGGTTTGCCTCTGACTTCACACTGGCCGAGATCAAAACCCTGCGCGCCGTGCAGCCCATGAAAGAGCGCGATGCCAGCTTCGACGGCCTGTACAGCATACCCACCTTCCGCGAGATTTTGAACCTGGCCAAAAGCGCCAGCACAGGTGGCCGCACGGTAGGCGTGTACCCCGAGACCAAGCACCCCACTTACCATGACGACCTCAAGCTGGGCCTGGACGACCGCTTGCTGAAGATACTGGGCGAATACGGCTACACCAGCAAAGCGTCACCGGTCATCATCCAATCGTTTGAAGTGGCCAACTTGAAGTATTTGCGCAGCAAAACCCAGGTGCGCATTGTGCAGCTGATCGACGGTGACGATGTAGATGTCAATGGCAATATGGTGCTGGCTGCACCATCAGACAAGCCGTATGACTTTGTAGTGGCCAAATCCCCTGGCGATTTTGTCAGCATGCTCACCCCCGCAGGTTTGAAAGAAATTAAAACCTATGCAGATGGCATTGGCCCTTGGAAGCCGTACTTAATCTCTTCCAAAGGCGTAGACGCTAACAAAGATGGCAAGTCTGACGATGTGAACGGCGATGGCAAAGTTGACGAGCGCGACCGCACATTGCTGCCCGCCAGCAACGTGGTGAAAAACGCGCACGCCGCCGGCTTGTTTGTGCATGCCTTCACCTTCCGCAACGAGCCGCGCCGCTTGGCCAGCGACTATAAAAATGACCCGATGGCGGAATACAAGCTGTTTTACCAACTGGGTGTGGACGGGCTGTTTAGCGATTTTCCAGACAGTGCAGTAGCAGCCCGCAAGTAACGGTCTTTTAAGTTTGTGGGCACGGGTTTACTGCCCGTGCCTTTTTTTTCTTAATTGGGGAATTGGCGAATGGGTTTGAAGGCAACACTGTCAGCAAGACAATTCGATATCAATTCAGCAGCGATTTGTGCGATCAACATTTTGCTGCTGGCCAGTGTGTCTTTACGATTAATCTACCCTAGCGCCTGAACGAATCACTGCGCCAGCCCAACGCGATACCTCAAAATACATGAAGCGTTTGAAATCCTCTGGAGAGGTTGGTGAGGCAATTGCGCCGCGACCTTCTAGGGTTTTAACGATTTCGGGATCCGCAAGAGCTTTTTGAATCACACCGTTGAGCTTGGTGATGATCGCTGGTGGAGTGCCAGCCGGCGCAACGATGCCATCCCACGCCGTAACTTCAAAGTCTGGCAAACCGGATTGCGCCATGGTCGGCACGTTTGGCAAAGCAGGACTGCGCGTCAGTGTGCTGACTGCCAAAGCCTTAATCCGCCCAGAATTGATATGCGGCAGCGCATTAGGTTGCACCTCAATCATCAGGTCAATTTGCCCCGCGATCAATGCTGCCATCGCGCCTGCGCCTCCGCTATAGGGGATATGCACCACTGCCAGCTTTGCCTGCGACTTCAGCAACTCCATGGCAAGATGAGAGGTGGTGCCATTGCCAGCAGAGGCATAATTGAATTTACCAGGTTTGCTCCTGAGCAGTTTGATCAAATCAGCCATCGAGCTGACTTCAAGCCCTGGCCTGACAACAGCGACCAAGCCCAAGCGCGATAGTCGGCTGATATGAACCAAATCCTTCAGCGGATCAAACCCTGCGCGCCTGTACAGCACATGGTTAGCACACAGCGTGCCATTGGTGCCATACAGCAGCGTATAGCCGTCCGCTGGAGATTTAAGGGCACTCACCGAGCCAATATTGCCACCTGCACCAGCTATATTCTCTACCACGATGGGCTGCGGGAGTTCTTTATTCAGGCGCGCCACAACGGTTCGCGCCAGCGTGTCTCCGCCACCGCCTGCGGCAAAAGGCACAATCAATTTGATAGGTTTGACGGGGTAATCGTTCTGTGCATATGTAGGCCAAGAGGCGCTGGCAAGCACTGCGCCGATGGCAGTTCCCGCGCTGCGCCTGCTCAGAGCTTTGCTCTCAAATTTTCTAAGGGACTCTGTAACTTTGAAAAATTTATCCATATTTGAACTCCTGTGATTTAGTAAACGAGAAAGACGGGGTCTTTAAGTGCAGCAATTGCCTTCAAGCAATGGCCCGACGACACCACTGTGGTTGCAGCAGCCGCCTTTCCACCAGCGCGCGCCTTCGTCGCTGCAATATTTATCGTCAGCACCCACCATCTCCATGAAGCGCGGATGATCGTTGCGGCAAACCTCCAGCTCATGCTTGACCCAGCCTAGCGGGTCTTGCGCGTAGTCTTTCCAATAGTCGCCCTTCATGTTGAGGCCGGGTACAGCAGGATTCCAACTTTCATCGAGCCACAGATCAGTGTCGCCATATTTGGCGCAGAGCTTGCGAATTTGCGGATCATCGAGTGCGAGCAGGCGGCCGTTCTCGATGATGTTCTCGTTGTCGCCCGAGCGCTCGCAGGTGTAGGTGGGAAAGTACAGATGCAGATGCCAATGGCCGACCAAATGCCCAGCGCGTGCAGCTTCGCGCTCGGCCATGGAGGAGATGATCGTGCCAAAGCCCATGTGGATCACGCCAGAGCGCACGCGCTCGTACAAGCAATTGACAAAACCACTTGGGAAATCTTTGCGCGGGCGGTGAATATGCGGATTCGTGCCGATCGAGGCTTCCCACCAATGCATGATGCCTTTGCTGGGGAAGGTGGGGTATTGGATGTCTTTGGTTTGCTCCATCACTTCCCGCAGGCGGCGGCCAAATTCTCCACCTTCCTGGATAGAAGTGATTTTTGAATTTTCTACTTCTAGGCGCGTCCAGTCACATGGGGCGATGTGGTTGGTCGTGCCAGCGATCACACCGCAGCCGTCTTCCTTGAATGGGTGAAACATCCAAGGCCGTCCGGTGATGTGTCCGGGCAAATAGGTTTTGCCGAAATGTTCATTGCCGCGCCAGGTGGCTGCCGTGAGGTCGGGGTTGTAAAACTCACGGTTTTTATCCCAATACTCGTCGTGGTTGGTAAATGAAATATCGGTGCCTTCAGGGTCGGTAATACGGGCTCGCTTGGCAGAGCGCACGCGATCCCATGTCCAGCGGTCAATCGCGTTGATCACTTCAATCGGCATCGTATGCGCAGGCGATGCCAAAATTTCGGGCGTGATGAATGGCATGCGCTGGATCTTGATGTAGCGTTCAGCCAGCACCGGGCCGCCATAGCCCATGAGAATTTTGTCGTATTGCTTTTTCTTTTCCTCCTCTTCCCACATGTCCATCCACTCGGCCAGTTCCTTGGTGCGAAAGAGGTAATATTCCACTTCGTCTGCACCCACCCACTGCGGAATCGGGCCACGGTCAATCTTTTTGATCTCGTATTTGACTTTGTATTTTTCCAAAATACGCTGGCAGGCGGCAATAGTCAGCTCGCTGTGCCAGTTGTCCACCCGCAGCAACACCCTCTCGCCTTCTTTCAAATCCCAGCAAGCATTCAAGCCATGGTTGTACGGCCTGCGCGCCACATGCTCTAGATAGGGCATCAGTTGGTCTGTATTCGTGATCTCCACAAATGGTGGACAGCGCGGGGGGCGTTTGCCGAGCAGGGGCGGCTGGGGATGTTGGGGAAAATTAAGAGGCTGAGCGCTGGAAGAAACCATAATTGCGTAACAAAAAAATAATAATCAACTTTGCATGCAAAGCATGGGTATGTCAAGCGCAAGCCTACCTTTCAAAGGGCTAAGAAAACCCAAGAAACCAAGAGTTTTAAGCAAAACAGCCCTATCGCCCAAGAAAATGCTATATAGTTAGCTATTACTAGCATAGCATTTAGGCAACCGACCGCTCTTGCTCAAACCACTTTAGCACGGGCACCGTGCCCGGCAACACAGGTGCTACCTGCACCGGCAGCTGCTGCCATGCACAGCGTTGGCCCTCACGCATGTGCAGCTCGCCGGTCCATTCAAACACTTTACAAAAGTGCAAACGTACCAGCGCATGCGGGTAGTCCACCAGCTCTTGCTTCCACGGCTGCACCCTGCCAATGGTGATGCCGATCTCCTCGCTCAGCTCGCGGCGCAAAGCTTGCTCTACCGACTCGCCCGCTTCCAGCTTGCCACCCGGAAACTCCCAATAGCCTTCATACACCTTGCCTGCAGGGCGGGTAGTTAGCAAAAACGCGCCATCAGGGCGGATTAGCACGCCTACCGCTACGTCCACTGTCTTGCGGTTTGCGCCGCCTTCGCGCGGCAGGTGGCTGTCGGCCTGCAAAGGCGCAGCAGGTGTCATGGCAGGCAGGCGCTGCGGCACTGAGGCAAGCTCAGTGCGAACGGTAGTTGATAAGTGCGCCGCACCATGCTACTGCACATGCCGCCCGGCGTAGTCGCGGGCAAACTGGTAGGCCACACGGCCGCTGCGCGAGGCACGTTCTAGCGACCATACCAAAGACTCAGGCTTGGCAGCCTCGATGGCCGCTTCGGCCACATGGAACGAGCGCAGCCACTGCGCCACAATGGTTAGATATTCGTCTTGGCTGAAGGGGTAGAAGCTCACCCACAGCCCAAAGCGCTCTGACAGCGATATTTTTTCTTCCACACCTTCACCGGGGTGCACTTCGCCCTCTGCGGTGTGGGTATAGCTGAGGTTTTCTTTCATGTACTCGGGCAGCAGATGGCGGCGGTTGCTGGTGGCGTAGATCAGCACGTTGGGCGATGCGGCTGACACCGAGCCGTCCAGTACCGATTTGAGCGCTTTGTACGAGCTTTCGCCGTCGTCAAAGCTCAGGTCATCGCAGAACACAATAAACTTCTCGTGCCGGTCGGCCACGATGTCCATGATGTCGGGCAAGTCAATCAAATCGGCCTTGTCCACTTCAATCAGGCGCAGGCCTTGGGCGGTGTATTCGTTCAAGCAAGCTTTGATCAGTGACGACTTGCCCGTGCCCCGCGCGCCGGTCAGCAGCACGTTGTTGGCGGGCAAGCCCTGCACAAACTGCAGCGTGTTACGCTGGATTTTTTCTTTTTGCGGTTCAATTTCTTTCAAATCGCCCAGTGCCATTTTGCCGATATGGCGCACCGGTTCTAGCGCACCGTGGCCACTGCTGCGCTTGCGGTAGCGCCAGGCATTGGCCAGGCTCCAGTCGGGGGCAGACAGTGGCTGGGGCAGCACAGATTCAATGCGTGCCAACAAGCTTTCTGCGCGCACTATCAGGTGTTCAAATTTTTCGTTCATGTTGGCGAACTGGGTTTTACGAACGGTAGTCCGCGTTGATCTTCACGTAGTCGTAGCTCAGGTCACAGGTCCACACGGTATCCTGCACATCACCACGGCCCAGGCCGACGTGGATGGTGATTTCGCTTTGCTGCATGACACGTGCGCCGTCTTCTTCTTTGTAAGTGGGGTTGCGGCCACCGTCCACCACCACGTGCACGTCGTCCAAGTGCAGGCTGATTTTGGTTGGGTCGAGGTCGGCGATGCCTGCATAGCCCACGGCGGCCAAGATGCGGCCCAGGTTAGGGTCACTGGCAAAGAAAGCGGTTTTAACCAGTGGTGAATGGGCAATGGCGTAGGCCACTTTGCAGCATTCGTCGGTGGTTTTGCCGCCGCTGACTTTGACGGTGATGAACTTGGTGGCCCCTTCGCCGTCGCGCACAATGGCTTGGGCCAGCTTTTGGGCGACCTCCATCATGGCGGTTTTTAACAGGGCACCTTCAGCGCTGTCCCAAGTATTTATTAGATTGTGCGCTATTTTGTTAGTAGCAATCACCACAAAACTGTCGTTGGTGGAGGTGTCGCCGTCTACCGTTACGCGGTTGAACGAGCCGTTGGCCAGGTCGGTGGCCAGTTGCTGCATCAGGTGCTGGGGCACGCTGGCATCGGTGGCCATAAAGCCCAGCATGGTGGCCATGTTGGGGCGGATCATGCCTGCGCCTTTGCTGATGCCGGTAATGGTGACCATTGCGCCGCCGAGCAGCACTTTGGTGCTGAACGCTTTGGGCAGCGTATCGGTGGTCATGATGCCTTGTGCGGCGCGCAACCAGTTGTCTTCTTTGGCGTCGGCCAGTGCAGCCGGAATGCCGGCTACGATGCGCTCGTGCGGCAGCGGCTCCATGATCACACCGGTGCTGAAGGGTAAAATTTGCTCGGGCGCAATGTCCAGCTGGCGGGCCAGCGCGATGCAGGTGGCACGCGCGCGGGCCATGCCGTCGTCACCCGTGCCCGCATTGGCGTTGCCGGTATTGATCAGCATAGCGCGGATGCCAATGCTTTGCCCGCCATTTAGCGCTAGGTGGTCACGGCAAATTTGCACTGGTGCTGCGCAGTAGCGGTTTTGTGTAAACACACCGGCCACCGAAGCACCTTCGCCGAGCAGCACTACGCTTAAATCTTTACGGTTGGCTTTGCGAATACCGGCTTCGGCAATGCCTATTTGTACACCTGCTACCGGGTACAAACCGCGTGGATCAGGGGCTACCAGATTTACTCCCATACCAACTCCTGTGGACACTTTTTGTGCATTAAATAGGGCTATCGCCCGAGGAAATGCTGAATACTTAGCTATTAAATTAGTAGTGTATGCCTGCTACTGGGTGCATACTGCCCAACTTAATTTAAGCCAACTTGCCGTGGCAGTGCTTGAACTTTTTACCGCTACCGCACGGGCAGAGGTCGTTGCGGCCTGCGCGCGGCAGCCCTGCGCTGGGCATGGCTTCGCGTTGGCGCAGTGTGTCTTCGTCTACCGTGGTTTGCACTTCACCGGTTTCGGTGGGCGCGGTGTAGGTGACGTTGCTGATGCTCTCGGCGCGTTGCTCCATCTCGCTGGTGGCCTGCTCGATCTGCTCGTTGGTTTGCACTTTCACGGTCATCAAAATCTTGGTGACTTCGTTTTTCACTTGGTCTAGCAGCTGGCCAAACAGCTCAAAGGCTTCGCGTTTGTATTCTTGCTTAGGCTGCTTTTGCGCGTAGCCGCGCAGGTGAATGCCTTGGCGCAAGTAGTCTAGCGAGCTTAAATGTTCGCGCCAGTTAGAGTCTATGCTTTGCAGCAACACCATGCGCTCGAACTGGGTAAATTGCGCTGCGCCCACCAGTTTAACTTTTTCATCAAAAGAGGCATGCGCCGTCTCTACCACTTTGTCCACAATTTCTTCGTCGGTGATGGCGCTGGCCTGGCTGACCATGGTTTGCAAGTCTAGCTCCACCTGCAAGTCGGCGGCCAAGGCTTTTTCTAGCGCAGCAATGCTCCACTGCTCTTCTACCGATTCCACTGGCACGTGCTGGCGCACCAGGTCGGTCAGCGCGCCTTCGCGCAGCGACTTGATTTGCTCGCTGAGGTTGTCGGCGTCCAAAATATCGTTGCGCTGCTGGTAAATGACTTTGCGCTGGTCGTTGGACACATCATCGTATTCCAGCAGCTGCTTGCGAATGTCAAAGTTACGCGCTTCTACCTTGCGCTGCGCGCTTTCGATACTGCGGGTCACAATGCCTGCCTCGATCGCCTCGCCCTCGGGCATTTTGAGGCGCTCCATGATCGACTTGACACGCTCGCCCGCAAAGATGCGCATCAGCGAATCGTCCAGACTCAAGAAAAAGCGTGACGAACCTGGGTCGCCTTGGCGGCCTGAACGGCCCCGCAACTGGTTGTCAATACGGCGTGACTCGTGGCGCTCGGTGGCCACAATACGTAAGCCGCCCAGGGCTTTCACGGCATCGTGATTGGCCTGCCACTCGTCTTTGAGCGTGGCAATTTGTGCGGCCTTGGCGGCCTCGTCCAAGCTTTCGTCGGCTTGGATGGTTTTAGACATGTTCTCCACATTGCCGCCCAGCACAATGTCGGTTCCCCGGCCTGCCATGTTGGTGGCAATGGTGATCATTTTGGCGCGGCCCGCTTGGGCAATGATGTCCGCCTCGCGGGCGTGCTGCTTGGCATTAAGCACTTGGTGCGGCAAACCCACTTTGTCCAACATGGCCGAGATCAGCTCAGAGTTTTCAATCGATGTGGTGCCCACCAGCACAGGCTGGCCACGCTCGTAGCAATCGCGAATGTCGGCAATCGCCGCGTCATAGCGCTCTTGGCTGGTTTTGTATACCCGGTCCAGAAAGTCTTCCCGTTTGCTGGGGCGGTTGGGTGGTAGCACCATCGTCTCCAGGCCATAAATTTCTTGAAACTCATAGGCTTCGGTATCGGCCGTGCCGGTCATGCCTGAAAGCTTGCCGTAAAGGCGGAAATAGTTTTGGAAGGTAATGGAGGCCAGCGTTTGGTTCTCAGCCTGAATTTGCACCCCTTCTTTGGCTTCTACCGCTTGGTGCAGGCCGTCACTCCAGCGGCGGCCCGTCATCAGGCGGCCCGTATGGTCGTCCACAATGATGATCTCGCCTTCTTGGTTGACATAATGCTGGTCGCGGTGGTACAGGTGGTGGGCCCGCAGCGCAGCGTTGATGTGGTGCATCAGCGTGATGTTGGCTGGGTCGTAGAGCGACGCGCCCTCAGGAATCAGCCCCAAGTTGGCCAAAATACGCTCGGCGCTTTCGTGGCCCTGCTCGGTCAAAAATATTTGGTGCGCTTTTTCGTCCACCGTAAAGTCGCCCGGCTTGGTCACGCCCTCACCTGTGCGCGGGTCGGCTTCGCCTTCTTGACGGGTCAATTGCGGCACAATTTTATTCAGCGCCACGTAGGTGTCAGTGTGGTCTTCAGCCTGGCCGCTGATGATCAGCGGTGTGCGTGCCTCATCGATCAAAATCGAGTCTACCTCGTCAACGATGGCGTAGTTCAGACCGCGCTGCACGCGGTCGGCTGTTTCGTACACCATGTTGTCACGCAGGTAGTCAAAGCCAAACTCATTGTTGGTGCCGTAGGTAATGTCGGCGCGGTAGGCGGCTTGTTTGGCCTCACGCGGCATATTGGGCAGGTTCACGCCCACGCTCATGCCCAGAAAGTTGTACAGATTGCCCATCCACTGCGCGTCGCGGTTGGCCAAATAGTCGTTCACAGTAACCACGTGCACACCTTTGCCGGACAATGCATTGAGGTACACCGCCAAAGTGGCGGTAAGGGTTTTGCCTTCGCCAGTGCGCATCTCGGCAATTTTGCCTTGGTGCAGGGAGATGGCGCCTTGCATTTGCACGTCGAAATGGCGCATCTTCATCACCCGTTTAGAGCCTTCGCGCACTACCGCAAACGCCTCGGGCAGCAGGTCGTCTAGCGTCTCGCCGTTGGTCACACGGGTTTTAAACTCTTCGGTTTTAGCCTTGAGCGCGTCGTCGCTGAGGGACTCTAAACCGGGCTCTAGCTCGGAGATACGCCCTACCGTTTTACGGAAGGTTTTAAGCAAGCGGTCGTTGCGACTGCCGAAAATTTGGGTCAGAAAATTTGTTGCCATGCCTGCAGCCCTGGCCCACCAGCCAAAGGGCTTGCAGGGCAGGACGAATCCTTTGCGTTATGCTGATCTGAAACTGGGGCCTGCGTATGCAAATTCAAGCGCAGCCCTGGCTGCTAGCTTTGCCCGCATAGGCGGCCACCAAAGCTGTTGATTTTAGCGGGTCGCCGGGCCTGTTTGCACTGGGAGCAGGCTATGGTCATGGTTAGCGGGCTTTGGGCTTGGCAAGCAAGGCCACATCGGGTACTTTTTCACCCGCCGTTAAGAACTTTTGCGGGTCTTGGGGCACGTTTTGCACCAGTACTTCAAAATGCAAATGCGGGCCTGTAGAGCGCCCTGTGGTGCCCACAGCGGCAATTTTCTGGCCCCGTTTGATGACATCGCCTTTTTTAACAAAGGTGGCCGAGGCATGCGCATAGCGGGTCACCAGGTCGTTGCCGTGGTCAATTTCCACCATATTTCCATAAGCGGCATGGTATTCCTGCGTGACCACAACCCCGCCTGCCGCAGCCAAAATAGGCGTGCCTGGGTCGGCCTGAAAGTCCAG
>JAYSRE010000268.1:0-49934 GCA_043721235.1 Polaromonas sp. | reverse complement strand
GCTGGCGCTGTAGACGGATGCACCCGCCTCGCTGACCACTACTTTTTGGATCGCCCTGTCTGGGGCTGATTTTTCAAGTTGTTTGATCAAATCTCCTGCCAGTTTGTCAGTCTCGCGGCTGGCGGTGCCGTTGCCTATGGCTACCAGCTGCACGCCGTGCTTTTGCGCCAGCAGGCCCAGTGTGTGCAAGGCGCCGTCCCAGTCTTTGCGCGGCTCGTGCGGGTAGACGGTGGCCACGTCCAGCAGCTTGCCAGTGGCGTCCACCACGGCCACCTTGACACCGGTACGGATGCCAGGGTCCAGGCCCATCACCACCTTGGGGCCTGCAGGCGCGGCCAGCAGCAGGTCGCGCAGATTGTCGCCAAAAACTTTGATGGCGACTTTTTCAGCCTCCTCGCGCAGGCGGGCGAACAGATCGCGCTCCAGGCTCATGCTCAGCTTGACCTTCCAGGCCCAGGCCACGCATTTACGGATAAGGTCGTCACAGGCGCGTGCCGTGTGGTGCCAGCCCAGGTGCAAGGCAATGCGCGCCTCGGCCAGCGAGACTGCCGGGCCGCGAGGGCTGAACGCTACAGTATTAGTAGCTGCTTGTGTAGCATTTCCTTGGGCGACAACCAGTTTAACGTCTAAAAACTCAAGCCCACGGCCTCTGAAAACAGCCAGGGCGCGGTGCGATGGCACGCGGCAAATAGGCTCGTCGTAGTCAAAATAATCTCTGAATTTAGCCACATCGGCGTGGTTTTCGTCTTTGCCTTCCACCCGCTTGCTGCTAAATAGGCCCTCGGCCCACAGCCATTCGCGCAGGCTTTGCACCAAAGGCGCGTCTTCGGCCCAGCGCTCGCTTAAGATGTCCCTTACCCCGTCAAGAACGGCTTGCACGCTGGTAAAGTCCGTGCCGTCTTCGTGTTTTTCAGCTTTTACAAAAGCTGCCGCCTCATCGGCAGGCACCAGCGCGGGGTTGGCAAATAGCATGTCGGCCAACGGCTCGATGCCTGCCTCACGCGCCATTTGCCCCTTGGTGCGGCGTTTTTGTTTGTAAGGCAGGTACAGGTCTTCCAGCGCTTGTTTGGTGGCTGCGGCCTCCAGGGCGGCGCGCAGCTCGGGGCTGAGTTTGCCTTGCGAGCCTATGCTCTCTAGCACGGCGGCGCGCCTGTCGGCCAGTTCGCGCAGGTAGCCTAAGCGGGTGTCCAGCTCGCGCAGTTGTATGTCGTCTAGCCCGCCAGTGGCCTCTTTGCGGTAGCGGGCTACAAAAGGCACGGTGGCTCCGCCGTCCAGCAGGTCAACTGCGGCTTTAACCTGGGATTCTTGAACTTTGATCTCGAAGGCGATTTGCCGAATGATTGCTTGCATCTGAAAAAAAACTAAAGGGGGTTGTTTGAAAAAAATACACTGCGCGAGAGTTTGCCACAAGCGCTCTGGCGGGCCCCAAAGCGCCTGGGGCCGATGTGGTAAGAAACTGCACCCAGAGCAGACCAACCAGCTCAACCAGGAGACATGCCATGCAGCCCAGAGCCCCATTAACTATGTATTTGACCACCCCATTGCGCAGGCGCTTTGCACCTAAATTAATAGCTGTCTGTGCAGCATTTCCTTGGGCCCTAAGCACATTTGCTGCCCAAAACACCTGCATCGCGCAGTCTGCAGCCACCCTCACACCCGTCATCGAGCTGTACACCTCAGAAGGCTGCAGCTCGTGCCCACCGGCAGACCAGTGGATGAGCACGCTCAAACCCGCGCATGCCAAAGGCCAGGTGGTGGCGCAAGCCTTTCATGTGAACTACTGGGACTACATTGGCTGGAAAGACCCTTACGCCGCGCCCCAGTACACCCTGCGCCAGCGCCAAATATCTGCCGCCAGCAAGCTAGACGGCATTTACACGCCGCAGTTGGTTAAAAATGGCCTCACCGTGCGCGACTATGTGCACCCTGCTGCCTCTAGCTTGCCCGCTCTGGCCCAGATTAGCCTAAGCCAAACAGCGCCTGACAGTTTTGAAGCCGCCATAACGCCCAACGACGACAAAGCCCACTGGACGGCCTACTACACCGTCACCGAGCATGGCCATGTCAGCCGCGTAACGGCAGGAGAGAATAAAGGCGAAACGCTGGCGCATGACTTTGTGGTGCGCCAGTATGTCGTGCTGGGCAGCTACGCGGGCCTGCAAAAATTGAAAATCAACGCTCTGCCCGGCAGCGATAAACACCCCCGACACATTAACCTGGTGGTGACCGACAGCAAAACCGGCAAACCGCTGCAGGCGCTGAGCGCGGGCTGCTAAGTTTGAGGGCTGCTGGTATGGGCGGTTAGCGCGGCTTGCCCAGTTCCATAGTCCAGTAGGTGGGTTGGTCGGCGGTGGTGGACTTTACACAGGCCACGGCCACCTGGGTAAACAGGCTGCTCATGATGCCTTTGCAGTGGCCCTCGCTGCCCAGCCAACTGGCCATGACGCTGGCAATGCCGATTTGGCCCGCTGCAATGTTCTCGCCCAACGCGCCCCAGCTGTAGCCCGCAGCAGTGGCGCGCGGGCCAATGCTTACGCCATCTGGCGTGGTGTGGCTAAAGTAGTTGCGCGTTGCCATGTCTTGCGAATGCCCTGCTGCTGCGGCAAACAGGGCGTTGTTCCATGCTACTGCGGCCACCGCTGGTTTGGCCTCTTGCCCGCAGCTGCGCGCTTGGGCACGGGCAGCGTTGATGGCAATGAGCATATCGGCTTGAAAATTAGGCAGGTCGCAGCTGGTGGCGGCGCTGACCGTGGAGCCCACAGACGGTGCCACAGTGGTTGACCCGCTTTGGGTCACTGTGGGCGGTGTGCCAGTAATTCCTGGTGTGGGTGTGACTGCTGGTGTGGGTGTAGTAGCTGCGGCCTGCGTGTTGGCCGGTGCGCTGTCTGAGCTGCCACCACCACCACCACCGCAGGCTGAAAGCAGCGCAGCAGCGGCAAGGGTCAAATACAAGTTCAATCGATTTTGAATCAGCATGGTAGAACGGTTTTAAAGGTAAAACCCTAGTGTAGCCCAGCCATGTAATAGCAAAGTAATCAGCATTTCCCTGGGCCTAAGGGCTAAAACGCATGACACCCTGATTGCAGAGGTACTGCGCAATGACCCGCTGTTGCCTTTGCAGCCTAGGGCTTGAGCACCAAAGTTTGGTCTAACAGCAGGCCATTGAGCTTGAGTGGCCGGTACTGCACCGCTGCCCAAGCGGGGCGCATGTCGCGGTAGCGGCTAGAAAATACCAAGCCGCTTTGGCCGGTTTGGTACATAAAGTGCGATTGCTCCAGGTCGGCCAGGTCAAACACGGTGCGCATGCTGGCGGCGTGGCGGTTGTGAAAGGGCTGGGCTTCGTTCAACCAATACTGGCCTACGTTGACAGTCCACGGGTCGCCGCCTGTGGGGGTGCTTACGTCAAAAAATGGGGCCAGCAAGGGCACATTGCCCAGCGGCTTGTGCACCGAGCGGGCTGGGTGGGCAGCGCCCCAGCGCCACTGGGTCACATCTTGCCCGTACAGCGCGCTTAAGCGGCCTAGCGCGCGCGCCAATGCATCGGCCGACTGCTGGGGGCAGCTGGTAGGCTGGCACCAAAAACTGTCGTTTTTGGCCATGATTTCTTCTACCGTACTGCGAAACTGGCGCTTGCCGTACAGGGCTTTGAACTTGGCTTGGCCCAGCCGGGGCGCCACCAGGCCCCGGGTAAGTTCATCAGCCCAGGTGGCAAAAATCAAAGGGGCAGCCAGGTCGGCGCGCATGTCACCTGCAAAGTCTTTGAACTGGGCCAGCGCTGCACTGGCCAGTGGGCTGCTGCTGGCGCTGGCGCGCAGGGTTTCGTTCAGGATGGGCAGCAAAGTTTGTGTGGCCAAGGATACGGTGTCGGCCTGCAGCCGCTGCATGCTGGTGGCATCGTGCTTGGGTGTGGCCGCTAGCAGCTGCTCTATGCGGTCAAAGCGCTGCGGCGTGGTCCAGTCTTGGCCTAAAAAATGGGGGTAATTGGCGCTGTGGATGCGCTGGTTGGCCGTGGCCACCCAGCCTTTGGACCCGCTGCTTTCGGGGTTTTGGTCGTAGGGCAGCCAGCCGTCCCAGTCGTATTTTGCGTCCCAGCCGGGCGCTGGGGCTATGCCCTTGATGTCGTTACCCCGCTGGCGCAGTGGCACGCGGCCAATGGCTTTGTAGGCAATGGTGCCCTGCACGTCAGCAGCCACCAGGTTTTGCATTGGCGCGCTGTAGTCGGCAAAGGCTTTAAGGAGTTCGGCGGTAGTTTGGGCTTTGGCGGCGTTCATGCCGGCCAGTACGGTGCGGTTGTCATCTGCCAGCGCGCTCCAGCGCAGCGCCAGCACGTATTTTTTCAGGTCAATCAACAGGCCGTGGCTGGCCTGTGCGTCGCTTACCACCGGGCCGTGGCGGGTGCTGCGGTAGGTGTAGGCCAGGTCGTTTTGGCCTTTGATGGCAATGGTTTCAGTGCGGGTTTCAAAGTCGGCCCAACCGGTGGGGGTTTTGTACTGTGCAGGGTTGGCGGGGTTAATTTGCTCTAGGTACAGGTCTTGCACATCAGGCCCTGTGTTGGTAAAGCCCCAAGCGACTTTGGCGTTACGGCCCAGCACCACCGTGGGCAGGCCGGGCAAGGTAGCGCCCATCACATTAAGTTGGGGCGCGGGGTTGCTGGCTTGCCCATCTTGGCTCACATGCAGGCGGGCAAAATACCAAATGGCGGGGGCGGACAAGCCCAAGTGGGGGTCGTTGGCCAGCAAGGGCTTGCCGCTGGCGGTGTGGCTGCCTGCCACCACCCAGTTGTTGCTACCCTTGCCTTCGATGTTGCCAATCTCTGCGTCCCACAGGCCCTGGCTTGCATCGCTACCCGCAGCTTGCACTGCCAAGCTTGTGGCGGTTGCAGCGGTGGCTGTGGCTGCTGCGGCAACGGTGTTGTAGACACCCAGTTCGGCGTACAGCTTGGCAAAGTCAACCTGCGAGGCAGGTGCCTCGCCGGGGTAGGGCGCAAACAGCTGCCACAGCCGCTCGGTAGGCAGCTTTTGCGCAGCAGACAGGCGGGCAAATTCCAAACCCCAGTTACCCCCTAAATCCAGCGCCATCATGATGCCCCAGCCCATGCTGTCAGCCGCTGTCCAGGTGCCAGGCTGTGTGCGCAGCACATAAAATTCAGGCGGCAAGGCTTGGCCCGCCTGGGCATGAAAGCTGTTAATACCTTGTGCATAGGCGGCCAGCTGGTCTTGCGCTTGTGCAGGTAAGGCGGCCAGCTGCCGTTGGGCCGCACGTGCAATGCCCAGGCTGCGCATGAGCTTGTCAGTTTCCAGTGTGGCTGGGCCCAACAGCGCGCTAAGCTGGCCATGCATCAGGCGGCGGTTAAATTCTAGCTGCCAGCTGCGCTCTTGTGCATGGGTGTAGCCCAGTGCGAAGGCGGCATCTCGCTCGCTGGTGGCAAAAATATGGGTCACATCGGCTGTGTCGCGGGTAATCCGCACACTGCCCTGCAAGCCGCTGATGCGCTGTTCGCCCGACAAAGTAGGAAAGCTGCGCCACACGTACACAGCCAAGGCCGCCGCACACAACACAAGCAGCAAACCTGCATACCAGGCCAAACGCCGAAACCACCGCAGGATTGATTGCATAAGAGGCCTTCTATCAACTTGTACGTGTACGATTATGTTCTTTACCGTTCCTATATACCTATTGATTGACCTGAGAAAACAGCGTACCCATAAGTACCAATAACGCGCTGCAACGACCTCAACCATCGCCTCACAACTGCTTACTAAGTGCTTGATACTTATGTTGTTTTTTCAACTTTATTACAGCAATGTCATCGTTTTAGGCTTGCAACTCAGGGCTAAGCAGATTATGGTTAGTTATTACGTGAGCCAATGAACAGGATTTACCATGCGTTGGGTAAAAACGACCATTTCAAGTGTGTGGGGCATGATGGGACTGCAGCCCATTCCCACTGAAGATGAACTGCATGACCGCACAGAAGATATTCGTGAAAATATGCTTGAAACCATGGGCGATGCCGGTGCTGCACTGCGCCCGCTGGTGCGCAGGCGCATACAGTACGCTCCCGATCTAGAAGCACTGTGGTACCTGCGCAGCGACTGGATGGCCACCATCGCGGCTACCCAAGGTGAGGCATCAGCAGCAGCGCAAGTACGCTTGCTAAACACCAGTTTTTCAGGTCTGTTGCCCGATGGCCTTCAGTCGCGGCCTAGCCATTTGTCGCAATGAAAGTAGGTTTACGTTAGCCAAGTCGTAAATTCTTGCGCATCCACCCGCACGGTAGCAAAAGTATTAACCAAAGCAGATTCGTCAGCATAGCCTAGCGACATACCGCAAACCAGCATTTCATGCCCGCCCGCGCCGATGTGCGGCAAAATAACCGAAGAAAATCCATTCCATGCGGCCTGTGGACATGTGTGCAGACCGCGCGCCCGCGCTGCTAGCATCACGTTTTGCAGAAACATGCCGTAGTCTAGCAAGCTGCCGCGCCCCATAGTTTTGTCGATGGTGAACATTAAGCCCACAGGCGCATCAAAAAACTTAAAGTTACGCTGGTGCTGTGCATGCATACCGGCCTTGTCGCCTTTGCCTAAACCCAGCACGCCATATAAGCCAAAGCCGCATTCTCGGCGGCGGTCAATGTAGGGAGAAATCCACTTTTGAGGGTAGTAATCGTAGGCCTCTTGGTACTGCGTGGCTAAGCCGGGGTCAGCAGTTAGCGCGTCGTGTGCAGCGCATACTTTGTCCACCAAAGCATCCTTGCTGGCACCTTGCAGTACATAGGTTTTCCATGGCTGGGTATTGGTACCGCTGGGCGCGCGGGCTGCCACCTCCAGCAAGCTGTGCAAAACCTCGCGCGGTACAGCTTGGGGCAAAAAAGCCCGGTTGCTGTAGCGGCTTAGCATGGCTGCGTCCACACTGGCAGGATCCGCTACCACAGTACTGGCCTGCGGGGTGCAAAGTAAGTCAGCGATTTTCAATGGAGGGCTCCGATGTGGGGTGGAGAATTAAGGGTACAGTCTATAGAATAATCAGCGAAGAAAACCAAAAAGCCCTTGCAACCATCAGGCTGCAAGGGCTTGTATTCTGGTGGGACCTGCGGGGGTCGAACCCACGACAAACGGATTAAAAGTCCGCTGCTCTACCAGCTGAGCTAAGGTCCCGCGTATCACTTACGTGAAGCCTCAAATTATAGCGTGAAAATTACCGCCTTGTCACGCGCCCCTGAAGAAGTGCGCTTATATTTTAGCCAGCTCATCTAGCACCCATCCTGCAGCACACATGCCAAAACTGGCCGTGACAGCCACCACAGAGCCGTAGCCATGGCAATTGAGGCTGCCGTCGGTGCTGGCTGAAGAGCCGGCCCCTTCTAAAGCGGGTTCCTTGTCGGGCGTAGCTACAGCTTCGCGGCTGAACACGCACTGTGTGCCCATACGTTTGCCCTGCGACGCACCATGCTGGCGGCGCAGGCTGTAGCGCAGCTTGGCCAGTAAGGGGTCATGTGTGGTGTCTGCCAAGTCCACTATGTCAACTTTGTCTGCCCGCCGTTTACCACCAGCAGCACCTACAGTAATAAACAGTGGAGCCCCATTTTTTGCCTGCAATCGGGCGCTGTCGCGCGCCCACACAGCCAAGGCTATTTTGGTTTTCACTTGGTCGCAAGCGTCAATCACGGCGTTAAACTGACCTTGGCTTGCCATTGCTTGCCAGTTCTCGGGGGTGGCAAATTCTTCAACACAATGCACATGGCACTGAGGGTTGATTTGGGCTATGCGTGCTTGCATCGCCACGACTTTGGCCATGCCTACCGTGCTGGTTTCGGCATGAATTTGGCGGTTAATGTTGGACTCTGCTATGTGGTCGTAGTCGATGAGTGTGATACGCCCTACCCCACTGCGGGCCAGCGCTTCAGCGGCCCATGAACCTACGCCACCAATGCCTACAACAGCCACATGCGCAGCTTGAATCTGGGCGGCACCACGCGCGCCATAAAGCCGCGCCAAGCCGCCGAAACGGCGCGCTGGGTCTACCGCATCGGGCTGTGCAGCATCAGGGTCAACCACTATTTGCGTTGACGTTGGCGTTGGCGTTGGCGTTGGAATTGGCGGCATCTGCAGTGTTTGGGGCATATTTTTGTAGGGCCTAGGCTGTGCGTATTCAGCCCATGCGGTCTAGACGCCAAATTTGGTATTTAAACCCGCCAACAGCCCCGCCCAAGATGGCAGCCACAGCCATAAAACTGCTAACTGACAGTGTAGACAAGCCGCTCATGCCTTGACCAACCGTACAACCCATGGCCATCACGCCACCTATGCCCATCAGTACGCCACCAGCTAAATGGTTGGCGAGATCTTCCACACCGCCAAAGCCTTCCCAGCGAAAGCTTCGGCTGGCCAGCGCCAGCACGGCCGAACCTGCAATAACGCCCAGCACTGAAACAATGCCCAGGGTCAGCACCTTGGTTTTATCGCTAAAAAACATCAGCCAGTCCAGCGTGTAAGCCACGGGTGCCACAAAGCTCAGCGCTTCAGCACGGCCTGAGTTGGTGGTTAAAAATGCCTCTTGCAGCGTATCAGGATGCTCGGCCACATAGCCCAGCGAGCCGCTGGCCCACCACATGAGCACAATCACGGTGCCCAAGCCCATGCCCGCCAGCAGATTGTCCAGAGTCCAAAAATCGCGGCGCACTACTGCCCACAGCACCAAGCCTCCGCCCAGCAACACGCCAGCAAGGAGCTGCGCTAGCTGGCCAGGTAAGCCCAGCACGCTTCCCAGTGCGCTTGCGACACTGCCAGGCGTGACTATGGCAAAAGCCACAGTGTCGGCAGTGGCTACACGCAGCACAGCGGTAATGCCTTTGAGCGTAGCAAAAGCAGCAATACCCATCACAAGAAACACAACCAACGATTTAAGGCTGCCGCCGCCAATCCGCACCAAGGTTTTGCTGCCGCAGCCTGACGCTAAAACCATGCCAAAACCAAACAACGCGCCACCCACCAAGGCGGATAACCACATGGCCCGGCCCGATGCATACAGAGTCTTACTGGCGTCTATTTTGCCCAACCAAACCAAGGCCGCGAAGCCCAGCATGCCGATGCCTACCGCTAACGCCCATTGGCGCATGCGCGTCCAATCACCCACATTGACCACATCGCTGACTGCACCCATAGTGCAAAAATGGGTACGCTGCGCGATAGCACCAAACACAAACGAAAAAACAAAGCTGGCCCAGAGAATCTGGGTGCTGAGAGTGGAAATATCAGTAGGCTGCATCGCCCAATTTTACTGGGGTATGCAGCAGATGGGCAGCTATTTAAGCCGCGTAAGGCGGTCTTTGGCGGCCACTGCGGCTTCTGACTGTGGGTAAACCTTCATCAAATCTTCCAGCGTTTTACGGGCAGAACGGGTATCTTTAAGCTCTATTTGGCAGTTGGCAATCGACAAGGCGGCTTCGCTGGCCTTAGGGTGGTCGGGCGCTTGGGCGATCATGCTGCGAAAATTGGCCACGGCGTTGGTGTAGTCGCGCACAGCGTACTGGGCATTGCCCAGCCAAAAGAGAGCAGATGGGTTGTAACCGCTTTGCGGATAACGGCGCACAAACTCTGCGAAAGCAGTGCTGGCCGCAGTGAATTCAGACTTGCGGAAAATGGCAAATGCAGCGTCATAGTCACGCTTTTCAGCAGGGTCGGCGGTAAATTCGCGGCCATCTACGTTAATTTTGACTGGCTCAAATTTACGCAAACGGTCGTCTACCCCCTGGGCTATGTCTTTTTGGCGGCGCTGTACTTCGGCCACATCGCGGGCAAGCTGCTCTTCTTGGCCCCGCGCTTTGGCAATTTCGCCGCGCAAAGCTTCAATTTGGTTTTGCAAATCAAGCAGGCTGCGGCGCAATGCGGTGTTGGCCTCTTTCAGCTCTTCGCTTTGCTTTTGGTCAGCCACATCGCTCGCTTGCTTGTTAACATCAACTTTTTGGCGCAGTTCCAGTATGGCTTTGCGCGCTTCTTCATCGTCAAACAGCCCGGCATGGCCAGAAAAAGCGACGAAAATGGCGCTAATACCAAGAAAAGTCTGCACGAACAGCTTATGAAAAGATAGCATAGAGGTTCTTTGAAAAATCAATAACACCAGTGTAGCAGCGCTAGCACTGTGCCATAACAACGCTGACGCTGTGCAACACCAGCGCCAGCGCTGGAATCTAACTGTGTTAATGCAGCCTGACTAACGGTAGTTTATTTCAGCGCGGCGGTTTTGCGCCCAGCTCGATTCATCAGAACCCGTATTGGCCGGTTTTTCTTTGCCAAAGCTCACGGCCTCAACTTGCGCATCAGTCACGCCCAACAAACCTAGCGCGCGGCGCACAGCTTCGGAGCGTTTTTGGCCTAAAGCCAGGTTGTATTCACGACCACCGCGTTCGTCGGTGTGGCCTTCAATAGCCATCTTGAGGGTTTTGTTAGCACTTAAAAACTTGGCATGGGCATCCAACGCGCCTTGGAATTCGGGTTTGATGCTGTAGCTGTCGTAGTCAAAGTAAATCACTTTTGCAGCGTTGGCAGGGCCTGCTACGTTGGCCTGGTTGGCGTCCAGGGTACCCGACTGAACCGCGCGCTGCGCAACTTGCGAACCCTCTGCCGCTGAGGCAGACTTGGCTGGCATAGCAGCTACGGACGAGCCTTGCTTGTCCACCACGGGCACATCGCTTAAGGGGGTGCTGCTACAGGCTGCCAAAACGGCGGCCCCGCAAGCTACCACCATCAGCTTGGCAGTTTGCAAGCGATCACCGAAGAACATGCTTGGAATTGAAAGTTGTGCCATTTGGGTAGTTCCTTATGTGTCAATTTGAATAGAAAACGCGGTCAATTTATTTTTGAAATGGCCCCCAATGGGGCTCCCGAATGTCGCCGCCTTGCGCGCCCAAGCGGGCTTTGATTTTGCCGTCTAGCGTGGTGGTCATCAGGGCCTCACGGCCGTTTTGCTTGGTGGCGTACATGATAAGGTTACTGTTGGGTGCGAAGCTGGGGCGTTCATCGGCAGTAGAGTCGGTAATGGCTACGGCAGTTCCACCCAGCTCCATCACATGCAGTTTAAAAGCACCACCCACTCGGGAAATATAGGCCAAGCTGCGCCCGTCTGGGCTAAGGGCAGGTGAAATGTTGTAACTGCCAGTGAAGCTGACCCTTTCAGCGCGGCCTGTGCCCTCGCCCGTAGAGGGCATGCGGTAGATTTGCGGCGCACCACCGCGGTCGCTCACAAAATAAATAGATTTGCCGTCTGGGGAGTACACAGGTTCTGTATCAATGCTGTTGGATTGGCTCAATTTTCGCGGCTCACCTCCTGCGCTGTCCATCCCATAAATCAGTGATGCGCCGTCTTTGGTCAGTGTTAAAGCTAACGTCTTACCGTCGGGTGACCAAGCAGGCGCACTGTTAGAACCGCGAAAATTGGCCACGGCCCGTTTGCGTCCGCTGGTCACCTCTTGCACATAGACCACGGGCTTGCGCGACTCGAACGACACATAGGCCAACTGCGCCCCGTTGGGCGACCACGACGCAGATATCAACGGCTCTGGGCTTGCCAGTGCTGTTTGCGCAGCTTCGCCGTCCGCATCGGCCACCCACAGGCTGTAGCGTGGCCCAGTTTTAGTAATGTAAGTAATGCGGGTGGAAAAAATACCTTTTTGACCCGTGAGTTTTTCATAAATAATATCGGCAATTTTGTGTGCTGCAAGGCGCAAATCGCCTGCAGGGTAGACAGCCACAGAGTTTGCTACCTCAGTGCCCCGCACTGTATCCCACAACCTGAAACGCACATCAAAGCGCCCGTCTGCCAGCTTGGTGACACTGCCCACCACCAAGTGGTCAGCACCTTTTTGCTTCCATGGCCCCATATCGGGGCGCGAAGTTTCATCAAGCCCCCTGCCCGCAGCATCTACCGACTTAAACTGCCCGCTGCGGAGCAAATCTGCGAGCACAATAAACCCCATTTTTTGCGGGGCTACTTCGTCACCTTTAAAGGCCGCAATGGCAACAGGCAGCTGGGTAACCCCCACACCCGAAATCTCCACCCGAAATTGAGCGAAGCTTGCGCTGCTAACAATAAGCCCGAGCCAACAGATCTTTTTGAGCAGATGATGGCAGAGCAAAAGATAGTATTTCAAATTATTTTTTGTGTTCATGGTTCAAACAATACAGTTCAAAATATTTACCAAAAGCAGCTTGCGCTTGCATTGTGCACACCGCAAAACCCATTGCCCCATCCAAGAATCCCAGTCTGAATACATAACTGCGAAAAAAAGCAGTGAGCCCAGACAAGGCCGCACGAACCATCGTAGTTTTCTGACCTTCAGAATGACGCTGTTTAGCCCAATCTTGGCTGTACCGCTGCAGCTTTTGCCAGTAATGCCCTGGTGTGGGGTAGCTGTAATGCAGCAAAGGGGACTTCAAGCGGCCCAGCTTTGCATTACTGTCGTTAAGTAATAATTTTTCATGCACCAAGTCTTGAGAAAAATGAGCTTTACCACGCTTAAACAGACGTATCACCCGGTCTGGTGTCCAACCGCAGTGGCGAATCCATTGTCCACAAAACTGAGTTGCCCTCGGAATTTCAAATGCTACAAATTCCTCGTCCGCCATAGCAAGTTCTATTTCGCGTTGTAATTCTGGTGTTACGCGTTCATCTGCATCGATAGACAGTATCCAATCTTTAGTTGCCAGCCTAATGGCCCGATTTTTTTGAGGTCCAAAGCCTGGCCAATCAGGCGTCACCAGAACTTTGGCACCTAAATTACGGGCAATTTCTGCAGAATTGTCCCCGCTACCATGCTCTAAAACCACTATTTCGCTGGCAAAATTAACTGACGATAAGCACGACTGAATATTCGCAGATTCATTACGGACGATTAAAGTAACGCACAAGCTCATTGAATAAAAGATAAGTAGTTGCAGCATAAGGTGGCACATGATAGCCACCATCAGATGCTTGATAATAGATCAGAATGTTCATCTATATGTTTCCGGTCGTTAAATCATGGCTTAATAATCAAGCTAGAATTTCCATCACGCAGCCCTTGTTAAAAACAGTAGCAAATAATAACCAAGACTATCTTGCCCAAAGCGGGACGAACAAGCTGGGTTGGCGGCATTTTCGCAAGGCAATTCAATTTAGATTAAGCGGGCAGAGCAAATATCTTTGCCAAAAAATAGAACCTAGCTGGAAAAGAGTTCTATGGATATACGAAGGCATCCCGCAAATTGGTGATGCGCTGATGGATCTAGCCCCCAGAAGCTTGCTAAACCAAGAAAAATTTGAGTGCGATTTGCTGATTGACAATCACCTTGCACCTCTCTTTCAATCGGATCCCTGGTTCAACCGCATCGAATCCAACCCCCAACTGTTGGCGGGAAAAACATACGATTTTATAATTTTACAAAGTAATAAGCGCCGTTCAATGCGCACCAAAATGCGTTATTTCAGATCGAATTACTGGATATCAATGCATGGGTTTTATACGGGGCCCGAATTTAATCGTGCAAATTTTGCCACTCAGCGGTTAGCAGATTTATTGGCAAAAGCGTGTGCGGGTATAGACTTTGAAACTCATGCAACGCAAAAGCTAGGCCCATTACCCCATCGTTCTTTAAATCAAAATAGTGATTTAAAGATTGCATTTGCGCTCGGCGGGGTGGATTCTTCGCGGGTTTATGAAAAATGGGTTGGGCTTGCGCTAGCATTGCACAGTTTTTTCAAAATAACTATTACCTTAATCGGTTCATCAAATGCCCACAGCTCTGCAGTTGGTTTCTTAGAGTACATGGGTGAAAAAATTCAAGTGCGCAATTTAGTAGCAAAAATTTCTGTCACAGAAACAAGAAATGCTATAGCAGCCCAAGATTTAGTCATCGCTTGTGACGGTGGCCTTATGCACTTAACCGTTACCACTGAAACCCCTTTAATTGGACTTTTCAACAAAAGTGTGCACCCTAGCTGGAGATTACCAAAAAGCAGGCTGCACTTCTGCATTCAATCTGACACCGAACAAGTTAATCATATTTCTGTCAACGAAATACTGGCTGTAGCCAAAAAAATTCTGACGTAAATGCACACCGAAAACCCAAGTCAATTTAGAGAAAGTACTGTGCGCATTACCCTATGGATGCATACAGTTTCTTATTGGATGGTTTGCCTGATGGCTTTTGGACTGCCTTGGTCTAGTGCTTTATTTCGGGTTGGCCTTTACGGTTTATTTTTCTTCTACCTGCTTTCAGGCAATTGGCGAAACAAATGGGAGGTTGTAACTCGTCAAAAACTAATTTGGACAAGTATTGCCTTAACACTCGTTATTTACTTGAGTTTATCTTTTACCAGTGCTTCGCCCGCTTTGGCCCAGCATGATGCCGCAAGATACCTCAAGCTCTTATCTGTGATAGTTTTGGTTTATATGCTGGACTCAGATCGAAAGCGAATACTTGTTCTTTTGAGTTTTAGTATGGGTATTGTTTTCTTGATGGTACCAACGGTATTGGACGGAACAGGTTTGGTGCGCTTGCTAGGACTCCCCATTGAGAGTTTAAGAAATCAAGCCTACCACCAAATGGTTGCCGGTATGTGGAGTCAAAATTTAGTTTATTTGCGAAATCAACTGGAGCATGGATTTTTCATATCCATACTCTGCTTTGTCTGTTTAATTTGTGCTGTTCATTTAAGGCGTTACAGCCTATGGTTTATGGTATTGGCCATTATTTGCGCCGTTGATATAGTATTTTTTATACGAGGAAGGATGGCGCTGCTCAATTTGGTAGCTTGCCTGTTTTTATTCTCGCTATCTCAAATGAAGTCAACACTGCATAAAGCACTTGCGACACTAGCTCTTGTTTGTATTTTTTTAACTGCTTACGTTACTGTTCCTGCAGTTCAAAAACGGATTGATTCCATGACTTCAGAAACAAGCAATTATTTGCAAAAAAATGATACTTCAACTGGCGCGGGTAGCCGTTTTCACTATTGGCTGATTAGCTGGAATTTATTTAAACAATCTCCCATCATTGGCACTGGTGCTGGTGCCTTTAGACATCACTTAGAACAAAGCCAAGACCCATTTGCCAGCCAAGGCCACAGCCATACCCATAACGAGTACATTACCCAAGCCTCGCAATATGGCTTGATTGGGCTTAGTTTATTTTTGCTACTTTTGGGTCAGGCTATTAAAAATACCCAGCACGTAAATAATATAGCTTTCAGAGATATATGCAGAGCGGGCGTTTTCATTTTTTCACTCAACTGTTTTACCGACTCTTTGCTGTACAACGTGCATGAAGGCTGGACTTTAGTGCTGCTTTTGTCATTGATTAGCTCTGCATCCAGTCAAAAAACTACAAACCAAGTGCAATGACTTTAATCAACAGACTTAAACGAATACTTCCTTATTATGAAGGTAACGGTCGACTATTGCTGGTAGCCGTCTTGGGCGTTGTAGTAGCAGCCGCTACTGAGCCTTTAATCCCTGCCTTAATGAAGCCACTGCTGGATACAGGCTTTCAAGCGGGGCGTTTAGCGCTGTGGATGGTGCCTGTGGCCATACTGGGCTTGTTTGCAATTCGCGGTGCGGGTGGCTTTTGTGCGCAGTACGCTTTGGCGGCAATGAGCAACAGGGCAATGGTTAACTTGCGCGGTAAATTATTTGCTAAGCTTTTGTATGCGCATCCTTCCATTTTTTCGCAAAATTCCGCTAGCAGCCTGGTTAACACCATAGTGTATGAAGTACAAACGGGCTCCAACTTATTGGTGAACGCGCTACTTTCTTTGGTCAAAGACACATTAAGCTTAGTTGCATTAATGTCGTACCTTCTTTATTTGAATTGGAAATTAACAGCCATCGTACTGGTGATTTTTCCGTTTGTAGCGTGGGTCATGAAGGTTTTGTCAAAACGACTTCACTTAATTACCAAGGCTAGTCAATTGGCCACGGATAAACTGGCTTATGTTGTTGAGGAAAATGTACTGGCTTACCGAGCGGTGCGCCTACACCATGCGCAAGAAGGGCAATCCAGTCGATTTGAAATCCTGAACAATGAACTGCGCAGATTGGCAATCAAGTCAACCATTGCAAATTCAGCAATGACACCGGCCACGCAAATGCTGGCTGCCTCGGCGCTGTCGGCCGTTATTTGTGTGGCTTTGTACCAGAGCGCCTCGACGGGCGTTACGGTGGGTGGTTTCGTAGCATTTACAACAGCCATGTTGATGTTGATTGCACCCATAAAGCACCTTTCTGAAGTGGCTGGGCCGATAACCAGAGGCATAGCGGCCTTAGAACGGGGGCTAGACCTTATTGAGCATACCGAAGCAGAAACCAGTGGCCAATTCAAACCGCCAGCGGCACGCGCAAACGGCGAATTGGAGTTCAAGGCGGTCACTCTGCAATACCCCAGCAGTGAAAATCAGGCACTCGCAGGTCTTGATCTTCACATTAGAGCAGGTGAAACTATTGCCATTATTGGCAGTTCTGGCTCAGGTAAGACGACATTGGTGAATGTGCTGGCGCGATTTATTGATGTGACGAAAGGCGAGGTTCTGCTAGACGGTATTGGCATTAAAGAATGGGACTTGGATACGCTGCGCAAACAACTGTCGTTTGTTAACCAAGATGTAGTGATGCTCAATGACACTATAGCCGCCAACATTGCCCTAGGACAAATTGCCGATCCGGTGCGAATTGAAAGTGCTTTGGAGGCTGCAAATTTACTAGAGCACGTTAACACCCTGCCCTTGGGAATCGACACTGTTGTGGGCCACAATGCAAGCCAGTTATCTGGTGGGCAGAGACAACGCTTAGCTATAGCGCGGGCCATCTACAAAGATACGCCTATTTTGGTACTGGATGAGGCTACATCGGCGCTGGATAACGCGTCAGAGTACGAGGTTAAGCTTGCATTGCAAACTTTAATGCAAGGCCGCACTACTATTATCATAGCCCACCGTCTCTCAACCATAGAGCATGCCGATCGCATCGTTGTGATGGGGCACGGTAAAGTGATTGAGCTGGGCACACATGCGCAGCTGATAGAAAATCAAGGCGTGTATGCAAAATTACAAAGCCTCGACGGCACAATGGGAGCCATCATTGAATAAGTCCATCGATATTACGAGCCCAGTTGAGCCCACCAAGCCCGTGTCTATTAGCGGTTTTACATTCATTCGAAACGGCAAACTACTGGGTTTCCCGTTCATAGAATCTATTTGCTCATTGCTACCATTGGTAGATGAATTTGTCATAGCAGTAGGGGCTGGGGATGACGACACCAGAGCGCTCATACTAAATATTGGCAATCCCAAAATCAAAATTATTGACACAGTGTGGAATGACCGTATGGGAGACCGTGGATTCGTTTACGCGCAACAGAAAATGATTGCCCAGTATGCTTGCGTTGGTGATTGGGCTTTCTACCTTGAGGGTGATGAAGTAGTGCACGAGGAAGACCTAGCTAAGATACGTGAATCTGTCAACATGCACCACGCTAACCCCGCTGTAGAAGCCTTGGTATTTGACTATGTCCATTTTTACGGCACCCCCAGCTATGTATCTGTTAGCCCAGGTTGGTACCGACGTGAGTGTCGCTTGATTCGCAACACCATTAGATCCTACGCCCCTGATGGCCAATACTGGCTGGTGATGCACGAGCACAAAAAACCGCGCTTTGCCCAATGCGCTTTGGCGAATGCCCGTATTTTTCACTACGGATGGGTTCGCAAACAGGAGCAAATGCAAGCCAAGTTAGACCAAGTTGCCAAGTATTGGAAAGGGTCTACCACGATGCAAATTAACTACGCTAATTTTGACTCCAAGGCAGTTAAAAAATTTGCCGGTACGCATCCCAAAGTGATGGCGCAATGGATAGAGACTGAGGCTGAGCAAAATTTAGTGTTCAATCCAAGTTACCAGTTAACTGCGAGAGAGAAAAAATACCGTCTGTCTAAAAAAATAGAAGATCTGACGGGTTTAGATTTTAGTAAAAAACACTACAAACTCGTAGCTTGACGCTGCATATTTGATAGCTGCTTATTCAGTATTTCCTTGGGCCACAGCCCCAAAATGCATAAAAACTAGCTTTTTCGCAAAGGCGCAAGCAAATCACCTAGCCCATTGTGGTCAATCTCGCGCATGATGGCCAGCAGACGGCCTAGCTCGCCTTTGGGAAAGCCTTCGCGTGCAAACCAGTGCAGGTAATTTCCGGGCAAGTCGGCTATCAGGCGGCCTTTGTACTTGCCAAAAGGCATGGGCATGGAAACGATTTTTTGCAGGTCCTCGGGTTGCATGGTGCGGGCTTTGGCTGCTGCAAATAAATGGGGCTGCGGGTAAGTTAAACAGCTTGCCCTGCCTCAGTGCTGTTGGGCAGCTCGCGGCCATTGAGCGGGTAGACTGGGTCGGTATAGCCTGGGGTTGAGGGGTGTCCAGGTGGCACCAGGCTGTTGACCAGCGCTTCGTCTTGCGCTGTGATGGTGCACTCCAATGCGGGCAGGTAGTCTTGCCATTGCGCCAGCGTGCGGGGCCCGGCAATAACGCTGCTCACCACTGGGTTAGCCAGCACCCAGGCGCTGGCGAAATGTGCCAAGCTGGTGCCTTTGGCCTCGGCGTGTGCCTTGAGGGTTTGGGCTATCTGCAGCGACTCTAGGCGAAACTCGGTTTGTGCGATGCGTTTGTCACCCCGGCCTGCGCGCGTGCCTTCGGGTGCGCTTTGGCCAGGCTGGTACTTGCCCGTCAGCACGCCACGCGCAATGGGGCTGTAGGGCACCACGCCGATGCCGTGGTGCGCACACGCAGGCAGCACCTCCACCTCAGGCATGCGGTTGAGCAAGTTGTAGTACGGCTGGCACACCACGGGTGCGGGCATGCCTAACAAGCGGGCGGTATGCACAGCTTCAGCAATGCGCCAACCGCGAAAATTAGACACGCCCCAATAGCGAATTTTGCCTGCACGCAGCATAGCGTCTAGCGCGCGCAGCGGCTCCTCTAGGTTCATGCCGTTGTAGTCAAGGTGCAGGTACAAAATGTCTACATAGTCAGTTTGCAGGCGTTGCAGTGATGCGTCGATCTCGCGCTGCATCCAGCTGCTGGAATAATGCCCCTCGTTTACACGCTCGGTCATTTTGTTGCCCAGCTTGGTGGCCAGCACCCAGTCGTGGCGCTGCGGCCTGAGCAAGTCTCCCAGTATTGTCTCGGACGCGCCTTTGCTGTACACATCTGCAGTGTCGATAAAGTTCACACCGTGCTCGTACGCACTGGCCACCATAGAAGCGGCCTCTGTTTTGTCAGTTTGGTCGCCAAACATCATGGTGCCTAAGCACAGCGCAGAGACTTTGAGGTTGCTTTTGCCAAGGTTTCGGTATTGCATAGGTATATCGTTTTTTAAGCGTTTTAGGCTTATTGCCCAAGGAAATGCTGCATAAGCAGCTATGATTTTAAGAGTAAGTTAATCATCATCTGCCTCCAGACCTACCAGCTGTGGAAACAGGACCTTGGTAAAACCAAAGCGTGAAAAGTCGCTGATGCGCATAGGGTACAACACGCCAAACAAGTGGTCGCACTCGTGCTGCACCACCCGCGCATGAAAACCGCTGACCGTGCGGTCTATCGGGTCGCCATACTGGTCACAGCCTTGGTAGCGAATGTGGCTGTAGCGCTGCACACTGCCGCGCAAGCCGGGCACTGACAAGCAGCCCTCCCAGCCATCTTGCAGCACCGCAGCAGGCCCTGTGGCCAGCCCGGCAAGGGGCGCGCCGGGTGTTTGGTGGTAGGGCCTGCCCGCTATGGGCTGGCCTTGGGCATCGAGCGGCGTAATGTGCGGGTTAATCAGCACCGTGCGCGGCACCACAGGGGCGTCGGGGTAACGCGGGTTGGTTGTGCCAGTACCAAAAATCACCAACTGCAGGTCTACGCCTATTTGCGGCGCTGCCAGCCCCGCCCCGTTGGCAGCGGCCATGGTGTCCAGCAGATCGCTAATTAAGAGGTGGAGTTCGTCGGTGTCAAACTCTGTGACGGGTTGGGCCACGCGCAACAAACGTGGGTCGCCCATGCTGAGAATTGTGTGAATAGCCATACTGTGATTGTCGCTATAAAACACAGCACTTGGCGGCTTACTCCCAGCGCGCTGGCAAATTAGCCGCCAGGGCTACTTTGCCGTCTCAATAGCGGTGGTGGTACGGGTAGCGTGGCCCGTATTGCACGGGCGGCCGCACCACCACCACCGGTGCTGGCGCTAGCACCACAGGCGGGCCCTCTACCACCACCTGCCCAACCACCGCGCCACGGTAGTGCGGGCCAAATGGCGCAACCACGCAGGCTGACAAACTGGCAGAAAACACAGCCGCAGCGGCCAGTTTGAGTCCCGTGGCAACCGCTGGGTGTGCGGCTAAAGAGGCAATTGGTTTAAGTTCAGTCATAGCGTTACTCCTGTAGAACAAAGCTTTTAACGCAGCACAGCCAACCTAGGTAGACAGGGCTTGTGTCGGGCAGGTAAAGGCTGCGCAAGCAGTGCTGCGCCTGGCAGCTTGCAAAACCTGTCCTAAGCGGCTAGCAGTGCCTGCATTTGCGCCTCGTCAATGACGGCCACACCCAGCTCGCGGGCCTTGTCTAGTTTGCTGCCGGCCTCGCCGCCGGCCAGCAAATAGTCGGTTTTTTTGCTTACACTGCCCGCTACTTTGGCACCAGCAGCTTCCAGCAGGTCTTTGGCTTGGTCCCGGCCCAAGGTGGGCAAGGTACCGGTAATTACAAAAGTCTTGCCCGTTAACGGCCTGGGGGTTTGCACTAAGGGCGCGCCCTCGGGCCAGGTGAGGCCGCAGGCGCGCAGCTGCTCTACCACTTCGCGGTTGTGTGGCTGGTCGAAAAAGGTGCGCAGGCTGCTGGCCACAATCGGGCCTACGTCGGCCACTTCCAAGAGCTGCTCTGGCGTAGCATCCATGATGGCATCGAGTTGGCCAAAATGCTGGGCCAGCGCTTTGGCAGTAGCCTCACCTACGTGGCGGATGCCCAGGCCAAACACAAACCGGCTCAGCGTGGTTTGCTTGGATTTTTGCAATGCGGCCAGGATGTTCTGCGCAGACTTATCGGCCATGCGGTCTAAGCTGGCCAAGGCGACCAAACCCAGCTTGTACAGGTCGGGCAGGGTTTTAACCACGCCCTCGTCCACCAGTTGTTCTACCAGTTTGTCGCCCAAGCCTTCCACCTCGACAGCCCGGCGGTGGGCAAAATGCAAAATGGCCTGCGTGCGCTGCGCCGTGCAAAACAGGCCGCCGCTGCAGCGGTAGTCGGCTTCGCCGTCTTCACGAACCGCCTCAGAGCCGCACACCGGACATTGGCGGGGCATGGTAAATACCGTGCCGCGTTGGCTGCCTGCTTGACTGGGCGCAGCAGCATCAGCAGGCAAAACCACGCTCACGATTTCAGGAATCACGTCCCCTGCCCTGCGCACAATCACCGTGTCGCCTACCCGCACGTCTTTGCGCCGGGCCTCGTCTTCGTTGTGCAAAGTGGCGTTGGTTACCGTAACACCGCCTACAAATACAGGGGCCAGCTTGGCCACCGGGGTAAGCTTGCCGGTGCGGCCTACTTGCACGTCTATCGCCAACACCGTGGTGAGCTGCTCTTGCGCAGGGTATTTGTGCGCCACGGCCCAGCGCGGCTCGCGCGAGATAAAACCCAGCTGCTGCTGCAAATCCAAGCGGTTAACCTTGTAGACCACACCATCAATGTCATACGGCAGGCTGCTTCTTTCTAGCGCTATGCGTTGGTGGTACGCTATTAATTGAGTAGCTGCTTGTGCAACAATTGCTTGGGCGGCAACAGGAAAACCCCATAGTTTCAAGGTTTGCAGCAGCTCGAAATGGGTCTGCCATGGCAGCGTGCCGTCGGTGGTGATAACCTGGCCCACGCCATACGCAAAAAAGCTCAGTGGCCGCTGCGCAGCGATGGCGCTGTCAAGCTGGCGCACGGCCCCAGCGGCGGCGTTGCGCGGGTTAACAAAGGTTTTTTCGCCTTTTTCACCGGCAACTATTTTTGCACGCTGGCGCTCGTTCAATTTCTCAAAATCATCACGGCGCATGTACACCTCGCCACGCACTTCTAGCACGGCGGGGATTGCTTGGGGGGGCAGCGAACCTGGCGAAGCCGCAAGCGCGGGGGCGTGTAGCTTTAACGGGATCTGCCCGATAGTGCGGATGTTATGCGTTACGTCTTCGCCCATCTCACCATCGCCTCGTGTGGCGGCTTGCACCAGCATGCCGTTTTCGTAGCGCAGGTTGATTGCCAGGCCGTCAAATTTCAGCTCGGCCACGTATTCCACCGCCGGGTCGGCATCGCTGCAGCCCAGGGCTTTGCGCACGCGGGTGTCAAAATTGACCGCGCCGGTGGATTCGGTGTCGGTCTCGGTATTGATGCTGAGCATGGGCACGGCGTGCTTGACCGACCTAAAACCCGCCAGCACCGTGCCTATAACCCGCTGGGTAGGTGAATCTGGCGTTGTAAATTCGGGGTGTGCACTTTCCAGCGCTTGCAGTTGCTGGAACAACATGTCGTAGGCCGCATCAGGAATTTGCGGGTCGTCCAGCACGTAGTAGCGGTGTGCGTGGTAGTGCAGCTGCTGGTGCAGGGCATCGCGTTGCTGGGTTGGGGTTACTACTCTTTTGATAGCTGATTGTTCAGCATTTCCTTGGGCGACAGGCTGATTTGGTTCTGAAAATAGGTCATTTGAGGCCATAATTTGGTATTCAAAGCGTACAGAACAGAGCGTACCGAATCAGCCGCCTAGCTGAACAAGCGGCGGGCCTGCAGCGAGCCTGCAGACAAATCGCGGGCTTCCAGCGTGTCGTACAACTTTTCCAGGTCGGCCCCGATGGCGTCCAGCGCTTCCAGGCGAATGATGGTGCCGTCGTCGTCGGTAATCAAGCCGTCCATGCTGGCGGCCAGCGCCACCGCCATGTCGCGCATGCGCATAAAAGGCTGCTCGGTGCGGGCAACCTGGGGCACATCTAGCGACAATATGATGCTGCGCAGTGCCGACTGCTCAGGGTCGTCGGCCAAGGCGGCCTGGGTGTCAAAAGCCAGGCTGAGCACAGGCGGCAGGCCCGAGTGGGCGGCGGGTAGCACCATGCGTCCGGGTATCACACCGGGCAACAAGCCTTGGCGGGTGGCGTGCTGCTGCACGTAGCCTGGGCTCCAGGCGGTAGCGCGGGCGCGCACCGTAACGCTAAGCTGTGCGTCGTGGCTGCTGGCAAACTGGTCTAGCTCGCGGGCACGGGCCACTTCGTCGCGCATCTCTGGGAACTCTGGCGTGCCTGCGACCGCGTCGGCAAAGGCTTGGGCTTTGACCACAAACTCTGAATACTCGATGTCGTTGAGCGCCCCAGTGCGGTTGGCCAACTGCACACCGGCTTGAAAGGCGCTGTAGCGCTGGCCGGGGCTGGGCAGCTCCCATTGCTCTGAAAAGCGGTTGTAGCCTTCTACGGCAAAGGGTTTGCTGCCCGCGCGCCGAGTAGCGGGCATAGAGGCCAGTGCCAGTTCGCCGGCCACTTCGCCGTCCACCACGATCGGGGCAATCACGTCAATCAGCGTGTCCAGGATGGGCTTTTTGTCTAGCGGCGCAAGCGCAATCAGGTGGGAATCAAAGTCGTTACCCACACTGGGCGGCGGCGGGAAGTCGGCACTACCGGTGTGCATGCTGCGCAGGCCACCTAGCCCTCCCAGTCCTCCCAGTTCTCCCAGTCCTCCCATGGCGGGCTCTGTGCGCTCACGCTGCAGGCCAGGCTCAGCCGCATTGGGTGGTGCCACAGGCTCGATATCAGCGGTGCGCGGTGCGTTGCGCCGGGTGTTCCAAGCGCTGTGCGCCACCACACCGGCCAGCACCAAGCCGCCAATGACTGCCAAACTTACGGTCAAAGTACTCATACGGCCTCCGCCATACCGAGGGCCGATTCCATGTCTACCGCCACGATGCGCGACACGCCTTGCTCTTGCATGGTTACGCCAATCAGTTGTTCGGCCATTTCCATGGCAATTTTATTGTGGCTGATGAACAAGAACTGCGTGCCTTTTTTGCTCATACTGCGCACCAGCTTGGCGTAGCGCTCGGTGTTGGCATCGTCCAGCGGTGCGTCCACCTCGTCTAGCAAACAAAACGGTGCGGGGTTGAGGTTAAAAATCGCAAATACCAGGGCAATGGCGGTCAAGGCTTTTTCGCCGCCCGAGAGCAGCGCAATCGACTGGTTCTTTTTGCCCGGTGGCTGGGCAATCACCTGCACGCCTGAGTCTAAAATTTCTTCGCCTGTCATGACCAGTTTGGCCTGGCCGCCGCCAAACAGCTCGGGGAACATGCGGCCAAAGTGATCATTGACTGTGTTAAACGTGCCGCTGAGCATTTCACGTGTTTCACCGTCAATTTTAAGGATCGCATCTTGCAGCGTGCTGATGGCTTCGTTCAGGTCGGCCATTTGCGCATCCAGGAAAGTTTTGCGCTCGCTGGCACTGGTCAGCTCGTCCAGCGCTGCCAAGTTCACCGCACCCAGGGCGGCGATGTCGCGGTTGAACTGGTCAATGGCGCTTTGCAAACCGCCCAAGCGCACATTGCCCTGGCTGATTGACTCGGCCAACGCCGCCATGTCGGCCTGCGCCTCTTGCAGCAGCTGCGCGTACTGCTCAAAACCCAAGCGTGCGGCCTGCTCTTTAAGCTGAAAATCCGTAATCCGCTGGCGTAGCGGGTCTAGCTCGCGCTCCAGCTTGAGCCGCCTTTCGTCGCTGGCCCGCAGTTTATGGGTCAGGTCATCGTAGCTGCTGCGTTGGCTGCCAAGCGCGGTCTCACGCTGCAGCTTAAGCCCCAGCGCGTTTTGCAGGCCCGCTTGGGCTGCTGCATCGGTCAAGCGGCCTAGCTCGTCATGGGCGCGCTGCTCGTCGGCCGCCAGCGTAGTTGCCTGCTGGGCTGCTGTGTCTATGGCGCGGCTGAGCTCGGCTTTGCGGGCCTCAAGTGTACGCAGTGCGTACTGTGCCTCGGTGCTTTGGCGCTCCAGCGTGCGCTGCTGCTCACGGGATTCACCCAGTTTGCGCTCCATCTCAATCACGCGCTCATCCAATTGCGCATGGCGCTCTTGGGTGTCGGCCAGTTGCATGTCCAGCTCTTCAAACTTCGCCTCAGCAGTGACCTTGCGTTCTTGCAGGTCGGCCAATTGAGCGTCCACCTCGGTCAGGTCACCGGTAATTTGCTGGCTACGGGCACGGGTTTGCTCGGCCAACTGCTGCAGGCGCAGCGTTTCTACCTGCAGCTCGTGCGCGCGGCCCACCGCCTCTGCGGCTTCGCGGCGGGCAGCTACCAGGCTTTGTGACGCGGCGTGGTAGCTAGCTTCAGCGCGCACCAGGGCGTTGTGGCTTTCGCTGGCAATCAGCGCTTGGGCTTTGAGCTGTTTGTCCAGGTTTTCAATCTCTTGTGCGCGCGCCAGCAAGCCTGCCTGCTCAGAGTCTTGGGCAAAAAAGCCTACGCTGTTACTGCCCACGCAGTGGCCCGCTGGCACGTAGATCACTTCGCCAGCCTGCAGCTTGTCGCGCGCAGCCATGGCATCCTCTAAAGTAGCCGCCGTGTAGCAGCCTGAAAGCCAATTAAACAATAGCGCTTTTTGCCCTGCATCGTTTAAGCGCAACAAATCTGCCAGCCGGGGCAGCTCGGCGGCTTTGTCGGGCAGGCCTGCTTGCGGCAGAGTATGAAAGGCCAGCTTTGCAGGCGGCGCGTCATTGCCAAAAGCGCGCACCATGTCCAGCTTTGACACTTCCAGGCTGCTCAGGCGCTCGCGCAGGGCAGCTTCTAGCGCGTTCTCCCAGCCTTGCTCAATATGAATTTTGGTCCACAGGCCCTGCAAGCCGTCCAGCCCATGTTTGGCCAGCCAGGGTTTAAGCTTGCCATCGGTCTTGACTTTTTCCTGCAACGCTTTGAGCGCGTCCATGCGGGCTGACAAATCGGCTTGTTTGCGTGACTCGGTGTTGACATCGCTTTGCTTGGCGCGGCGCTCGTTGTCCAGCTGGGGCACGCTGTCTGTTAGCTCGTGCAGGCGGGCCTGGGCAATCTCTTGGGCCTCGGCGGCGGCACTTGACTGGTCTTGCAAATTCACCAAGCGCTGCTCATCGGGTGAAGCAAGGGCATTTTTATCAGCGGCCAGGCGCTCACGGCGCAGGACCAAGCTGCGGGTTTGTTCGCCAATATTGCGCTGGTCTGCGGCCAGCACCTGAATTTGCTGTTGCACGCTGTTGACGCTGCCGCGCTGCGCATTGGCCTTGGTTTGCGCGCTGCGCAGTTGGTCTTCCAGTTCGGGCAAGGCGGTCGCCTGTTCCTCGGCTTGGGCGGCTAAGAGCTGCGATTTTTCTTCACTGTCAATAGCCTGGCCTGCCAGGGTTTCTATCTCTGCACTGGCATCTTCCTTGCGGGTAGCCCACTGGGCTAGCTGCTCTTTAAGTTGGGCCAGGCGCTGCTCTACCCGCTGACGACCTTCCACTACAAAGCGTATTTCCGCTTCTAAGCGCCCTACTTCGGCACTGGCTTCGTACAGCAGGCCTTGCGCTTGGTTTACCTGGTCGCCGGCAGCATAGTGCGCTTGGCGAATGGTCTCTAGCTCTGCTTCAATGTGGCGCACATCGGCCACGCGGCTTTCCAGGTCGTTGACTGCTTTGTCGGCCTCGATTTTGATGCGGGTTTGCTCAGCTTCAGACTCGCCACGCTTTAAAAACCACAGCTGCTGCTGCTTCAAGGTAACGTCGGCATGCAGCGCGTTGTACTTTTGCGCTACGGCAGCTTGCTTTTCTAGTTTTTCCAGGTTGGCATTGAGTTCGCGCAATATGTCGTCTACGCGGGTGAGGTTTTCACGCGTGTCGCTCAGGCGGTTTTCAGTTTCTCGGCGGCGTTCTTTGTACTTTGAAACGCCTGCGGCTTCTTCTAAAAATAATCGCAGCTCTTCAGGCTTGCTTTCAATAATGCGGCTGATTGTGCCCTGGCCGATGATGGCGTAGGCCCTGGGGCCCAAGCCCGTGCCCAAAAAAACGTCTTGTACGTCGCGCCTGCGCACGGGCTGGTTGTTAATGTAGTAGCTGCTGGTGCCGTCGCGGGTGAGCACACGTTTCACCGCTATTTCGGTAAACTGAGCCCACTGGCCACCTGCGCGGTGGTCGGCATTGTCAAACACCAGCTCCACGCTGGAGCGCGAAGCCGCTTTGCGTGTGGTGGTGCCATTAAAAATCACGTCCTGCATCGACTCGCCGCGCAGCTCGCTGGCGCGCGACTCACCCAGCACCCAGCGCACTGCATCCATGATGTTGGACTTGCCGCAGCCATTGGGCCCTACTACGCCCACCAGTTGCCCCGGCAACATAAAATTAGTTGGTTCAGCGAATGACTTGAAACCCGCTAGTTTGATCGAATTAAGACGCACGAAAAACCCTGTTAAAAACCACTGCTCGGCAGTGCCAAGGTGACAGACGGCCACTTCACCAGCCACCACAGCCTAACCCGCAATGTTACCCGAGCTGCCGCTGGGTTCCCGCAAACGACAGTTAACCAATTTTTACCCTGTTTTGGCAGGCCTCAACAGATTGGAGGCAGGCCAAGCTTTGCATATCGTTATAAAATTAAAGTACTAGCAAGATAATTATTCAGATTTTATGTACTTATTTGTAACTAAATTTAAAACTGTTTCGCCCCAAACCGCTGTTTTGCTTGCTACGCTTGCATTGCTGGCAGCATGCGGGGGCGGGGGCGGCGAAAGCAACGGTGCAATTGGCCCAGCACAAGCAACCGGCACCACATCGCCCATCACAGCGCCACAGAGCCAACAAACGGGTACCACGCTGATACCCACCCTGGTTGTGCCAGCAGGTTCTACGCCAAACAACACACCAACAACCGCCGCAGGGACAACTGTAACAACCACAGCTACCCTTACCGATACCCAAGCCAAAGCTACAGCCCTTGCGCTATGGCGTAACGACGACCTGAGAATTCACCCCAAAGGCTCCTGTGCTGGTTGCCATGGCGCTGACTTTTTTGACCTTGCACGCATTGGCAGCACAGATGCTGATATAGTGCGCCGCGCCGTGGTAGACGGGGCCTCTGAGGCCCAGGCAGCGGCGTTGGTGCAAGCGGTCAAAGCGCTGCGCAAAGAGCAGCTTTTGCCGGGCACTAACGCCCGCACATTTCGCCCGTTTCAGCCTGGCGGCAGTGTTTTGCTGCCCAACCTGACCGATGCACCGCATGTGAAGTCAGTGATGCGTGATATTGCATTTGCCAAAAGTCTTAAAACCATATTGCCCACGCTGACCAATGGCCGTATTGCCAGCCTGGCTGATGCCCAAAAAGCCAAAGCCGAGCTGCTAGATTTGGCCAACGGTATCAATACTGCAGGCAGCAACCCAAACAAACACACCATGCGTTCACTGCCCAGTGGCATTGAATACCCGCTGTGGTCTGCAGATACGCACCACAATGCAGCCAAAGAGGGCACTTTTAACGACTGGACGGCAGACATTGCCCACGACCCTATCCCAGGCTTGAAGAAAACCGCATGGCAAGGCTTACAAAACACCTACCTGGCCAACCCTAGCAATTTGAACTTCTGGACCATGTATGTGTATGCCAGAAACTACAACCCTAAAATTCCAGTGGGCGATGAGCTAACCGCCGTGCCTTTGCTTGGGGCTTGCACCGCACTGGTAGAAAACAACGCCCAATGTGCAGGCGAGACTGAGGCCTTCAACCGTAACAAATTTTTATCTGCATTGATAGGCCAGCATATGCTGCGGCTGCAACTTATTCCCGGTAAGCTAGAAGAATTTACCCAAGGCGCAGTGGCTTTTTCCTACCTAGACAAGCCCGAATACGACAGCCTTAAAAAGCAGCGCGGCACCTTGAACATGCTGCCGGCCTCGATGTGGGAAATTGGTGACACTGCCTTGAAAATGATCAACGTAACCAGTGTGAACGGGGTGGAAAACACCTTCAAAGATAGTTTGGCAGGCCTCGGTTACCCCGTATTCGCCCAAAACAGCATTGACCCTACCCGTTTAGCATCCCTTGAGCTGGACGACTTGATGCTCAGCTGGTTTTGGATAGGTACGACGTTTGATGTGAGCATGGCGCGCATCAGCAAAAGCAATGCCACCCAAGTGGGCGAATACATGGTGGGTATATTAAACAAGCGCAATTACTACACCCACAATACGCTGGCAAACCTACTGCGCCTGGTAGCCAAAGGCTATTTGCCCGAGGCCAATGTGACGCAAAGCGGCAGCACCATAGTGCAAGGAACGCCTAAGTTTTTGATGAACTACGGCTACTTTTGGGGCTACGGCCGCGCCACTTTGAAAGACATCAACAACCGCTGGAACGAAGACGTGAAAAAAGGCATCACCATACCGAAAGATTTGAAAAACGAGTCAACTGCGCTGTATGGCACGCTGGCTGGAAACGGCTTTAGGATGAGCATGTATTTGCAAATGGAGCAGCTGCTCAAAACAGGCAAAAATGCTTTAACCGATGCGCCCTTACCTAACGCAAACAACACCCCAGGCCAACTGCAGCAGTTGCGTGACGAATGGCTGATAAAAGACAAGGGCCTGCAATCCATGCACGACCATTTTGCTGAGCACCATAGCAGCACATTGGCTTTAGACGATGCGCTGATCAATTTACTAATGACCTCACTAGGCCTGGCCCCCAAGTATTAGTGGCAACCACAACCTAGCAAATTAGCAGCTACTTTTCTTCCGCTTTATCGTCCACAGGCCGTGCCTGCTGCATCGCAGTGTCTACGGCCTGTTTGACTTGCTGCTGAATTTGCTGGCTTTGCGCTTTGACTGAGGTATTAGGGTCCACCACTGGCGCAGCAATTTCAGCACCTGCGGCAGGCACCTTGATCTGGTTTACACCAGCAAGCTGTTTTTTGGCCAGCACACCCACAATAGCCAAAACCACCACCAGCCCTACCAGTCCAAATGCCATGCGCATAGTGTGCTTTCAGTGCCTGCAAGTTTTAAGCTTTGCAGTTTAAGACTTGGCCGGCACATAGGCTGCCATGCCATCGCTAATTTCCTTACGCGCAGCTTCTGGGCCTTCCCAGCCCAACACTTTGACCCATTTGCCCTCTTCCAAGTCTTTGTAATGCTCAAAGAAATGGGCAATGGTTTTCAAGCGCAACGGGTTCATGTCGGCAGGCTTTTGCCAGTGGGTGTAGAGCGAGCATTTTTTGTCGATTGGTACCGCCAGTACTTTGCCGTCTACGCCGGCTTCGTCTTCCATCATCAAAATACCAATCGCGCGGCAAGTCACCACCACGCCGGGAATCAAGGGCACGGGGGTAATCACCAGCACGTCCACTGGGTCACCGTCACCACTTAAGGTTTTGGGCACATAGCCGTAGTTGGTGGGGTAGTGCATGGCGGTAGACATAAAGCGGTCTACAAAGATGGCACCGCTTTCTTTGTCCACTTCGTATTTGATCGGGTCGGCATTCATCGGAATTTCAATGATGACGTTAAATTCTTGCGGGGCGTTTTTACCAGGCTGTACGCGGTCGAGTGACATGGTGCAATTTCTCTGAAGGTTTATGGTGGTTAAAAGCTAGGATTAACCCTGATTTTACTTTCAACCGACTGGCATAAGCGCAAATATGTCACGTTTTGCGGCTACAGTGGTTCTGTTGGCCAATCATCTCAGGTTCTATTGCGAACTGTTTGGGGATTGAGGAAGCAACGCAGCGGGTGCTACGGCAAACATGCGTTGGCACCCTCTTCGTCAAAAATACAATGGAGATTTCACTATGACTGGCAACTCTGCGCTGATTTTAGCGCTTGTCTGTGGGTTCATTGCCGTTGGTTACGGCTTTTGGGCACGCGGCTGGATTTTGTCCCAAGACGCAGGCAATGCGCGCATGCAAGAAATTGCCGCTGCGATCCAAACCGGCGCATCGGCCTATTTATCACGGCAGTACAAAACCATCGCCATCGTGGGCGTGGTGTTAGCAATTTTGATCGCTATCTTTCTGGACAGCATGTCGGCTGTGGGTTTTGTCATTGGTGCGGTGCTCTCCGGTGCCTGCGGGTTTATTGGCATGAACGTGTCGGTCAAAGCCAATGTGCGCACGGCGCAGGCTGCTACCAAAGGCATTGCTCCGGCGCTGCAGGTGGCCTTTCGTGGTGGCGCTATCACCGGCATGCTGGTGGTGGGCCTGGGGCTGATTGGCGTGACAGCGTTTTACTGGTTCTTGGTGCCCAACGGCGCACCCACTGCCAAGGCGCTTAACCCGCTGATTGGTTTCGCCTTTGGCTCATCGCTGATTTCCATCTTCGCGCGTTTGGGCGGCGGTATTTTCACCAAGGGCGCTGACGTAGGAGCCGACCTGGTAGGCAAGGTAGAAGCCGGCATTCCAGAAGATGACCCGCGCAACCCTGCGGTGATTGCCGACAATGTGGGCGACAACGTAGGCGACTGCGCCGGTATGGCTGCAGATTTGTTTGAAACCTATGCCGTCACCTTGATTGCCACCATGGTGCTGGGCACCTTGCTGGTGACTGGTGGCGGCGCTAACACCGTGCTGTACCCGCTGGTACTGGGCGCGGTGTCCATAGTAGCCTCCATCATTGGCTGCTTCTTCGTGGTGGCCTCGCCCGGCATGAAAAACGTAATGCCCGCACTCTACAAAGGCTTGGCAGTGGCGGGCGTGCTGTCGCTGATTGCGTTTTACTTTGTGACTTCCAGCATGTTTCCTGCAGCTATCACCCAGTCTGATGGCCGCGTCATTACCAGCATGGGCTTGTTTGGCACCTGCGTGGTGGGCTTGGTGCTTACCGGCGCGCTGGTGTGGATTACCGAGTACTACACCGGCACGCAGTACGCGCCGGTTAAGCACATTGCGCAAGCCTCTACCACCGGCCACGGCACCAACATCATTGCCGGCCTGGGGGTGTCTATGCGCTCTACTGCATGGCCGGTAATTTTTGTGTGTGTGGCAATCTACACCGCATTTAAATTGGCCGGTTTGTACGGTATTGCGATTGCCGCCACCTCGATGCTGAGCATGGCTGGTATTGTGGTGGCGCTGGACGCATATGGCCCCATTACCGACAACGCAGGCGGCATTGCCGAGATGGCCGAAATGCCCAAGAGCGTGCGCGATGTAACCGACCCGCTGGACGCAGTGGGCAACACCACCAAGGCTGTGACCAAAGGCTACGCCATTGGCTCAGCAGGCTTGGCTGCGCTGGTTTTATTTGCCGACTACACCCACAAGCTAGAAGGCTACGGCAAGGCCGTGAGCTTTGATTTGAGCGACCCGATGGTCATCATCGGCCTGTTTATTGGCGGCTTGATTCCCTACCTGTTTGGTGCCATGGCCATGGAGGCCGTGGGCCGCGCCGCAGGCAGTGTGGTGGTAGAAGTGCGCCGCCAGTTCCGCGAGATCAAAGGCATCATGGACGGCACCGGCAAGCCCGAGTACGACACTGCAGTGGACATGCTGACCACAGCTGCCATCAAAGAAATGATGATTCCGTCATTGCTGCCTGTCGTGGCACCCATTTTGGTCGGCCTGCTTTTGGGCCCCGCCGCACTGGGCGGCTTGCTGATGGGCACCATCGTTACCGGCTTGTTTGTGGCTATCTCGATGTGCACCGGCGGCGGTGCCTGGGACAACGCCAAAAAGTACATTGAAGACGGCAACCACGGCGGCAAAGGCTCTGAGACCCACAAAGCCGCTGTGACTGGCGACACCGTAGGCGACCCGTACAAAGACACCGCAGGCCCCGCCATTAACCCGCTGATCAAAATTATCAATATTGTGGCTCTGCTGATTGTGCCATTGATGATGTCGATTCACGGTGGCGGCAAAGCCAACGCAGAAGGCATGGCCGCCCCTGTAGCAGCGGTAGCTGCAGTGACAGTAGCAGCAACAGCTGCTGCCGATGCAGCATCGGTCAAGGTCGACAACGGCGTGGTGAAATTTTATTTTGCCTCTGGCAAATCTGAGCTGCCTGAAGGTGGCAAAGACGCACTTAAAGACATCTTGGCCGGCGTTGCCGGTGGCAAAAAAGCCATGGTCAGCGGCTATGTCGATGCCAGCGGCGACCCTGCTAAAAACGCCGAACTGGCCAAACTGCGCGCCTTCGCCGTGCGCGACTTGCTCACCGCATCGGGCGCTGCCAACGACAAAGTGGAGCTGAAGAAGCCTGAAGACATCAAAGCCGGGGCCACCAGCGCTACCGAAGGCCGCCGGGTCGAGGTGACGCTGCAATAGGCCATCTTGAACCAGGCTACGCTGCGGTCAAGCGCAGCAACTTTTAACTCACAAGCCGCGCTGGGACTCCAGCGCGGCTTTTTTTAGGTCGTAACGTTGCAGGCTATGAAACCTTACCCTGGCCTGCAGAGCTAGTACCTGTATGCAGTGCTCATCTTTGAACCTTGATGCACTATGTTTTTAATAGCTAATAGTGAAGGATTTCCTTGGGCGATAGGGCTATTTGGCACTATTTTCTTAAAACTCATGCTACATCGAAGCGGTCTAGGTTCATCACTTTGCCCCACGCTGCTGCAAAGTCATGCGCAAAGGTTTGCTGCGCATCGTTGCACGCATACACCTCTGCAATAGCGCGCAGCTGGGCGTTAGAGCCAAACACCAAATCCACCGTGGTGCCAGTCCATTTAGGCTTGCCAGATGCACGGTCGCTGCCTTCTAGCACGCCATCAGAGCTGGCAGATTTTTGCCACTGGGTGCGCATGTCCACCAGGTTCACAAAGAAGTCGTTGCTCAGTGTCTCAGGCCGCTGGGTGAACACACCGTGCTGGGCGCCGGCAAAGTTGGCGCCCAGGGCGCGCAGGCCGCCTACCAGCACGGTCATCTCGGGGGCGGTTAGCGTTAGCAAATTGGCTTTGTCAATCAGCAGCTCGGCGGCCAGGCTCTCGTGCCCCTTGCGCAGGTAATTGCGAAAACCGTCTGCCGTAGGCTCTAGCACAGCAAACGAGTCCACATCGGTATGCGCCTGGGTTGCGTCCATGCGGCCTGGTGTAAATGGCACTTGCACTTGCACGCCTGCCTTCTTGGCAGCGGCCTCTACGGCTGCGCAGCCGCCCAGCACAATCAAATCAGCCAGCGAGATTTTCTTACCGCCAGACTGGGCACGGTTGAACTCTTTTTGCACGGCCTCTAGTTTGGCCAGCACCTTGGCCAGTTCAGCGGGTTGGTTAACACCCCAGTCCTTCTGTGGTGCCAGGCGAATACGCGCGCCGTTGGCCCCGCCGCGCTTGTCGCTGCCGCGAAAGGTACTGGCCGATGCCCACGCAGTAGTTACCAACTGAGAAATGGACAGGCCGCAGGCCAGTAACTGGGCCTTGAGGGCGGCAATGTCTTGTTCATTTACCAAGGGGTGATCGACCGCTGGAATCGGGTCTTGCCAAATTAGCACCTCTGCGGGCACCAGCGCGCCCAGGTAGCGCGAACGCGGGCCCATGTCGCGGTGCGTGAGCTTGAACCATGCTCTGGCGTAAGCATCTGCAAACTCTGCGGGGTTGGCCATAAAGTGGCGCGAAATTTTCTCATACGCTGGATCCAAGCGCATAGCCATGTCGGCAGTGGTCATCATGGGTGCATGGCGCTTGGTTTTGTCGTGCGCATCGGGCACGGTGCCTGCTGCGGTAGCCTCTTTGGGAGTCCACTGGTGTGCGCCAGCCGGGCTTTGGGTCAGCACCCATTCGTAATTGAATAAATTTTCAAAATAGCCGTTGTCCCAGGCAATGGGGTTGTTAGTCCAGGCACCTTCAATGCCGCTGGTAATGGCGTGCACGCCCTTGCCGCTGCCCAAGCTGTTTTTCCAGCCCAAGCCCTGCTCCTCTAAGCTGGCACCTTCAGGTTCTGCGCCTACATAAGTGTCGGGGTTGGCCGCGCCGTGGGCTTTACCAAAAGTATGGCCGCCCGCCGTCAGCGCTACGGTTTCATAGTCGTTCATGGCCATGCGGCCAAAGGTCTCGCGGATATCGCGTGCTGAGCCCAGTGGGTTGGGTACACCTTCAGGGCCTTGCGGGTTGACGTAGATCAAACCCATGGTGGTAGCGCCCAGCGGGCTTTGCAGTTCGCGGTCACCCGTGTAGCGCTTGTCTGTGGCCATCCATTGGGTTTCTGCGCCCCAATAAATCTCTTCTTCGGGCTCCCAGATATCGGGGCGGCCGCCGCCAAAGCCGAAGGTTTTAAACCCCATCGAGTCCATCGCCACATTGCCAGCCAGCATCATCAGGTCGGCCCAAGACAGCTTGCGGCCATACTTTTGTTTGATCGGCCACAGCAGTCTGCGGGCTTTGTCCAGGTTGCCGTTGTCGGGCCAGCTGTTAAGCGGTGCAAAGCGCTGCGAACCCGAGCCCGCACCGCCGCGCCCATCGGCTATGCGGTAGGTGCCTGCCCCGTGCCAGGCCATGCGCACAAAAAACGGCCCGTAGTGGCCGTAGTCAGCCGGCCACCAGTCTTGTGAGTCGGTCATCAGCGCAGTGAGGTCTTTCACCACCGCGTGCAGGTCGAGGGTTTTAAACTCGGCTGCGTAGTCGAAGTCTTGGCCCATGGGGTCAGACTGGGGTGAGTGCTGGTGCAATATTTTCACATTGAGTTGCTTGGGCCACCAGTCTGTGTTGGCGGTGGCTGCTGCCACGGTGTGTTTGGTAGCGCCGCTGGGGAACGGGCATTGTGCTTGGGTAGTCATGGTCATTTCCTTTTAAAAAGTGTGCATGGGGGCGGAAAGCCTAGACTGCACAAACTTAATATTAGGACTATTGAAAATTAATATCTAATTGTTTTTAACTATTTTGAAGATTGCAATAGTTGTTGAACTTGGACGGTTGAAGATTGCTATGCCAGCGCATGTAAGTTTGTGCTGCTTAGGTTTGTGCTGCTTGTTATGAGCTGGCTGGTTTGAGGGGCGTGCGTTTAAACCCATTTGCAAGTAGAAACCATGGTACTACAAAATACATAGCTACTCAGTCAGTATTTCCTTGGGCGATAGACCTAAACAGCTTGTAAATAGATCAGGCCGGTGCTGCTCACTCCCCCACCAACTAAAAGCGCTAATTAGTAAGCACCAAATTAATCTGCGACTCTTGGCTAGGGTCAACTGTTGATGTGATGATGAACGACACCACCACGGGGCTGGACAAAAACCCGGTTCGGCTGGTGTCAGCCGCGTAACGTGCATTGGTGATAAAGCTGGGGCTCATGGTCATGCCGCCATACAGCAAAATACCGCGCACAGGAGGGTTGACTATTTGGTTACCGGTCACCACCGTCCAGCGCACGGGGCCAGAGCTTGCAAATTCAAAACTGTTGCCTGCTGGCAGCTGCACATCTTGCTCTTGGCCAGGCAGTAAATTGACGCCGCCTACACGCTGGCCATTGGCCAGCATGATGACATCGAAAGCGGCAACTTGCACAGGCGGTTGCTCTACCACCACCTCGCCCTCGATCACCGCGCCACCGCCGCAGCCGGTTAGCAGCAACGAGGTGCTGATAGCAAGTGCGCTGAAAAATGCAGTCGTGGTTCTCATAGCGGGTGGCTCCCTTAAAATACCCTTTTATGCACTGCTTACAACAAGCCATGCTGGCGGTATGCAGCTACAACGCCACTGCCCACGCGGGCGTTGACCTGCTGTGGGCTAAGAGCGGCGCTACTGCCTGTGTTTACACGGGCTTTACTTTTATTCACACCCCTGTTCGCCCATGACACAAGCCCAAGAAATATCCCCCGGTCTGGTGGTGCAAGGTTTTGCACCACCACTGGCATTAGCACACTACAAGCTGGCCGCATTTGACATGGACTCCACCTTGATTAACATCGAGTGCGTGGACGAAATTGCCGATGCCGTTGGCCGCAAAGCCGAAGTAGCCGCCATCACCGAGGCCGCTATGCGCGGCGAAATTACCGACTACAAAGACTCTCTGCGCCGCCGCGTGGCGCTGCTAGAAGGGGTGCCCGTAGCCGCACTGCAAGAGGTGTTTGACCAGCGCTTGCAGCTTAACCCTGGCGCATGGGCGCTAACCCAAGCCTTTAAAGCCGCTGGCATCAAACTGCTGCTGGTATCGGGTGGTTTTACGTTTTTTACCGACCGTATTAAAGACCGCTTGCAGATGGACTGGGCCCGCTCTAACGTACTGGACGTGCAGGACGGCAAGCTGACAGGCCGTATGGTAGATCAGCGCTGGGGCGACATTTGCGATGGCGAGCAAAAGCGCCTGACGCTGCTGGAGACCTGCGCGCAAATGGGCATTAGCGTAGCGCAGACCATCGCCGTGGGCGACGGCGCAAACGACCTGCCCATGATGGGCGTGGCCGGTTTGTCTGTGGCCTACCAGGCCAAGCCTGCCGTGCGCGCACAGGCGATGGTGGCGATCAACACAGGCGGGCTTGACCGGTTGCTCACGCTTTTTTAAAGGCCTTGGCAGCGTGAGGCTTTGAATAAAATATTGCACAAGTACTTAGCCGCACGTTGCCAGCAAAACCAGCCACAGCGGCCTATACTTAGGTGTTGCCAAGCTAAGATTAACCCATCAAGGATCCCACCATGTCACTGCGCATCAACGACACTGCCCCCAACTTTACAGCCGCCACCACCCACGGCAGTATCGACTTTCACCAGTGGATAGGTGACAAATGGGCGATTTTGTTCTCGCACCCCAAAGACTTTACGCCCGTGTGCACCACCGAGCTGGGCTACATGGCCAAAATAGAGCCTGAATTTACCAAGCGCAACGCCAAGCTGATTGGTCTGTCGGTGGACGAGGTAGGCAACCACGCCAAATGGGCCGCCGACATTGAAGAAACCCAAGGCGCAGCCGTTAAGTACCCCATGATTGGCGACACGGACCTGAACGTGGCCAAGCTCTACAACATGCTGCCCGCAGGCGAAAGCGGCGGTTCAGAAGGCCGAACAGCAGCAGGCAACGCCACCGTGCGCTCGGTCTTCATCATTGGCCCGGACAAAAAGATCAAGCTGATGATGACCTACCCCATGACCACGGGCCGTAATTTTGACGAAATTTTGCGCGTACTGGACTCGATGCAGCTCACCTCGCAGTTTAAAGTCGCTACCCCCGTCAACTGGAAACACGGCGACGACGTAATCATTGCCGGCTCGGTCACTGACGAGGACGCCAAGACACTGTTTCCAGCGGGCTGGAAGTCACCCAAGCCGTACTTGCGCATTGTCAAGCAGCCTGTGGGCTAATTTTGGACTGCCGCAATTAGTTATTGCTAATTTAATAGCAACCCAATCAGCATTTGCTTGGGTGCTAGGCCATTTTGGTGCATGAACCTGTACCAATGACTTTGGTCACTGTTCAAAAAGCGCGTTGGTACCCACAATAGGGTATTACAAGTTTATAGTGGAGATTGCGTGGCGCAAAGCACAGACTACCTGGTGCAACTGGTAGACGACCACCACATGATGCGCATGGGCCTGCGTGCCATGGCCAGCAGTTCTGCGCGCCTGGCCTTGCGCTGGATTGAAAACAGCAACCTGGGTGACGCGCTAGACGCCTACGCGACGCACGCCCATGTTGACCTTGTGCTGCTGGATTTAAACCTGCCCGACAGCCAGGGCCTGCAGGGCGTGCGGCGGTTTTTGCGCGAATTTCCACAGGCCAGGCTGGCAGTGTTCTCAGGCACGCAAGACGAGTTTGTAGTGGGCCAGGCCATGGCACTGGGCGCGGTAGGTTTTGTGCCCAAGTCTGCCTCTGCAGAGGCTACGCTAAGCTTAATAGAGTCGTTGCTTGAGGGTGGGCCTGGTGCCTCAGATACGCTGCCTATGGGTCTGCATAACGTCACCCACAACCAAGCGCATATGGCAGCAACGCACCACGCTTTAATGCCCTACAGTGCGGGCCGTGCAAGCACACTTAACCCTACGCAATTGAAAGTGCTCGAATTGGTGCTTGCCGGCCTGAGCAACCAACAAATTGCTAACGAATGCAAGCTGGCGCTTGGCACGGTTAAAAATACGGTTTCTTCCATCATGCTGTGCCTGGATGTCCATTCGCGCTCACACTTAATCAGCGTGTTTCGGTGAGTTCGCAGCCAGCTGCAGACTTCGGGCCGCAAATACTGCGCGACCAAGCAGACCAGCTGATGGGCAACAGCCTAATGTCGTCGCTAGGTCCTGTGCTTGGCGCACTGCTTTTGTGGGGTATTTTCTATACGATTACAGGTAAATATACAGTGCTGTATTGGGCTGTCATGATGCATGCTGTTCAAATTTTACGCATCGTAATGCACCTTCGGTATTTGCGTTTACCCCCTGCCCAGCGCCAGCCTATGGTGGCCATCCGAAGCTACCGTAGCATGCTGATCACCACAGGGTTTGTCTGGGGTTTGGCGCCTTGTATGTATTTTCCTGCAGGCAATTTGCCGCTCACAGGCCTCATGCTGCTGATGCTGCTGGGTATGGTCGCAACCCGTTTGGGCTGGTTGTCCATTTACCGGCCCGCTTTGTTTTGGTTTATCGTACCCAATTTGAGCTTGTTAACAGCAGCCCTGCTCTGGCAAGGTGGCGCATTGCACTTGGGTCTGGCCAGCGCTACGCTGGCCATTATGGTGGTTAATCTGCGCCTTGGTTTTACGCAAAACAAGCAACTCACCCTGGCGCTGCAAACTCGCTACGAGAAAGAAGACTTGGCCCAGCGCTTGGTGCAGCAACTGCACATTGTGGAGCGGGCCAGTTTAGAAAAAACCCGATTTTTTGCCTCGGCCAGCCACGACCTGCGCCAACCTTTGCATTCGCTGGGTTTGTTTGGTTCGGCTATTTTGGCGCGCTTGAAAGACACTGCGGATGAGCCCTTGGCGCGCAATATGATGCACTGCGTCGATGCACTGGAGGCATCGTTTAGCGCCATGCTGGATGTGTCTAAGCTAGACGCTGGGGTAGTTGCCGCCAAGCCGCAGCCTATGGCTGTGGCTGAACTCTTTCGCCGTCTGGATGCCAAGCTGGGACGCCAAGCCCAAGCGCAAAACTTGGCACTGCGTTTTAAGCCTGCAGGCAAATGGGTGCTGGCCGATATGGCACTGCTAGAACGCATGCTGGGCAACTTGGTTCACAACGCGCTGAAGTTTACCCAACAAGGCGGTGTGGTGGTGGTGGTGCGCTCGCACGCTGCGCAGCTGAGCATCCAGGTGTGGGACACCGGCGAGGGCATAGCAGCCCAAGACTTGCACCGCATTTTTGATGAGTTTTACCAGGTAGGCAACCAGGGTCGTGACCGCTCTATGGGGCTGGGTATGGGCTTGGCCATTGTGCGCAGGCTGTCGGGCTTGATGGACATTCCCGTGCAGGTGCAATCGCGGGTGGGCCGCGGCACGGTGTTCAAGCTGTTGGTGCCCAGCGCGCTGGCCCTGCCCAAGCCCACACCAGCGCCCCGCTTTGAGACCAGCGGCACCCTGCGCGCGTTGGCCGGGTTGAACATACTGGTGGTGGACGACGAGGAGAATGTGCGGGTGAGCACGGCTGCAGCACTGCAGCTGTACGGCATGCAGGTGCATGTGGCAGCCAGCACGGCCCAGGCCATAGAGATCGCCCAACAGCTTGAGAAAAAGCCTGCAGGCAAAGGCAAGCTGGATGCACTGATCACTGATTTTCGGCTGCGGGACGACGAGGATGGCATCGCCTTGGCGCACAGGCTACGCCACACCTTGGGCAGGCCACTGCCGGTGCTGCTGGTCACTGGCGACACGGCCCCCCAGCGCGTGCGCCAGGCGCAGGCCAGTGGCCTGCGTGTGCTGTACAAGCCCGTCAAAATACACGATCTGGTTGAAGAGCTGCGCATGCAGTTGCCTTGACCGTGACCGTGACCAAAGTCATGCTTTGCGCTTTAGCTTGGTGCGCTAATGACTTTAGTCACTGGTCAAGAGCCCGATCGCCCACTAATCTAACTACTTTATTGTGTAGCCAAGGAGCTTGTATGTTGACTGTTGCGACCACCCCTCAAATTTGGGCCCATCTTAAAAGCCTGACCCTCGCCTGCGCAGTGGCACTTGCCCTGGCTGCATGCGGCGGCGGCGGTGGCGGATCTGACCCTGCACCTGCAGCCAATGCCACCGGCACGGCGGGCACGGGTACGCTGCCTGCGGGCACAACCAATACTGGCATAACCAGCACTGGCACGCCAAGCGCAGGTACGCCAACTGCTGCAGGCGGCTGTGGTGTATCACAAGCAGCGTTTACAGCCGGCAATACATTCACAGTCAATACGCAAATCTACCGGGCCGATGGCACCGTGCAAGGTACCCAAGGCCTGAGCATCGTGAACCGTGCTGGGGTGACTTTTAACGCTATCAGCACAGTGGAGGCTGCGGGCACCTCCACCACCACCACGGGCGGTAACACTGTTGCGGGGCAAATTAACTCTTATAACAATATTGCGGGTACCAACCAGTTACTCTACGGTGTCAACTTGCAAACAAGCGGGTTGCAAATTAACACCAGCTACAGCCCACCCCTGCAGCGCGTCGTAAGCCCTGCACTGAATGTGCCAGAGTCACAAACCGTGACCCAAACCGTGCAAACGCTGATCTCAGCGGCAGGCGGCGTAACCAGCTCGCCCCCCAGCACCAGCAGCTACAGCATTACGCGTGTGGGCTTGGCCATTGAGACCATTACCGTGCCTGCAGGCACGGTAAGCGTGTGCCGCTCTAACGTAGACACGGTAACGGGTGGCACAAACTCGCAGCAAACGCACTACACCTTGGCCACGGGCAATTGCAAAGGTCAAATAGCACGCTTGGTTGACCGGGTCACGGGCCGCACCAGTTTTGAGATGACCTCAGCCACCTTCAACGGCGCTTCGTGTGTATAAAGCCATTGCCAAGGGGCATTTTTTATACGCTGGCGTAGCGTTCGCGCGCCAGCGCAGCACCCAAACCTAAAGCCTCAAGCTTCTTGAGTGCCACCTCGCGGTTCATCGGTGCCAAGCCGCAGTTAGTACATGCAAAGAGCTTGTCTTTGGCCACATACTGCAGCGCCATGCCAATGGTGTCGGCAATCTGCTGAGGTGTTTCGATCACGTCGCTGGCCACGTCAATCACGCCCACCATCACGTCTTTGCCACTCAGCAGTGCCATCAAATCTGGCGGCACATGGCTTTGAAAGCACTCCAGGCTGACTTGGTCTATGTTGCTAGCCGCCAGCGCAGGAAACACCGCCTCGTACTGGCGCCACTGTTCGCCCAGTGTGGATTTCCAGTCGGTGTTGGCCTTGATGCCGTAGCCGTAGCAAATATGCACCGCTGATTTACACGCGCGCACACCAGCTGTGCCCACGCGGCTGATGCCTGCACTGGCCACTTCCAGTGCTTTCACGCCCCAGTCGGCAGCGTCTTGCATGTAGACGTTAAAGGCGGGTTCGTCAAACTGCACCACATCTACCCCATCGGCCTGCAAGGCCCGTGCTTCCACGTTCAGTAGCTCTGCAAATGCAAACGCCATCTTCACTTTATCCCCATAAAAACGGTCCGCCACGGTGTCAATAATGGTCATGGGGCCGGGCAAGGTGAATTTGATTTTCCTGGTCGTGTGGGCACGTAAAAACTGCGCTTCGGTGCCGTGCACACGGCCTTTAAGCTTAAGCGCTGACACTACCTGCGGCACCTGCGCGTCGTAGCGGTTGTTGCGAATGCCCATGGTTACTTTGTGCTCAAAGTCGATGCCTTCCACCTGCTCTAAAAAGCCGTGCACAAAGTGCTGGCGCGACTGCTCACCGTCGCCAATGATGTCCAGCCCCGCATCTTCCTGCGCTTTGATCCAAAGCAGCGTGGCATCCAGCTTAGCCTGCGCCAAGTCAGCGCCCTCGCCCCTCCACTGCGGCCACAGTTTGTTAGTTTCAGACAACCAAGCCGGTTTAGGCAAACTGCCTGCGATAGAGGTAGGAAACATGGCGGTAAGCTTTCTATTTTTACTATTAAATTTGTAGCTACTTAGGCAGCATTTCCTTGGGCTATAGGCCTATATTCTGGTTAATTTTTGTGCCAGTAAAGTATACGCCGCTGCTGCGAAGCCGCATCACCTGTCCAGGTAATTATGGCTGTTTCTTGCACCTGCAGGGCCTGGCCCAGTGCAACGGATTGGTCAAGAACAGAAAATCGCATAGGGTGACAAGTCATCTTTTGAGCGGATATGCAATGAGGAATAGTAGGCAAGGTCTAAAAATACATTCCAACGTGTCCATAATACAGCCATGGGAACTTCACCACGCAAGCATATCGTCATCATCGGTTGCGGCTTTGGGGGCTTAGAGGCTGCCAAAGCGCTGCGAAAAGCAGACCTTGACATCACACTGATTGACCGCACTAACCACCACCTGTTTCAACCCCTGCTGTACCAAGTGGCCACCGCAGGCTTGTCGGCTCCGTTAATTGCCGCTCCCATTCGCAACCTGTTTAGCAAGCAGCGCAATGTGACCACCTTGCTGGGCAACGTATGCGCTATCGACGCACAAGCGCAGAACATTACCCTGGAAGGCGCTGGCGCTGCACCTTGCAAGCTGCAGTACGACCACCTGATCATCGCGGCCGGTGCCACCCACAGCTATTTTGGCAACGACGCTTGGGAGCAGTTTGCCCCAGGCCTGAAAACCTTGGGCGATGCCCTGGAGCTGCGCAAGCGCATCTTGTTTGCTTTTGAAGCAGCAGAACGCGAGACGGACTCTGCCCTGCGCGAGGCGTTGCTCACTTTTGTCGTGATTGGCGCAGGCCCTACCGGTGTGGAAATGGCCGGTACGATGGCTGAGATTGCGCGGCACACGCTGCCCGGTGAATTTCGCCGTATTGACCCGTCTAGCGCACGCGTGCTGCTGGTGGAAGGCGGGCCGCGCGTGCTGCTGGCCATGCCTGCCGACCTGAGCTTAAAAGCTTTAAAGCAGCTGGAAAAACTGGGCGTGCAAGTCATGTTGGGCTGCATAGTCAAAAGTATTGATGCCAACGGTATCGATGCCAGCAGTACCGACGGCACAATGGAGTCAAGCCACCGCATTCTAAGCAAAACCGTGGTGTGGGCCGCTGGTGTGGCTGCTTCGCCACTGGGTAAACAATTGTCCGCCAGCACCGGCTGCATGCTAGACCGCGCAGGCCGCGTGGCGGTGTCGCCAGACCTGCGCGTGCCGGGCTTTGCCAGCATTTCGGTCGTAGGCGATATGGCGGCAGCCAAGAGCCAACATAAGGGCCTGGAGACTGCTGTGCCCGGCGTGTCGCCCGCTGCCAAGCAAATGGGCCGCCGCGCTGCGCAGAACATCTTGCTCAGCCTGGCTGGCAAACCCACCCAAGCCTTTCACTACAACGACTACGGCAATCTGGCCACCATTGGCCGCAACGCAGCGGTGGTAGACCTGGCATCGCCGCTGGGCCACTTCAAGTTCAGTGGCTATTTTGCGTGGCTGTTTTGGTTGTTTGCGCACATTTACTTCTTGATCGGCTTTCGCAACCGCTTTGTGGTGCTGCTGGACTGGGCCAGCGCCTACCTTAGTTTTGCGCGGCATGCGCGGGTGGTGGTGGGCAGTGCGGGGGTGCAAAAACCAGCGCCTGAGGTGCCAACCCCGCTGTAAAAACCACGCCGCACTTATACCGTCATTTTTCAAGGCAAAATGACCCTGTCGCCCAAGGAAATGCTAGATAGTATGCTATATATTAAATAGCATACACAGACCTACAGCAAACCCTGCCCAGTTAGGCTAGACTGCTAGTAGCGTTCTTTACTTTCAGGACTTTGTTATGCCACTCACAGCACTGCCCACCCTGCGCCCTACCCTAAGCCCTACCCTGCTGGCCCTTGCCACCGCTGCATTGCTAGCCGCATGCGCCACCGCACCCACGCCACCCACGCTGGATAATTTTAGCTACACCCCTTTCCAGCAGCCCGAGGGGGGCTCTGGCACCGCCGACAAACCGGGTTGGGCCACCAAGAAATTCGCTGTCGCTGCGGCCAACCCGCTGGCTACCGATGCGGGTTACCAAATTCTCAAAGCCGGCGGCAGCGCGGTGGACGCGGCCATTGCGGTGCAAATGGTGCTTAGCTTGGTAGAGCCGCAAAGCAGTGGCATTGGTGGGGGCGCATTTTTGCTGCACCATGACGGCAAAACCACAGAGGCCTTCGATGGCCGCGAGACCGCACCTGCTGGCGTAGATGAAAACCTGTTTATGAAAGACGGCAAGCCTCTGCCCTTCTACGACGGTGTAGTGGGTGGCCGCAGCGTGGGCGTGCCTGGCACCGTGCGCATGCTGGAGGCTGCGCACCAGCAGCACGGCAAGCTGGCCTGGGCCAAGCTGTTTGAGCCTGCGATTGCACTGGCCGAGGGCGGCTTTAACATCAGCCCCCGGCTGAACACCCTGGTAAAAGCCGACGCGCATTTAAAGAAAGACCCCACCGCAGCGGCCTACTTTTTCAAAGCCGACGGCGACCCGCGTGATGCTGGGGTCAACCTGCGCAACCAGCCTTTTGCCGACGTGCTAAAGCTGATTGCCGCCAGCGGCAGCAAAGCCCTGCACGAAGGCCCTGTGGCCCAAGCCATCGTAGACAAAGTGCAAAACCACCCCACCAACCCCGGCAAGCTCACCATGGCCGACATGGCCAGCTACAAGGCGCAAAAGCGCGAGGCACTGTGCACCGACTACAGCGCGCGCGGCAAAGACCTGCGTTTGTGCGGCTTTGGGCCGCCCAGCTCGGGTGCCATAACCATAGGCCAAATCCTGGGCATATTGGCCAACACCAACGCCGCCAGCATGGCCCCCGAGCCCGCCCCAGATGGCAAGGGCGCAGTGCCCGCCGCCGCGTGGCTGCACCTGTACACCGAGGCAGCGCGCCTGGCCTTTGCCGACCGCGCCCAGTACCTAGGCGACCCCGACTTTGTGCCCGCACCCGACGGCAAAATAGGCGGCAACTGGGCCAGCATGCTGGCACCCGCCTACTTGGCCGAACGCGCCCAGCTGATAGGCCCGCAAAGCATGAAAACCGGCAAACCCGGCAACCCTGGTGGCACCAAAACAGCCTACGGGTTGCCCGCCGAGCAGCCCGAATACGGCACCAGCCACATCAGCATCATCGACGGCTACGGCAACGCCCTGTCGATGACCACCACCATTGAAGACGCTTTTGGCGCGCGGCAAATGGTCAACCCCAGCGCAGCAGGCTCAGCAGGAGCAGCAGGAGCAATAGGTACGGGCAGCGTAGGCGGCTTTCTGCTCAACAACGAACTGACCGACTTTAACTTTGCCCCCAACGACGGGGAAGGCAAACCCACCGCCAACCGCGTGCAACCCGGCAAGCGCCCGCGCAGCTCCATGAGCCCTACCTTGGTGTTTGACAAAGCCACTGGGCAGGTCATCTTAAGCGGCGGCAGCCCTGGCGGCGCGATGATTATTCACTACACCGCCAAGACTTTGTACGGCACATTAAACTGGGGCCTGAACGCTCAGCAAGCGATTGACTTGCCCAACTTTGGCGCAACCGGCGCACCCACCTTGCTAGAAGAAAAGCGCTTTGCGCCCGCAACAGTAGAAGCGTTAAAAGCCCGTGGCCATGAAGTGCGCGAGCAAAACCTCACCAGTGGTTTGCAGGCCATCGAACGCACCCCCACCGGCTTCTTTGGCGGAGCTGACCCTCGGCGCGAGGGTGTTGTACGCGGAGATTAACTGGGGCATAGGTGGCCTATTAGAACTACGTTTTTAATAGCTGCTTATGCAGCATTTCCTTGGGCTACCGGCCTAAAATGCCAAAAAAAGTAATTTAACTAGGCCTTAGCACAGCCTGCAATGTTGTGCTCAAATGGAGTGTATTTCTTGTTACCAACCAACCACCCACAGCGTTTAAGCTTGCATGGCGAAATGCACGCACGCCCACATGCCCGCATTCGCATACCCGCGCTGATCACCAATGTAGCGGTGCTCAATGAAGGCGTAAGCTTGGCGGACGAACTGGCTGTACTGCGCCAACTGCCTGGGCAGGCGCAGCTCAGCTTAGAGGCGCTAGCCTCCAGTTTTCTGCGGGTGCAAACAGAGCATTACATTGTGAAGTGGGAGCGCCATGGCGAATTTACCCGCTACTCGATTACCCAGCCGCTGCCAGTGGCCATCGCATGGGGCGCGCATGACCCTGACTTAGCCGCACTTTTGCCTACCCCTGCAGGTTGGCTGGCGCTTATTCCAGGCAGCACCATATCAGCCACCCAGCTGGCCATGCTGTCCACTGCGCAAACTAACGAGGCGGACACCCTCAAGGCGGCCGCTGCCTGGCTTGGTACAGAGCAAATTTTGGCAGCCCGGGTCGGCGCTGGCTTTGTGACCGCTTTCAGCGACTTTAGGCTGCGCGAAGACAATTTTTGCCGGTACGTAACGATTGCACAGGCGCTCACACCCTCGCGCGCAGGCCGCGTGTCGGCGCGGCTGATCGAGCTGGAGATTTACCGCATGCTGGCTTTAATGGGTTTTCCTATTGCACGCCAGCTAGGGCCTTTGCTTAAAGAGGCCGAACTTAAACTGGCCGACATCACCGCCGACATGGATACCGCCCACAGCAGCGACAGCGAGCTGCTGCACGAGCTTATCGCCCTTGCAGCCAAAATAGAAGGTGCTACTGCAGCCCACAGCTTCAGATTTTCTGCCACAACAGCCTACCAAAACTTGGTGCAAACGCGGCTGACCGAGCTCAACGAAGTGCGCTTGCAAGGTGTGCAAACTTTTGGCGAGTTTTTAAATCGCCGCTTTCTGCCCGCCATGGCCACGGTCGAGGCTACCCACAAAAGGTTAACCAACTTGTCTGAGCGCATCGAGCGCTCTAGCGCGCTGATTCGCACCCGCGCAGATATTGTGCGCGAAGAGCAAAACCAAAAACTGCTGGAAAAACTCACCCACGGCCAGCGGCTGCAGCTGCGCTTGCAGCAGACCGTAGAAGGCCTGTCGATTGTGGCTATCTCCTACTACGCCATCAGCCTGCTAGGCTACGCATTTAAAGCTGGTAAAGCCGCAGGCATACCCCTTAATACTGACATTGCCACCGGACTATCTGTGCCGCTGGTGCTGCTGTCAGTCGGTTTTTTTGTCATCCGGTTGCGCAAGTTAACCAGCGCTCCAGACACTTGACTTGGCTCTCTGGGTCGCTTGAGAGTGGAATGTGCAAGAGTCTGACTATCAACAGCGGGTCACGGTACAGCTGGGATCAAAAACTCCAGCGCACGAGCCCATGCCGGGCGTGCATAGAGTAGCAGCGCTGGATGGAGCGCCATAAATATGGAGCTAAAAGGATACCCCATTATTTTAATCAGCCGTGCCGCCCGTCCCGCAGGCGGCTTTGAGCTGTTTACCCAGCAGCGCCAGCGCCGCAACATCCAGCGCCAAGCCGCGCACCACCGTCACGCTTTTGCCGCCTCGCCCCTTAGTTTCGCGCTGCACCCGCAGCACGCCATCGGCAGACGCACCAGCCGCAGCCGCCGCAACCCGCTGGTTGGCCGCGCACTGGCACTGCGCCACCGGCTGACCACACTCGGGGCAGATGCGGCCGGTTTCGGTGGAGTAGATCAAGGTGGCTTCAGCACGGTGCGCATTTAACGCAGCTTGCCCGGTGGCTTAGCGGGTAGCTGCTTGAGCATCTGGTCAAAATCGGACTCAAACCGCAGGTCATCCACCGCCTTGAATTTATCAAACTCATGCTCCGCTTGGTTTTTGGCCAACTGCGCAGACACGGTGCCCGCGCCTTGCAATATCTCGCGGTCGTTCAGCGTTAAAAACCCCTCCAGCTTGGTGATCCAGTCTTGCATAGTCATGGCTATGCGGCGCAAAGCTTGGCCTTCGGCAAAAATCAAATACTGCTCAGCCAAGTTGTTCAGTGCGCGCAACTCGCTTTCTGACAGGCAGTTTATAGCCACGCTCACGTCCGGCTTGCGAATGCGTGCGCCCTGCCAGTTGGTGAGCCCCATGTTGGGCATGGCTACTGTTAGCCCGGTCGGCAACCAGCTCGGCAGCCGTCTGGCCATGCACGGCGTAATGCAACTTGTTTTGCACCTTGTTTTGCACCTTGTTTTGCACCGTGGCAAAAAGCGCCTGCGTCAGCGCATCGTTACTGTCGTAGTCCACACTGGTGGCGTAAATATCGGTGATCTTTTGGTAAAAACGCCGCTCGCTGGTGCGAATGTCTTGCAGGCGGCGCGTCAGTTCGTCAAAGTAGTCTGGCCACGCACCTTGCGCACCCAGACCACCGGGGTTCTTTAAACCACCGGGGTTCTTTAGCCGCGCATCGTCCAGCACAAAACCTTTGACAATAAACTCTTTGAGCTTGTCATTGGCCCAGCGCCGAAACCGCACGCCTACCGGGCTGCGCACCCGAAAACCCAAGGCTAGCACCATATCCAGGCTATAGTGCACCACTTCACATTATTTGCCGTCAGCGGCAGTTGTTCGGAATAACCGAACAACTGAATTTTCATCCTGCTCGCCATCTTCAAAGATGTGCTTAATGTGCTCGTTGATCGTGCCCTTCGCTTTGCCAAACAGCTCCGTCAGCTGCTTCTGGCTCAACCAAAGGGTCTCGGCTTCCAGCAACACGTCGATGCGGGTGGAGCCGTCTTCACTTTGATAGATAAGAAATTGTTGAGGGGTAGTCATAGCATCATCGAGCGGGCGGGTTCAAGGATATTGGCCGTCTAGCTGTTTTTTTTAATCAGTATTTAAGCGAAATAGCCTTGTTTACATACATGGTGCAACGCCGAAAAGCCGCGCGAAATACTATGCTTTAAATAGCAAACTATTTAGCATTTCCTTGGGCGGTAGCACTAAAACGCTCTACTTTCTAAAGTCAGCGGGTGTTTTTCATTGAACTCCAGCCCGCGTTGCACTGGTTTGCCCCTTCCCGTAGAGGTACGCAAGTAACGTACACT
>JAYSRE010000267.1:0-2314 GCA_043721235.1 Polaromonas sp. | reverse complement strand
CTGTGCCCATCTTTCCATTGAGCAAAGCTCCTGCGCTTGACCAGTGCTGGCTGGCTGCAAATTTACCTAAATGTTGTGTCTCTTTGCCACCCAGCGTTAAAGTGCGTGCGCTGGTAGAGCCGTATTGCGCTGCCATACGGGCACCCGGCACCAGCGCAGGCGTAATTACCTGCATTGGCAGGCCTTGAATACGCAGCCGCGGTCGCGGTGAGCCTTTGCCTGACTTATTTGCGTTGTACAGCGTCATGTATTGGTTGATTTTGACGCTGCTGGCAGTACCGGACGCTATCCTCTTTGCTCCTGCCTCAAGAGCCTTGGTGGATTTACTTTGCACAGCAGCATTGGCAGCTTGCTTCAAAGCGTTGACGTTGCCCAAAACATTGCCTGGCCCAGCTGCGGCGTTTCTGCTTTCATTGAGCATCCTGTCGGCAGAACCCACGCTGCCTGCCGGGTCACCGTACAGATACTGCTCTAGCCAAGCCTTTTCCGTTGGTTTATCTTGGCTGGCAGAAAAGGCGCTGCCTGCAGACGGCGCACTTCGCATACTTCGAGCACTACTGCCCAAGGCACTACTCACAATGTCGTTAGCCAAAACATCATCCAGAGCAAAATCGCCGTCAAGTTGCTCATTGGAAACGTTCCATCCGTCGGCACGGCACATGCCGCCACCCCCATGGTGACTGTATTGCGGCGGCAATATGCTTCTGTAACGATCAACCTCGCTGAAAAACCTCTGAGCTTGACTTTGTGCCTGCAGCTGAGCTGTTGATGGGGTGGCCATATCTGCGTGTCCTACGTTCCTGCAAATGCCGAATCATAAACTTTCAGCTTGAAACCATCGACCCATTTACAGACGGTAACTTTCGGATACCGCTGAAGACTGCATTCCTGATTTGTGGGACAACGCTAACGCGATCCCGAGTAAAGCCATCGTCACGAATGCAACGTTTTGAACCCTCAAGCTCCTGCACTTTTCGAGGCAAAAACCCGTACATCTGCGATCAGAAATGTGTCCCTTTTTGAAGTCTGACATGCGTCCATTTGAAACACCACCCCAGCGCGCCAGGCGAAAACCGCGACATCGCAACAGTAAACGGCATTCAAATTTAAAACCGGACCTTAAAAAAGAACCAATATTTACGTATTATTACTTAAGTTTACATTTTGGCTTTTAGACGGTTGTGCATGTGTTAGCTGCAAATCGCATGCAAATACGTGTTCAGGTGCTATTTATGTTGTAGCGCTCAAAAAGTCGCATGGTTTACAGCGGTAGGCCAGAGGAAACCTCTTCTCAATATGAGCATATCTGCGGTAAATTTGAGAGTCGCAAAGAAATGCTGCCTGCAAGCAATTTTTACCGCTTTCATCCTACAGATTGAAGATACCTGTAGCTAAAAGGAGTTTTCATGGGAAATATGCAAGATGCAGCAGCCGCGTTTGCGGCGATGGCCAGCGACCCACAGCACAAACGCCTGTTGCGCTTGTCGTTCCCGAAAAAGGATGGTCCACTTTCGCTGATGTTAGCCAATCGGCTGGACGCTACTGAAGGGCTGTCGCGCGATTTTCATTACAGCGTTGAAGTTCTCTCCAGCGACGCCAGCATTGCTTTGAAAGACGTGCAGGGCAAACTGGTCAGCGTTGAGTTGGTGCGTGAAGACAAAACCCTGCGGTACTTCAGCGGTTATGTTTTTGAATTTCGCCATGTCAAAACCGATGGCAACCAGGCTACCTATGACATGGTGCTGCTGCCCTGGCTGGCCTACCTGCGCCTGCGTCGCGACAATTTTTTGTTTCATGGCAAAACCCTGGTTGACCAGACCGAAGAAATCTTTGGCGACTACCCCGTTAAAGATGCCCGGCTGCGTATCAGTGGACCAGATGCAGCGTATACCGATGCGTGCCAGTACGACGAGTCAGACTACAACTACCTGCACCGCCGCTGGGAAGAGCGCGGCTGGCACTACTGGTACGAGCACACGGCCAGCGGCCACACCCTGGTGTTGTCAGACGACTCTTCTCAAGCCAAGCCCATTGATGGCGACAGCCCCAAGATTCCCTATCAGCGGGAAGCGGGCTCGCAGGAAGACGACGCCATTGGCGACTGGACCCCCGTGCGCCGCCTGGTGCCGGCCAGCGTTGCACTTAGCAGCTTTGACTTTAAAAAGCCCAAACCGGCCAGTGCCTTCACCCCCACCAAAAACCTCCAGGGCGATGTCTTAAAGCAAGAGGTCTATGAGTACACGGGCGGCTATGGCTTTAAAACCAATGCCGATGGCGATGCGCAGGCTTTGCTGCGCATGCAGGAAATCGAAGC
>JAYSRE010000266.1:0-16725 GCA_043721235.1 Polaromonas sp. | reverse complement strand
GCGAGTTTCTAAATTTCCCCCAGTTTGAGCACTGCAGATGCTCCCCGAAGGGCCGGGGTTCAGGGCGGCAACCGGCATAGCGCCGCAGCAGTGCGCGGGCCCTGTGCAAAGCGATAAATAAGCCAGCAAAGTGTCCAACACCGCCCAGATTGCAAACAAAACCCTAAGCCACTGCCTGCTGCAACCACTGCGCAAACGCCGCGCACTCCCAGCGGTCAAGCGTACCAGTGCGCCAGCACAGGTAGTGCGCATGCGGACTGGGAATATTCACAGAGGACAAACGGACCAGCGCGCCGCTGCCCAGCCACGGCTCGCCCAGCTTGGTGCGCACCAAGGCTACGCCTAGGCCTAGCGCAGCAGCATCGCACATCAGGCCAATGTCGTTAAAACTCGAACCGTCTACAGGCTCGGGCCAGTCCAGCTGGTGGGCCGCAAACCAGGTGCGCCACGGCTCCAGCGGGCTTTTAAGTAGCTTGGCCTTGGCCAGGTCTTGCGGCGAATCGAACGGGCCATAGTCGCGCACATACGCGGGCGATGCCATGGGCGTGACCACGTCTTTGAACAAACACACATGCTCCACATCGGCATAGCGGCCGGTGCCAAAACGGATGGTCAGATCGGCATCTTCGGCCACCACGTCCAAGAGCGGAATGCTCACCTGCAGCGTCAGGTCAATCTCGGGGTAGGCATCGGCAAAGGCTTTGAGGCGCGGCATCAAAATAGAGCGTGCAAAGGTGGGGGTCACGGCCACGCGCAGTTTGCGTTTGCCGCCCGGTGTGTCTTGGCCCGGAAACCGCGCCAGCGCGGCCAGGGCCTCACGCACCTGGGCTAAATACTCGCTGCCTTCGGTGGTCAGCGAAAAGTCAGCCCGGCCAAACAAGCGCACACCGATCATCTCTTCTAGCTGGCGAATGCGGTGGCTGACCGCGCTGGGTGTGACGCACTGCTCTTCGGCAGCCTGCGTCACGCTGCGCAGGCGGGCCAGCGCCTCAAAGGTGAGCAGGCATTGGATGGGGGGAATGCGGGTGGCCATAAAGTGCCTAGCATACCGCGCCAGACGGCCTGGTGCAGGCTGGGACTACCCGCGTGCAAGCACGCCTAATCCGGGTTAGACTGTGATTTTAAAGTGCACCGGGTAACCAGCTCGGGTTTCTGCAATGCCACCGCTTTTAGACATTTTAAGCCTCTGGCCCAAGGAAATGCTGCACAAGTAGCTATTTAATTTATAGCATTTATCAACCTAACCATCAAAGAGACCGCCATGGCTTACAACGACTTCAACATGGACAACTACTGGTTGCCCTACACCCCTAACCGCCACTTTAAGCAAGACCCGCGCGTGCTGGTGGCCGCTGATGGCATGCACTTTACCACCCACGATGGCAAAAAAGTACTCGACGGTATCAGCAGTCTGTGGTGCGTAGGCGCAGGGCATAACCGCAAGCCGATCAACGAAGCCATCAAAAAACAGCTGGACACCCTGGACTACGCCACCGCTTTCCAGGCCAGCAACGACAAGGCCTTTAAAGCCGCTGAAATGATTGCCCACATGGCCCCCGGTGACCTGAACAAGGTGCTGTTTTGCAACTCGGGCTCTGAGGCTGCCGACACCTCGATGAAAGTGGCGCTGGCCTACCACCGCGCGCGCGGCGAAGGCCACCGCAACGTATTTATTGGCCGCGAGCGCGGCTACCACGGCGTAGGCTTTGGCGGCATGAGCGTGGGCGGCATACCGGCCAACCGCAAAGTGTTTGGCACTGCCCTGCTACCGCGCGTAGACCACCTGCGCTTTATCCACGACCCTGTTAACCATGCCTACATCCATGGCCAAGAGCCGGTGTGGACCGAAGACATTTTGCTAGAGCTGGAAAACCGCATTTTGCCGCTGCACGATGCCAGCAACGTGGCTGCAGTGATCGTGGAACCGGTATCGGGCAGCGCGGGCTGGTATTTGCCGCCCAAAGGGTATTTGAAGCGCCTGCGCGAGATTTGCGACAAACACGGCATTTTGCTGATTTTTGACGAAGTGATTACCGGCTTTGGCCGCATGGGCACCAACTTTGCCTCCGACTACTATGGCGTGGTGCCCGACATGCTCAACTTTGCCAAATGCGTGACCAATGGCGTGATTCCGCTGGGCGGCGTGATTTGCCGCGACCACGTGTTCCAGGCCTTTATGGATGCCAACGCCAAGTCGCCCGACCACGCCACCGAGTTTTTCCACGGCTACACCTACAGCGGCCACCCCGTAGCCTGCGCCGCAGCCATTGCCACGCTGAACTTGTTCAAAGAAGAGAACCTGTTTGAGCGCGCAGGCCAGATGGGCGTGGTGCTGGGCGACGCGCTGCACAGCGTGTGCAAGGGCTTACCTACCGTTACAGGTATTCGCGCGCTGGGCCTGGCCGGTGCGGTAGAAGTCAGCAGCATTGCCGGTGCGCCTGGCAAGCGGGCCTATGACATTTTCCTAGACTGCTACCACCAAGGCGTGCTGATTCGCCCTGCGGGTGAGAATATTGTGATGTGCCCGCCTTATATTGTGGACAAGTCGCAGATTGACCAGATGGTGAGCACCGTGGCGGCCAGTATTAAAAAACACGCTTAAAGCCATGTTTTAGAGACACGCTCAGGAGGCAACTCAAAAAGGGCGAATTAGAGCCACATTCAAGCAAAGCGCTGGGTGTGCGTGTACCCCAAGGCTCAGTGCAAAATCACCGGGTTTTGCGCCAGTTGGGTGTAGCCTTCCAAGGTGTCTTCTACCTCGTCTTGGGTGGGCGTTTTAGTCTGCCAAGCGGTAATTTGCTGCTGAAACAGCTCGGCCCATGAGCCGTCTAAATACACTTCTTTGCCCGAGCGTTTGTCCACAATTTCAAACCCGTGGCGGGCCAGGCGCAGCTGTGAATTGTCGCCCATCTGGCTGCGCTGCGACTGGCCTTGCACCTCGCCCAACAGCCCCACATTGCCCATGATGCGACTGTTGTGCGCTACCTCCACCGCGTCTTGCGCGGCGACGCCGTCCTGAGGCCCGGCCTGCAGGTGCACCACTACAAAAGAGTCAGAGTCGTAGAGCATGTTCATAAAATCAAAAATCCTTTGTTGTCGCAATTGCGGCGTAATTCATGGCACCCCACCAAACTTAAGCGTGCACACATCACATGATGTAGCAACGCGCGGCGCTATTTCAAGGCTGACAGGGTTTTTACGCAGAAATTCATACTAAAAACCACACAAATAGTCACGCTAAGGGCAGTTGTTACGCAGCTTGCGCCGCACAGCAAGCAGGCAAGCACTGAGCCCATACCGCGCAAGCCATTGGCCCACTTGCTGGCATGCCCATTAACCAGATTGCTAGGGCACAGCGGGGCTGTGCAACAGCAGCTCAAAAATGTCGCCGTTGTGCTCGGTTTGCTTGAGCCGCGCTGGCAGATAGCCCAGCGTGGGCGCCAGCCAGACCTCTAGCCGCGCGTCAAACTCTTTGCGCGGGTAGCGCACCAGGTGCAGCGCAACGGTATTACCACTGGGCAGCGCAATGCTCTGGCTACCTTCCACGGCAAACTGCCATGTGTCGGCATCATCGGTGCCCGCTACTTGCAGGGCAATGCTGCGCTGGGCCTGCATCTGCGCAGGGTTGCCTGCCACCATGGCGGTCAGTTGCATTAGCACGCTCACGCGGTCTTGGGCACCGGCCAGCAGCGGTTTGTTGGGGCGGTTGTTGGCAAAGGTAATCAAGCCTTTGTCAGGCTGAAAATGGGTGGCTTGTTCGCTGCGGTTAAAGCGCTTGTCGGTGTAGCGGCTGGGGGCCAAGCCTGCCGCGCTGAGGCTGCCGGCGCTGGTTTGGCGCAGCACCGGCAGCAAGGCTATTTTTGCCACCAGTTCTAGCTGGTAGGTACTGCCGTCGCTGGCCCAGTCGATCGCGCCGGTGGCAGACAGGGTTTGCAGGCCGCGCACCAGCGTGGCGTTGTAGCCCAAACTGCCGCTGGGCGGAAAACGCAATTGCGTATTTTGCCCAGCAGTGGCTGCAGCCTCGCCAAGGGTTGCGGTTGAGGTGCTGGCCTGCGCGGGGGCCGCTGCACTGGCGCTGGGGGGGGTGGTTTCGGCGGTTTCGGCGGTAGGGGTAGTTTGGCCCTCCCTTACTGGGGCACCGTCTGCGGGGCTGGGCTGGGTAGATACTATAGTTTCAATAGCGGCTTGTTCAGCATTTCCTTGGGCGATAGCCGTATTTGGCTTTAAATTACGCAATGTGGGCACTGCGGGGGGCAGGGGCGCAACAGGCTTCGGTACGGCTGCCGCCGGCCCGGCAGGTGACCCCATGGGCGCTGCGGCTGCAATAGACCGGGTGCTCAAACCCCGCACGCCCGCCCCTGGGCTGGCAATTTGCCAAGCGCTGGCTGAGCCCGACAGCGCTAGCCAGTGCCCTAGCAGCACAACGGCCAGCAGGACAAGCAAGGTGCGTGGGCGCATGGGTAAAACTATGGCTGTGGCTGGAGCTGCGGCAAATAGGGCTAAAACAAGTGCAAAGCTGGCGGCAAACAGAGCGGCTAAGCCTGCAGCTTATGGCCTACCCGTTGGGCGTACCCCAAGTCTGGCGGGGCTCCCAAATCGCTAGACAGCTGCTGCGCGCACTGCAGCAGCGCGCGGGCTATGTCGCCGTCCCAGGCGATGTCAAAACTGGCCACCGAGCCTAGGGACACCAAGCCCAACACCATGTGGCCGCTGGCATCGAACACCGGGGCACAAAACCCGGCGATGCCCGGCAGCAAGGTGTTGCACACCCGCGCCAAGCCGCGCTGGCGCACTTCCTTTAGCAGCGCTTGGGCGGCGGCCATGGTGGTGGGTGCATCGGTGTGCAAATGCGCGCCTAGCGCTGGTAAAGCCTGTTTGTCCAGTTTGCCCAGTTTGGCTAGCACCGCCAACTCGGCCGCGATGCTGGCGCGCACAGCCTGCGGCTGGGCGTAGGCTGCAAAGCAGCGGCCCGTGGCGCTGGTAAGCAAGGGCATCACATCGCCCAAGCGCAGGTTGACCGTCACGGCTTGCGGGCTCTCTTGCCAGTGCACGATGGTGGGGCCATGGTTGCCCCACACTGCCAGCGCCAGTGTGTGGCCCACTTGCAGCATCAAAGCCTCCAGGCGGGCGCGGGCGAGCTGAACAGCGTCTAGCCTTTCCAGCGAAGCAAGCCCTAACTTTAGCGCCGCAGGACCCAGGTCGTAACGGGTGTTGTGCAGATCTTGCACCACCAAGCCTAGGCGCTGAAAGCTGACCAAATAGCGGTGCGCTTTGGCCGCACTCATGCTTGCGGCCAGCGCCAAGTCGCGCAGCATCATGGGCGCGCTGGCATGGGCCAGTGCATCTAGCAAGGCAAAACCTACTTCAACTGACTGGATACCAGCTTGGGATTTAGAGGCCATGGTGTGGGCAGATAATGGGGGGTGACCAAACTGCAGATTAGCAGCCTTTTATTTAAACCTGATTTTGCAACCTTCATGGAAAACTTTGTATGAAACTTGCCACCCTCAAAGACGGCTCCCGCGACGGCCAACTGGCAGTCGTCTCGCGCGACCTTACTATGGTGCATTATGCAACCGGTATTGCCATGCGCTTGCAGCACGCGCTGGACGACTGGGGGTTTGTATCGCCGCAGCTGCAAGACCTGTCTGACAGTTTGAACGGCGGCAAAGCCCGCCACGCCTTCCCGTTTGACCCAGCCCAATGCATGGCTCCACTGCCGCGCGCATACCAGTGGGCCGATGGCTCGGCCTACATCAACCATGTAGAGCTGGTGCGTTTGGCCCGCAAATCTGAAGTGCCCGCCAGCTTCTACACCGACCCGCTGATGTACCAGGGCGCAAGCGACGACCTGGCAGGCCCCTGCGACGATGTGGTGTGCGCCAGCGAGGCCTACGGCATTGACTTTGAAGCCGAGGTGGCGGTGATTACCGGCGACGTGCCCATGGGCAGCACACCAGACCAGGCGCTAGACGGCATTCGCTTGGTCATGCTGGCCAACGACATGAGCCTGCGCCACCTGATTCCAGACGAGCTGGCCAAAGGCTTTGGCTTTGTGCAAAGCAAGCCTGCCACCGCCTTTAGCCCGGTAGCCGTGACGCTGGACGAGCTGGGCAGCGCCTGGGACGCAGGCCGCTTACACGCCACCGTACAAAGCCAATGGAACGGCCGCACGGTGGGCATGTGCGATGCCGGCGCGGAGATGACTTTTCACTTCGGCCAGCTGATAGCCCACCTGTGCAAAACCCGCAACGTGCGGGCCGGCTCCATCATTGGCAGCGGCACGGTAAGCAACAAAGGCGTAGAGAAAGACGGCAAAACAGACTGGCCACGCGGCTACAGCTGCATCGCCGAAAAACGCGCTATAGAAACCATCCAAGACGGCAAACCCACTACCGACTACATGAAGTTTGGCGACACGGTGCGCATTGAGGTCAAGGGCAAAGACGGACAAAGTGTGTTTGGGGCGATTGCACAAAAGATGGTGCCCTTGTATGCGTCGCCAGCACCTGCTGCTGCACACAGTCTCTAAATGGGCAGTTCGCCAGTGCCCCCTACTACCGTTCTGGCCGACACCCAGCGCTGGCTGGAGCGCGCCGTGATCGGCCTGAACCTGTGCCCTTTTGCCAAGGTGCAGCATGTGCATGGGCGCATTCGCTACCGGGTGAGCGAAGCCACCACAACAGACGCATTGCAACAGCATTTAGCGCAAGAAATTGGTTTATTGTTAGCGGCTGACCCCGCAGTGACTGAAACTACTTTGCTGATTCACCCACAGGTGCTGGCTGATTTTTTAGACTACAACGATTTTTTAGACCTGGCCGATGCCGTGCTCGCGCAGGCCGACCCCGAAGCGCAACTGCAAATTGCCAGTTTTCACCCACAGTACCAGTTTGGCGGCAGCGCAGCGGACGACATAGCGAACTACACCAACCGCTCGCCCTACCCCATGCTGCATTTATTGCGGGAGGACAGCGTAGAAAAAGCTGTAGCTACTTTTCCCGATGCAGCCCATATTTACGAGCGCAACATAGCGACTTTGAAACAACTGGGGCTGGGCGGATGGAGGACAATGCTGGCATGAAAGCCGAGCCAACGTCCCCCAGTGACCAAAAATACGGTGTGCGACCCGAGCAATCGGTTGAACTTCTTAAAGCGCTGCACATCCTCACGCGCGACGGCAAACTGAACCAAGACTCGCGCCGCAAGCTCAAGCAGGTGTACCACTTGTTTAACTTTATCGAACCGCTGCTGCACAGCGTGCAGAGCCAGCATGCCGACATTACGCTGGTAGACCACGGCGCGGGCAAGTCCTACCTGGGTTTTATTTTGTACGACCTGTTCTTTAAACTGCGCGCAACACAAGGCCGCATTGTGGGGGTGGAGGTGCGGGACGACCTGGTGCAACGCAGCAGCGCGCTGGCCCAAGAGTTTGGCTTTACCGGCATGCAGTTTTTAAACCTGTCGGTCGCAGCGTCTGAAACCGCTTTGCAATTGCCCAAGCGCATCGATATAGTGACGGCGCTGCACGCTTGCAACACTGCCACCGACGATGCCATTGCCTTTGGCCTTAAGCACCAGGTGCAGCACATGGTGCTGGTGCCCTGCTGCCAAGCCGAGGTGGCAGCCACGCTCAAGGCAGGCAGGGCCCAGGCCGTGGCCAGCAATCCCCTGGCCCAGCTGTGGCGCCACCCACTGCACGCCCGCGAGTTTGGTAGCCAGCTGACCAATGTGCTGCGCTGTTTGCAGCTTGAGGCGCACGGCTACAGTGTGACGGTGACCGAACTGGTGGGCTGGGAGCACTCCATGAAAAATGAGCTGATCATTGCCAGCCGCACAGGCGGTGCAGCTGCGGCACGCCACAGCGCCCAGCGGTTGCAAGAGGTACTAGCCCAGTTGGGGTTGAGCGCCATGCGCCCCCGATTTTTTACCCCTTTGACAGCAATATCGGATTGATTTTCTGCAGCCCAGTATGCTATATAAAGTGTAGCTGATTATTCAGCATTTCCTTGGGCGGTAGGCTGTTTTATCTGGAAATTAAGCCATCAAAGCAGGTGCTGGTGACAATACTTTGCATTTGCTCTGCGTTGTACTGGCCGCTAACTTTTAAGAATTCCAGCACCGGGTCGCAGGCGCGGGCGTACAGGGTGTACAGCACCACGATGGCGGGCAGCTTGTTGCTGATGCGGCCTGCTTTTTGCGCCGCCTCAATCCAGCCGCCCAAGGTGTCGCTGATCGACAGCAGGCCGTCAACATAGCCTTTGTCGGTCGTCAGCGTGGCACGCAAGCTGGAGTTTTGGCTGGGCAGGTTAGGCATCTGTCCGGCCAGTTTTAACTGCATCATCCAGCCAGTGGCCATTTTGAGCTTGTCTACCGCAGGCAACTTGTCAGGCACCGTGGCCAAAAAGGCCTGTGCACGCTGCATCATGCGCACCATGGCAGCTGCAGCTAGGTCTTCTTTGCTGGGAAAGTGCTTGTACAGCGAGGCTTTGGCCACACCCACCTCGGCGGCCACCTCGTCCACTGTCATGGCATCAAAGCCTTTGTCGGCCAAGAGGCGGTTTACCACCTCAATAATCGCCTCTTCGCGGGCCAGCAGCATTTGCTGTTTAAAGCTGGGTTTGCTGCTAGCGGTTGCCGCTTTGCTTGCAGTGTCTGCACGCACAGCGGCCATACCATGTACCCCAGCACCCCCACGCGCTTTGGGACCGGTTGCTGCTTTTGCGCTGGCTGAAGTAAGGGTAGTGACCATAAGGTAGCTGCATTCGTAATGATTTAACACTATTGTACGGAAAAGTCACAAACTATTCAAATGAATCAATGTGTAACTTATTAGTTTTATTAATTACCGTATAGTATTTATTTAGAATGTATAGTATATTTCATTGTCGATTGAGTTTTTAACTAAGCCCATCTGACATGTCTTAGCTTCACTTGACCCACAACTTTTATCGGAGATATACAAATGAAACGTCAATTTTTAAAAACCTTTTTAGCCGCCAGTGCCATGGCTGTGTTAGCAGCTTGCGGCGGTGGTGACGACCACCCTGCAGCCACACCAGTAGCCCCAGCGCCTACTAAAAACATCGTTGAACTGGCCGTCGATACGCCAACCCTCAGTACCTTGGTTACTGCCGTAAAAGCTGCAGACCTAGTGGCCACTCTCAGCGGCCCCGGCCCGTTTACGGTATTTGCGCCTACCAATGCCGCGTTTGACAAAATTCCCGCTGCCACGCTGACTGCACTGTTGGCTGACAAAGCCGCGCTGGCCAAAATTTTGACTTACCACGTTGTGGGTAGTAAAGTACTGAAAGCTGGTATTCCATTAGGAACCGCAATTACTACCGTGCAAGGCGGCACGATCAAGATTGATGCTGTTGGCGCAGATGTAGTAATTACCGATGCCAAAGGTGGAAAGTCCAAAATCATCACTACCGATATTTTGGCAACCAATGGTGTGGTACATGTGATCGACACAGTCATCATGCCAGCCGACCCAGTAGCCCCAGCACCTACCAAAAACATCGTTGAATTGGCAACAGGCACGCCTGCGCTTAGCACACTGGTCACAGCTGTGAAAGCTGCAGACCTAGTGGCCACTCTCAGCGGCCCCGGCCCGTTTACGGTATTTGCGCCTACCAATGCCGCATTTGACAAAATTCCCGCTGCTACGTTGACTGCCCTGCTAGCTGACAAAGCTGCACTGGCCAAAATTTTGACTTACCACGTATTGGGTAGCAAAGTATTAAAGGCTGGCATCCCTCTAGGAGCCGCAATCACTACCGTACAAGGCGGCACGATCAGGATTGATGTTGTCGGCGCAGATGTAGTGATTACTGACGCAAAAGGTGGTAAATCCAAAATTGTTACTACCGATATTTTGGCAACCAATGGTGTGGTACATGTGATCGACACTGTCATCATGCCAGCCGACCCAGTAGCCCCAGCACCTACCAAAAATATCGTTGAACTGGCCGTCGATACGCCAACCCTTAGTACCTTGGTTACTGCTGTGAAAGCTGCTGACCTAACGGCTACCCTCAGTGGTCCTGGACCATTTACTGTATTTGCGCCTACCAATGCCGCATTTGACAAAATCCCGGCTGCTACGTTGACTGCACTGTTGGCTGACAAAGCTGCACTGGCCAAAATTTTGACTTACCACGTATTGGGTAGCAAAGTACTAAAAGTTGGCATTCCGTTAGGAGCCGCAATCACAACCGTACAAGGCGGCACGATCAGAATCGATGTTGTCGGCGCAGATGTAGTTATTACTGATGCAAAAGGCGGCAAGTCCAAAATCATCACTACCGATATTTTGGCAACCAATGGTGTGGTGCATGTGATCGACACTGTCATCATGCCTAACTAAGCAACAACTTGGTTTATTAAGTACATTCGTTTTCTCTCTCGTTTCTTAAACTTTTCTAAAGGAAATTACCATGAAAAAAACCCTTATCGCATTGGCTTTGGGCCTAGGTTTGTCCGTAAACGCTTTTGCGCAAGACATTGTTGATGTGGCTGTGAAAGCCGGTAGCTTTAAAACCCTGGTGGCGGCTGTACAAGCAGCTGGCTTGGTAGATACGCTCAAGGGCCCAGGCCCTTTCACAGTGTTTGCACCTACCGACGAAGCATTTGCCAAGATTCCCAAGGCCACTTTAGACGGTTTATTGAAAGACAAAGCTGCTTTGGCCAAAATTTTGACCTACCACGTGGTGTCAGGCAAAGTCATGGCTGCGGACGTGAAGGCCGGTAAGGTCAAGAGCGTGCAAGGCCAAGAGCTGACGGTAAAAACCGACGGCGGCGTGATGGTGGATGGCGCCAAAGTAACTGCAACTGACATTGCGGCAAGCAACGGCGTGATCCATGTGATTGACACTGTGATGTTGCCAAAGTAATAAGCTAACTAGGTGGTCTTTCAGGCCACTGATGCAATGGTTTGCAGGCTGCTGGGGTCTTTAAGGCTTCGGCAGCCTTTTTGCATTTTATATTTGTCTTTTATTCATTTTAGGCCTATCGCCCAAGTAAATGCTACACAGGTAGCTATAAATTTCGTAGTGTATTGGCCAGTTCAACAGCCGACTTTACGCCCATTTTGTCGAACACTCTGGCCCGGTGCACTTCCACGGTACGCACGCTGATCGACAGCTGGTCGGCTATGTGTTTGTTAGGCAAGCCTGCGGTTACCAGCTGCAGTACATCGCGCTCTCGGTCAGTTAGATCACCATGCCGCTGGCGTACGCTGCGCCGGGTTTGAGCGTTTTGCACCACTGCACTGCTGGCAGCCAAAGCCTGCTCTACTCTGTCTACCAGTGCATTGTCGGAAAAAGGCTTTTCATAAAAATCAAACGCCCCGCGTTTCACTGCATCCACCGCCGTTGGCACGTCGGCATGGCCGGTTAAAAAGATCACTGGCAGGGCACTAGCCCAGGGCTGCAAGAGTATTTGGTCAAACAGCGCCAGCCCGCTTAAACCAGGCATGCGCACGTCCAGCAGCAAGCAGCTGGGCTGCATGGGCACATACCGCTGGGCAACCTGGGCCCAGAATGCCTCGGCACTGTCGTAAACGGCGTAAGGCAAATAGCGCGAGCGCAGCAGCCAGGCTAGCGCGTCGCGCACACTGGCATCGTCGTCCACGATGTATACGGTGGCATCTTGGGTGGGTTGCATAGTGGGGGTGAGTCTACACGCTGGCAGTTGTGCCGTGAAGTGGGGTACCAAGTTCAGCCATACCTTCGACCATACCTTCGACCATACCTTCGGCCACCACGGGCAGCGTAAATTTAAACACGGTGCCGCGCACAGGCCCAGCCTCAAAGGCCAAAAAGCCACCATGCTGTTCTACCACGGTGCGGCACAGGCTCAGGCCCAAACCCATGCCCTCAGCTTTGGTTGTGAAAAACGGGGTAAACAGGCGCGCTGCCGTTGCACTGTCGATACCGCTGCCCTGGTCAGTTACGCTAAATTCTAGCCACGAACTGGCAGGCGGTGCAGGGTTTTGTGCACTGCCTTGGGCGCTTAACCGGGCTGGCAGCCCGGCGCGCAGCAGCAGCACGCGCTGGGCCAGTGCAGTGCCCTCCATCGCCTGCATGGCGTTGCGTGCCAAATTAAGCAGCACTTGCTCTACCATGGTACGGTCGCAGTGCACGGCAGGCAAGTTGTCAGGGCAATGCAGCTGCACACGTACACCCAGCTTGCGGGCCTGCAGGCTGACCAGCGGCATGACAGCGTCTAGCAGCACATGGGGCTGCACCGCTTCTCGGGCTTGGTCGCGTCTGCGCACAAAGTCATGCACTGACTTGATGATCTTGCCTGCGCGCTCGGCTTGCTCGCCAATGCGCTGCAGTGCGTGCTGCAGGTCCTGTGGCAAATTGTTGGGTACGTTGCGCGCCCCGGCAGGGCTTAAAGTAGCTTCACTGGCATGCGATTGCAGCATGTTGATCGAACCGGTAGCGTAGCTGGAAATTGCGGCCAGGGGTTGGTTCAGTTCATGGCTGAGCAGCGAGGCCATTTCGCCCACAGTAGCCAAGCGCGCGCTGGCTTGCAAGCGGTCTTGGCTGGCACGCGATAGCTCTTGCATCCGCCGCTGCTCGGTCATGTCCAAGATAGCGCTCATCCAGCCGGTTTGTTCGCTGGATGCATGGATGAGCGGAGCCTCAATAATCAGCACTGGAAACCGCGTGCCGTCTTTGCGCATGAAGACCGACTCAAACCCTTCGCGTGTGGGCAACTGGCCTGACAAACGCACCGCTTGGCGCTGCTGATATTCGTCGGCCAGCTCGGGCGGCCAGTAGGGCATGGGCGAAGTAATGCCTACCAGTTCTGCGACGGTAAAACCGGTCATTTGGCAAAAAGCTGGGTTCACATAGGTGATACGGCCATACAGGTCGCGCGCGCGCATGCCGGTCACCAGCGAGTCTTCCATGGCCTTGCGAAACGCCAGCGCTTCGGCCAAGTCGCTCTCGGCCCGCAGCCGCTTGCGAATGTCTTTGCCCAGTAGCCACAATACTGCCAGCAAGGCCAACGACATCAGCGTAACCAGCGCGGTAAGTACGTTAGGAAACAGGCCGGGCGCGGCGCGCCAGCTGTCTAAGCGCAGCACCATCGGGCTGCCAGGCAGGTCCAGCAGCTGCTGCGCACTGAACACGCGGCTGCCCTGCCGGGCTGCGCCATAAATGGCCAGCCGCGTACCGTCGGCTTCGTTCAAAGACACCTCTTGGCCACGCTTGAGCTGCGGGTTGATCAGTTCACCCAAAATATCAACCAGCGCGTAGGTGGCCACCAAATAGCCGCTGCTTTGGCCCGCTTCGTTCAAGGGCAAGCACAGCTCCATCAGCTCTAGGCCCAGCCCATTGCCCAAGGGCTGAAAGTGGCTAGGCGAGTAAGCCGGGCCACTGAGCCTGCGGGCCAGGGCACAGGCAGTTTGCAAATCTGACTGCACAGCGCTGCCAAGCGTAGCAAACAACGGCTTGAGGTAAGGCGTATCGACTGCGAAGTTCAGATTGAGCTGATTATCGCGCCGCTCTAACCGCACAATTTCACGGTGCGCGCGCAGCAAGTTATGGGCTTCTTGCGTCCACGCACCGTTTTGGTTGAGTGGGGTTTGCAGCACCTGCAGGTTTTGCACATTGCGGGTTAGCGCTGCGCGAATGTCGCCCATTGCCTCCACCGTGTCGCGCTCCAAGCGCTCTTGCACTTGGCCCAGCTCGTAGCGGCTGGCCAACCACACCAAGGTGGCCAGCAGCGCACCTACCAAGGCGACCAGGGCAGACCACAGTACCGTTCTGCGAGACAGCCCCATGGCAGAACTAGTGCAGGCCTGCAGTAGCCTGCACAGCTGCCAAGTGTTTGTGGTGGCGCAGCGCAGGCAAATGGGCGCGCCAGCATTGCAACTGCGTGTAGGACACCTCGCCCAGCACCAGGCCAGCGCCTTCTGGGCGCTGGCTCTGTACCTGGCCCCAGCCATCGACCAGCATGGAATGGCCCCAGGTGCGCCTGCCGTTGGCATGCTCGCCGCCTTGGGCGGGTGCCAGCACGTAGGCTAAGTTTTCTACCGCGCGGGCTCGCAGCAGCGTTTCCCAATGAGCTTGGCCAGTGGTGTGGGTGAACGCACTGGGCACCAGCAGCAGGTCAGCGGCCAATGCGCTGTACAGGGCTGCAAAACGCAGGTCGTAGCAGACACTTAAGCCTACACGCCAGGTGTGCCCATCGCGGGATGGCAAATCAAAGCACACGGGTGTGGTGCCAGGCTCCAGCACCCGCGATTCGTCATAGCTTTCTTTGCCATTGTCAAAGGCAAACAGGTGAATTTTGTCGTACCGGGCGGCTTGCTGGCCTTGCGGGTTAAACACCAAGCAGCTGTTGCGCACACGGTCTGGTAGCTGGGCTGCCAAAGGGATGGTGCCGCCCACCAGCCACACGCCGTGCTGCTGGGCCATAGTGCTTAAAAACTGCTGCAGTGGGCCAGTGCCTGGCGTTTCTTGCAGCGCCAACTTGTCGGTGTCGTGCTGGCCCAGAATGCAAAAATACTCCGGCAAGGCAACCAGCTCGGCGCCTTGTGCAGCGGCCTCTTGTATGAGCACGCTGGCAGTTTGCAAATTGGCATCGACCTGCATGCCAGAGACCATTTGAAGGGCAGCTATTTTCATGGTGTGACGGTGTTGGTTTCAGTAGTCTGCAGTGGTGTGCTGTTGGCGGCTGACTTGCGGGGAACTTTGGTAATTTTAGGGTCAACCCACGGGCCGGTAATTTGAAACTCTTGTGTGGCCGCTTCTATCAAGGGGCGGCGCAGAATTAGTTGCGCTAAAAACGTACCCAAACCAACAACGGGGTTGATGACGGCAGCCACCAGCGATGCGGTGCCCGCATCAATCTCGGGTACCACCACCACGCGCAGGTCTTGGGTTTCTTTGGCCAGGTTGGCGCTACCTTCCATCAGTACGGCAGCGTTCACGCCCTTCATTTGCAAGTTGTTGGTGAAGGCCACGCCCTGGTCAATTTTAAGATCGCCACGGATAAAGTCAAACGCAAAGCCTTCGGTGAATACGTCTCTAAAGTCTAGGCTTAAACGGCGCGGCAATGACTGCAAGCTGAGCACACCCAGCAGCTTGGCAAAGCCGGGGTCTACTTTTAAAAACTGGCCCGTTTCAATATTGACATTGATGCTGCCGCTCATGCTGGGGTAGTCCAGCGCCAAGGGCGAACCTGTCCATGCTACTTGGCCCTGCATGCTGCCTTTGCCTTTGGCGATTACTTTGTCCATGCCTATGCGCTGGAGTAATTCGCCCGAGTTGGCGATGTCGAGCTTAAAGTTCATTGCAGTGCGGCGCTGCTCTGCGCCGGCGCGTGTACTGCCTGCCGTGTCTGGCACAGCCCCAGCGCCCGTAGCACTGCTGGTTGCCCAGTTGCCAGTGGCGCTGAACTGTGCCTCTTGCATGGTGGCATTGAATTTGTTCAAACGCCACTCGCGCACAGCACCTTCACCGGGCAGGCCTTGCGCGCCCCGGTCTCGATCTCGGTTAGTGGCTTCAATTTCAATACGGCCAAATTTTTTGCCGCGCAATTCAAAATCTTCTACTACGATATCCAGCGCAGGAATTGCGGTGGGTTTGCTTTCCAAAGCGGCTTCAATCTCGGTGACCGCTGCCGGGGCCAAGTTAAGCCGTGCCAGCCGCGCATAAACGCGCCCCGCGTTGGTGCTGCTGGCTTGGCGGTATTCACCGTAGCCATTGAGCTCGCTGGCGTCGATGTTGGCACGCCAGGTAAGGCCCTCGCGCGAACCGCCTACCACCACATTGTTCAGGGTACGCCCGTCCACAGTCAACGCGCGCGCGCGCACGGCCATGGTGCTGGGCACGTAACCGTCAGAGGCTGCCGCAGCAGCGCTGATCACCTCTGTGGCAGTAGGCGCAGTGGCTCCAGTCGGGCTGAACCCTGGACTTGGACTTGGACTTGAACCTGCAACACTGTTGAGCACTTTTTGCCATGCATCTAAATCGACCTTGGCAAGGTTGATGTTGGCCAGCACACCTGCATCAGGCGGGGTGGCGGTCTCGCCCTGGGACAAGCCTACGCCAATGCCGCCGCGCAGCACGCGAGGCTCTTTGCCCGTATTTCGGCCTGTAATGTCACGCACGTAGGCAACATTAACGATGCCGCCAATATCTACCAGAATTTGGTCCTGCAAAGTTTGACCTGCCGCCATGGAAGCAGGCACCAGTGCATTGTCATACCGCAGAGCCAGCGAGGCATCTGCAAGTTTGGTGAGCGGCACAGGAAAATTGAGCGCCATGCCCTGCAAGTTGCTGGCTACCGACAGCTCAGGTACACCCGCACGAAATGCCAGTGTGGCCGTATAGGCTGCGCTGCCCGAGGCATACAGCCCAAGACGGGAGACAAAGCCCAGCGCTGTGGCTTGGCGCAGCGCTTCGGCGCTGGCCACCCCTTGGCCGCGAAATGCAATGCTAGGCTCTCCTAGTGTTGCGCTGCTGCGCGTGCCGCCGTCTAGCTTGATCTCACCGCCCAGCAAGGTGGCTTGTGCATCTCTCACCGTAAAACCGGTTTCGCTAAAACCCACCGCACCAGTGGCGCGTGCAAGCAAGGGGGTTTCTGGGGTAACTAGCACATCGTGGCCCGCTGGCAGACATGTTGGCCGTGGTCAATGGCTCGCCCCTGTTGCAAATTACCAGCCAAAGCTTGGTTAAAGCAGCTGTCACAGGCAATGCC
>JAYSRE010000265.1:0-2328 GCA_043721235.1 Polaromonas sp. | reverse complement strand
GGTGCTGCGCGGTGACATGCCGCTGGTGGTGGCCAACGCGGTGATGGTCGTGCTGACCGGCGCCATTACGGTGATGAAGATTCGCTTTAGCCGCTGAGCTTTTGATGGTTGACTCCTCAGCCCTGGCCCCGGCCTCAACCCTAGTCCCAGTCCCGGCCAGCGTATTTGTCTTGGGCAATTTTGTCCAAGCCTGCTGTTGGCGGGTGCCTCGCCTGCCGCTGCCGGGTGAGACGCTGGTGGCCACGGGGCTGCATATCGAGCCTGGCGGCAAGGGGCTTAATGTGGCTATTTGCCTGCAGCGCTTAGGGTTCAACGTCACTACCCTGATAGGCTGCGGCGCAGACACTGCGGGCCAACAGCTGCTGGCCTTGTTGCAGCGTGAAGGGCTAAGTACCCAGCATGTGCACCAGCTGGCGGGTGCGTCAGGCTGGGGTTCGGGCTGGATTGGCGATGATGGGAACAATGCGATTGCGGTCTACCCAGGGGCTAATTTGCTGCTAACCGCTGCCCATGTGCAGCTTGCCAGTGCTGCCATTGCGCGGGCCCAGCTGGTGTACGGCCAGTTTGAAACTGCTTTGCCTGCGGTAGAGGCTGCGTTTGCCTTGGCCTGCGCGGGTGGTGTGCCTACCGTGCTCAACCCATCGCCTTGGCAAAGCCCCAGCAGCGCGCTGCGCCATAGCACCCACACGCTGATCGTGAATGAAACCGAAGCCCAGCAACTGCTGGCCTTGCCAGTTGCCTTGCAAGGCACTGCGCACGACTGCGCACGCGCGGTGCAAGCCGCTGTGCACGCGCTGTGGGCCGCCTGGCCTGCCGCCAAGCGCTTGGTGGTAACACTGGGCGCGCAGGGCAGCTTAGCCTGGGAACGCGAAGGCAGCGCAGAAAGCAAGCCCGGCCAGCCCTGGAACAGCCCCGTCGGCTTAGCCAATGCGCACTACTGGTATGCACCCGCCTTGGCAGTCCATGCGGTAGACACTGTGGGCGCGGGAGATGCGTTTGCCAGTGGTTACTGCGCTGCCGTGCTCGCTGGCCACAGCGTGCTTGATGCACTGCGCTGGGGCAACGCCTGTGGCGCGCATGTGGCAAGCAAAGCCGGGGTCTTGGATGCGCTGCCTGGTGCGGATATGTTGGCCCGTGTTTTAGCCAACAGCTTGCAAACCCCGCCAGAGGTGGCTTGAACTAGGCGCTGCGGTACTGCAGAAATTCAGCCTTCAAGTTTCCAGTTTCAGCTTGTACACATACGCATCCCCACGAAATGTGCCCTCTACATACTCTACTAGCTGGCCTTCAAGGCTCATGGTTTTGCGCTTAAACAGCAGGCAAGGCTGCGGCTCGGTAAAGCCAAAGGTTTGCGTCTCCTGCAACGAGCTTTGCACCGCTTCTACGGTTTGCTCGGCATGCCCTAAGCTGATACCACACACTATTTTAAGAAAGCTGTAGGCCGAACCCACTGCGTCCCAGCTGGCCAAGGCGGGCGCTTGCGTCAGGTCGTACCAAGCCACCTCACGCGTCATGGGCGTGCCATTGGCTTTGCGCACCCGCACCAAGCGCAAAAACTGGGCGGTAGACGGCCTGGCAAACACCGAGGCCATCATGCGGTCGCACAGCACCTGGCGCTCTACCAGCTCGGTCGAGGCGGTCATGCCCAGCTCGCTCATTTCTTCGGTAAAGCCCTTGAGCTTGCCCAAAGTGGGCTGGATGCGCGCGACGCGTTGCACCACGCTGCCCGACCGGCCGCGCCCACCCACTTGGGCGTAGCGGCGCAACTCGTCGTAGCAGCGCTTGGCGGTAGACCGGCTTACGCCCATGGCTTGGGCCAGCTCACGCTCGGACGGTAAATTGCCGCCCGCGCCCACCGCACCTGATTCGATCAGCGCCGCAATTTGAATGTACAACTGCCGCCAAAACGGCTCGTGCGCATCTTTGCTCAGCGCCAAGTCTGCGAACACGCCAGTAAGTTTGCCAGGCTGGGCAGTATCATCCTGAACAGAAGAAAGCGGGGTAGGTGGCTGCATACCAAAGAGTGTTTTCTGATTGTGCCGCATTTAAGGCGTGGCGGTATTTTTTGCACAATTGTCCCTTGAGTTTGGCTAAGACTTTACATGTCCGTTGCTTTCTGGGTAGCCTGGACGCCAGGCGAGCTACTATTGGTACCTACCAAAAGTATCCAAAATGCGAAGCTGCTCACCGTAAAAGCACGCTGCGGCTTAGAAGTGAAGTTCATTGCGCTGGTAACTACTCAGCCCACATAGCAAAGCGAGGCTGAATCGGCTGATTTTGAAAGACACTGACCAGACATTGGTGGAGATTGCCCTTTTGTTTGGTCAT
>JAYSRE010000264.1:0-16807 GCA_043721235.1 Polaromonas sp. | reverse complement strand
CCAAGCCGAGCTGGTCAAAATGGGCATTGCCAAAACAGAAGTGCACGGCCAGGAAATGAACGAGGCGCAGGGTAAATTGCTCATGCAACCGTGGTGGCTCGACTGGACGGCTGGGCTGTTCCCGGTGATCATCGTTGTGTTTTTACTGCGCTCGTTCTTGTTTGAGCCTTTTAAAATCCCCTCGGGTTCCATGATTCCTACCCTGTGGGTGGGTGATTTGATCTTGGTCAATAAATTCACCTACGGTGTGCGTCTGCCGGTTGTTAATAAAAAAGTGATCGAAGTCAATAACCCAGCACGTGGCGATGTGATGGTGTTTCGCTACCCACCCAAACCCAGTTTTGACTATATCAAGAGGGTGATTGGCGTGCCAGGTGACGAAATCAGCTACCTAAACAAAAAACTCATGGTCAATGGCAAACCCCTGACCAAAGACGTGCTGCCCGACTTTTTTGACGAAGACAGCTTGCGCTACAGCAAACAGTTTGAGGAAGTGGTGATGAAAGAGGGCGGCGAAGTCAAGCACAAGCTGCTTAACGACGAAGATCGCCCCGCCTTCATACCTGGCACAGAAGACTTCCCCAACAAGGCCAACTGCCGCTACAGTATAGAGGGCGTGGTGTGCAAGGTGCCTGACGGCCACTACTTTATGATGGGTGATAACCGCGATAATTCACTAGACTCAAGGTACTGGGGCTTTGTGCCTGAGCAAAATATCGTTGGTAAAGCTTTCTTTGTGTGGATGAATTTTGGTAACTTTAAACGCATTGGTGCATTTCAATAATTGAGGGAATTTCTTATGAAATCTATGGCTCTTAAATCTAAGCAACGTGGCCTGTCATTTTTTGGCCTTGTATTTGTCGGCTCGGTACTGGCTTTTTGTGGCGTGATAGGTGCGCAAGTTGCACCTACATTGATTGAGTTTCAGGCTATCAAAAAAGCCGCTAACAAAGCTGCCATTGGCGGTAGTACGCCGCCTGAAGTGCGCAAAATTTTTGACTCAGCCCAAGCGATTGACGATTTCAAAGCAGTTGCTGGCAAAGACCTGGATGTGAGCAAAAACGGTGACAAGGTGGTGGTGAGCTTTGCCTACAACAAGGAAATTCACCTTGGTGGCCCGGCTTATTTGCTGCTGAAATACGCTGGTACTACCGCCAAATAAGTTGCTTTTATAGAAACACTCTCGTTTGGTCAGCCCTTCTAACAGCAGCTATGCCGCGCTACAACAGCGCATGCAGCACCAGTTTGCCAGCCAAGCCTTGCTGGCCAGAGCGCTTACGCACCGCAGCTTTAGTGTGGACCACAACGAGCGGCTGGAGTTTCTGGGCGACTCCGTACTAAACTTGGCTGTCTCTGGCCTGCTGTACCAAGCGCTAGAAACCTTGCCCGAGGGCGAGCTGTCCCGGGTGCGGGCTAACTTGGTCAAGCAAGAAACCTTGCACCAACTGGCGCTGGATTTGGGCCTGTCGGGCATTATCAAGCTGGGCGAAGGCGAGCTGCGCTCGGGCGGGCAGAAACGTCCCTCTATTTTGGCCGACGCGCTGGAGGCGTTGATTGGCGCTGTCTATATTGATGCGGGATTTGAAGTGGCTTCCGCGCTGGTGCGCCGATTGTTTGAAAAAGTACAGATCAACCCGCAAATGCAGGCGGCTGCCAAAGACCCCAAAACCGAGCTGCAAGAATGGCTGCAAGGGCGCAAAATGAACCTGCCTGCCTATACCGTGGTGGGCACCACCGGTGCAGCACACAAGCAAACTTTTGAGATTGAATGCATGATTACCGAGCTAGGCCGCAGCGAGCGCGGCTTGGGCGGTTCACGCCGCGCAGCAGAGCAAGCGGCGGCAACCGCGCTGCTGGTGACTTTGCGCAAAGCGGCCTAACGCAAAGTAGTTTGGTACATGCACATACTGGCCAAAGCGCATGGATTGGTGCGCACAAGGGTCTAGCGGTATGCCAAGCTTGCAAAGCTGTACGACCTTTCTCGCACTATTTTTGATACCATTTTCGTCACCTTAATTGATACACCCCACTGCCATGGCAACCTTAACCACTTTAAAACCTCCAGCAGCGAAGAAAGCAGCCTCTACAAACGATGAAGCCTATGCGGCTAAACCAACCCTACTTGCCAAACCGCCCAAAGTAGCCAAACTCCCCAAGGCTGCCAAGCCAGCCCAAGCTTTAGCCGCACAACCAGCAGCCGTTGTAGACACCAGCGAAATTGACGATTTTTTTAAGAAAACCAAAACCTCTGGCTCAGCATCTACTGCTGCGGATGGCATGCCTCCAGCGGGCCCGCAGCGCGCCGGTTTGATCGCTATTGTGGGCAAACCCAACGTAGGCAAGTCCACCCTGCTCAACGCCTTGGTAGGTCAAAAAATCAGCATCACCTCGCGCAAGGCGCAAACCACACGCCACCGCATTTTGGGCATTCGCACCCACGGCGTTACGCAATGCGTGTTTGCTGACACGCCGGGCTTTCAAACCATCCACAGCAACGCGCTCAACAAGTCGTTGAACAAAACCGTCAGCGGCACGGTAAGCGGCGTAGACCTGGTACTGTTTGTGGTGGAGGCGGGCAGCTTTACGCCCGCAGACGCGCGCGTGCTCAAGCTGCTCAGCCAAAACGCCAAAGTTATTTTGATCGCTAACAAGTACGACACCTACCACCGCCGCGCTGAGATTGCACCGTGGCTGCAGGAGATGCAAGCGCAGCACGACTACGCCGAGATCATTCCCATGTCGGCCAAAAACGCCCGCGACATAGAGCGCCTGCTGGCCGTGTGCGAAAAATACCTGCCCGAACAACCTTGGATGTACGGCGAAGACGAACTCACCGACCGCAGCGAAAAGTTCATGGCCGCCGAGATGGTGCGCGAAAAGTTGTTCCGTCTGACCGGCGACGAGCTGCCCTACACCAGCACGGTAGTGATTGACCAATTCAGCGAAGAGCCCGGCAAAACCTCTAACCGCTTGGTGCGTATTGCTGCCACCATTGTGGTGGAGCGCGACGGCCACAAAGCCATGGTGATCGGCGAGGGCGGCGAACGCCTTAAACGCATCGGAATGGAAGCACGCCTAGAACTGGAAAAGCTGATGGATGCCAAAGTGTTTTTACAGCTGTGGGTGAAAGTACGCGGCGGCTGGGCTGACAATGCTGCGCACCTTAAGTCTTATGGCTATGAGTAACCCAAGCGTGTAGCGACCAATGTAGCGTACTACCCGTAGTTTTCTGTCAGCCTATTCGGCGACTAACCTTAGAGCACAACCATGTGTACAAGCGACAAAGCGCATGCAAACTGCCCGATTTCTGGTACCCCAGTATGAGGGCGGTTTGCATAGGCTTTGTCGCCAGTAAGAGACAGACTTCGCGCCTCTTTGAGCCCTCCAAGTCAACAAATGAATGCTATATAAACTGTGAAAAAAATAGCTAACGAACCTGCGTTTGTCTTGCACCGCTACGACTGGAGCGAGTCTAGTTTGATCTTGGAGGTGTTTACGCGACACCATGGGCGTATTGCGTTGGTGGCCAAGGGGGTTAAGCGGCCGAGTTCTCAGTTTCGGCCTATTTTGTTGCCGCTGCAGCCGCTGCACATTGCTTTTGGCGGCGATGCGGAGGTGCGCACCCTCAAAGCTGCGGAGTGGATGGGCGGGTTGACCATGCCCAGTGGCGACGTGCTGCTGTCGGGCTACTACGTGAATGAGCTGATACTCAAGCTGCTGGCGCGTGATGACCCGCACGAGGCGTTGTTTGACAGCTATGCCTTGGTCACCCAGCTGCTGCGCGACCCTGCGCTGGCCGACAGCGCCTTGCGCGCTTTTGAGCTGCTGGTGCTGCGCGAGATCGGCCTGCTGCCTGCGCTGGATACCGCCAGCTTTACCCTGCAGCCACTGCAGACGGAGGCAGCCTACACGCTGATGCCCGAGGCTGGCCTGCGCACCGCGCATGCAGACGAAGCTGCCAGCCAGTACAGTCAGCACAGCCAGCAGGACAGTTCGATGAACCGCCCCCTGACAGAGCGCCCCAGCCTAGCTGCCCGCCATTGGCTGGCGCTGGACACTGCCTTGCACGAAAGTGCCCCTCTGCACAGCCTGCGAGCCGTTTGTGCAGGACTAGCCCCGTTTGAAAAAACCGCACTTAAAACCCAGCTGCGCAGCTTGCTACACTACCACTGTGGCGGTAAAACGTTGCGTACGCGGCAAATGGTGATGGACGTGCAGGCGTTGTAGCTCGTTAAAGCGTGACCGCGCTGCTGCAGGTTTGCGTACCGCAGTCTTGCCGATGCGATGCGATGTCAGTTCCTTGGCTGCGGTAGACACTATTAAAATCATAGCTAACTATACAGCATTTCCTTGGGCCATAGCCCTAAAAAGCTTTAAAAGGCTTACAAATGACGGTTAAAACAGCACTTTCAATCAACATCAACAAAGTCGCCTTGGTGCGCAACACGCGCCACCTGCAGATTCCCAGCGTTACCCGCGCTGCCGAGCTGTGCCTCAAAGCGGGCGCAGCCGGCATCACCGTGCACCCCCGGCCGGATGAGCGGCACATCCGCAAACAAGACGTGTTCGACATTGCCGAGCTGATGCGCCTGTGGCCCGCGCGCGAATACAACATCGAGGGCAATCCGTTTCACAACCTGATGGACTTTATTCGCACTCTGTGCCAGCAAGGCATGAAGCCGCACCAAGCCACCTTTGTACCCGACTCTGAGGGCCAGTCCACCAGCGACCACGGCTGGACTTTGCCGCAAGACGCTGCCCGCCTGCAACCCCTTATCGACGAATGCCACACCTTGGGAGTGCGCGTCAGCCTGTTTATGGACCCCGTGCCCGCGCAGATGGCCCCGGCCAAAGCCCTGGGTGCCGACCGGGTTGAGCTGTACACCGAAACCTGGGCCAGCGCCTGGGGCACACCGCGCGCGATGCAGGTACTGGCCGGCTTTACTGCCACAGCTATGGCAGCACACGCTGTAGGCTTGGGCATTAACGCAGGCCACGATCTAAACCGCAGCAACCTGACAGAGTTTTTAAAAGCCGTCCCTGGCGTGCAAGAGGTCTCCATCGGCCACGCCTTTGTAGCCGACGCATTGGAGATGGGCTACGCAGCCACCGTAGCCGCGTACCAGCAGTGCATTCAAAAAGCGTTTGGCGCGCCATGATCTACGGCATAGGCACTGATGTCTGCGACGTTCGCCGCATCCGCGCTAGCGTCGAGCGCCACGGCGAACGCTTTGCCCAAAAGATTCTGAGCGACCACGAGATGACAGTGTGGAGGCAACGCAGCGCTCGCTGGCCAGAGCGCGGTCTGCGGTATTTGGCCACCCGTTTCAGCGCTAAAGAATCTTTCAGCAAAGCCATAGGCCTAGGCATGCATATGCCCATGACATGGCGGCACTGCGAAGTGCTAAATACAAAGAGCGGAAAACCCGTTATCACCCTGCACGGCGAGCTGAAAACATGGTTTGAAGCGCAGGGGCTGACGGTGCATATTACCGTGACGGATGAGACGGACTACGCGGCTAGCTTTTGTGTGGTGGAAAAACTATAACTGCGCTGCCTGCGCCATCAGGGGTCGTTTTGGTAAGCTCCACGTCGTCGACCACCATCTTCCATGTGCCATCGTCTTCATAAGGCGGCTGGCTGACCACAAAAGTGGTTACTATTGAACGCATACCGACATCAAAATTATGTCCGTTAAAGCCTACCAGCGGCGCTTCAATCGAGGTCGTCACAACCCCTTTGAGTCTTTTGTACCGGACAAACCCCTGCTGCGTAATCAGCAAGTACATGGCCTTACCCTTCCATTCGCCCACATAGGCCGCTTTGTCTGCAGGAACCGGTTTGCCGCACCCGAACAAAGCGCTAGCAAAGAGCAAAAGCCACAATAGTCGATTCAGTCCCATATGCTCTGCCAGGTTGGTTGTGGTGTGAGCTGTGGATTTTAGTCCTGCGCGCATGCTACGCACGCGCCCGGTGATGGCCTGTTCGCGCTGGCGAGCTAACCTAAACTTTCGCCATGCGCTACTGTAATGACCACATTGCCCTTTTTACGCCCAGTGTCCACATACCGGTGCGCGGCCACGATCTGCTCTAGCGGGTAGCGTCGGTCAATGATGGGTTTAAATTCACCTGCCTCGGCCAACTTAGCCAGCCAGCGCAGGTCTTCAGCACGTTCGGTGGCAGGCCCTGCAATGATTTTTTTGCTGCTGGTCAACACTACCCACGGAATCAGCAGCATATCGGGCAGCCCACCTAGCACCATCAGCAGGCGGCCACCTTTTTTGAGCGAGTTTTTACAGCGGCTAAACGGGGCTGTGCCTGCGGTATCGACAATCACATCGTAGGTCTCGCCGCTGCGCGCAAAGTCTTCTTTGGTGTAGTCAATCACACGGGCAGTGCCTAGCAACTGTACCCACCGCGCATTAGCGCTGCTGCACACTGCCGTGACGTTTGCGCCAAAGTGCCTGGCCAGCTGTACAGCCGCGCTGCCAACGGCACCCGAAGCGCCGTTAATGAGCACTTTATCTCCAGGCGCAAGCCGCGCTCTTTTAAAAAAATCCAGCGCCGTGGTACCACCAAACGATAGTGCTGCTGCTTCATCGAAAGACAGGTTATTGGGCATGGTGGCCAAGGCGGCATCTTGCGCCATACATTTGAATTGCGCATGGCAGCCCAAGCCCATGCCGCTAAACGCAAATACCCTGTCACCAACTTTGAATTTATCGACAGCTTTGCCGATCGATTCAATCACGCCGGCCAGTTCGGAGCCCAGTATGGGTTGCTTGGGCTTGGACAGGCCCAATACCAAGCGCAAGATAAGCCCGAAGCCAACAGGTGCCGACAGGCTTCTCAGGCGCCAGTCCGCAGCGGTCACCGTGGTGGCATAAATTTTGATAAGAACTTCATGGTCTTTGGGAGTGGGCTTTACAACCTCTTTGAGTTGAAGCACCTCAGGCGGGCCATACGCCTCGTAAACTACAGCTTGCATAATTAATTTAGGAAAAGTTTTTTCAAATGTTTTAAAACGCAAGCGCGCCCCAATAGACCAACGCAGAGCAGGCAAACCAAAAAATTCATTGGCTCAGAAAAAGATAATCTTTGGTTTTTCTCCGCAAGACAAGAAGCTGCACAAGCCAAGCACAACCCCAACAAAAATAGAACCCCGCCAGTCCAAAACTAACCAGTTGTTTTTGGTTAATCACATCTGTGAAAGCCAAGGTAAACAGTAAGGCAGACAGTGCCAGCAGGTCTATGGTGACCAATTGAAATGCGCACATAGACTGAACCCAATTGCGGTCAAGCGATTCGAAGCTGGCGAGTTTTCTTTTGTCTGTGATTTTGGCAGGCTCCACGCTGAGTGATTGGCGAATGCCGCCAAATACATGCGCAACCAAGGCAAACGCTGTAAGGCCCCCGACGGTAGCAAGCTGGTAGTTCATAGTTTCCCCTGGTAAAAGCTAAAAGTGACGCGCGTTGCATTGGCTAGGTTGGCAATGAACGGAATTATTATGCGAGACTGTACGTGGTTTTGTACCCCACATCAACACGACCCTAGTAGGGTTGCCCAGTAGCAATATCCTCTACCAAACGCAGTGCCTACCCATACAGGGCTGTTGGGTAGCGGCACAATGCAAAACAAACACCGTAAACTAGGTGACATATTTGCCACAACATAAATCAGCTTTAAAGGCTAAGATTTAAAGGCTAAAATTTATAGGCAAAAACACCTTACCGCCCAAGGAAATGCTGCATAAGCAGCTATATATTTTATAGTAATTAACTTGTACCAACCACCATGACACAGCACGCCCCCATCATTCTCGACGTTGCCGGTTTAACGCTAACCAGGGTTGACAAGGAACGTTTAGCCAACCCCCTGACCGGCGGGGTGATTTTGTTTGCGCGCAACTGGCAGGACCGCAGCCAGCTTACCCAGCTGTGTGCTGAGATCAAAGCGGTGCGCAGTGACCTGTTGATTCTGGTGGACCACGAGGGTGGGCGGGTGCAGCGGTTTAAGACCGATGGGTTTACCCACCTGGCGCCGATGCGGGCGCTGGGGCAGATCTGGATGCAGGACAAACAAGGTGAAGGCAGCGGCGCGCTGAAGGCACTCAACGCGGCCACCGCCGTGGGCTACGTGCTGGCCGCTGAACTGCGCTCTTGCGGGGTGGACATGAGCTTTACCCCGGTGCTTGACCTAGATTTTGGCGAGAGCAGCGTGATCGGTGACCGCAGCTTTGCGCGCGACCCGCGTGTGGCGGCCTTGCTGGCCAAGGCGTTGATGCACGGCCTGCTGCAGGCGGGTATGAAGAACTGCGGCAAGCACTTCCCCGGCCACGGCTTTGTGCGTGCCGACTCGCACACCGCAATTCCGGTGGACAAACGTAGCTTAAAGGCCATCATGCAGGACGATGCCGCGCCCTACGAATGGTTAAGCAGCGCACTGGACAGCGTGATGCCTGCACACGTGATTTACCCCAAGGTAGACAGCCGTCCAGCGGGCTTTTCGACCAAATGGTTGAACGATATTTTGCGCACCAAGCAGGGCTTTACCGGCGCAATATTCAGCGACGACCTGAGCATGGAAGGTGCGCGCTTGATCGACAACCAGCGCGTGACATACACCCAAGCCGCCGTCACTGCGCTGGCCGCGGGCTGCGACATGGTGCTGCTGTGCAACCAAAGTGTAGGCGACGAAGGCCGGGCGGTGGACGGGTTGTTGGAGGGCTTGGCTACAGCGCAGCGCAAAGGCGACTTTAAACCTCTGGAGGCTAGCGAACAACGCCGCCTAGCCCTGCTGCCGCAAACCCCACCGCTTGACTGGGACGCTCTGATGGTGCAGCCCCAGTACATGCATGCAATGACTTTATTGCCTTGATACTGCCTAGGTGCTGCCTCAATAAGGCTTTAGCCGCCTCGGCGCATCATGTCAAAAAACTCCGTGTTGTTCTTTGTAGACTTCATGTTTTTCAGCATCAGCTCCATCGACTCGATCTCGTCCATGTTGAACAAGAACGAGCGCAGGATGCGGGTCTTTTGCAAAATCTCGGGCGACAGCAGCAGTTCTTCGCGGCGGGTGCCCGACTTGGAGAGCTCAATGGCTGGAAACACGCGCTTTTCGTAGAGGCGGCGGGACAGGTGCAGTTCTGAGTTGCCGGTGCCTTTGAATTCTTCAAAAATCACCTCGTCCATGCGGCCACCCGTGTCTACCAGTGCCGTGGCGATGATGGTCAGCGAGCCGCCTTCTTCCACGTTACGCGCTGCGCCAAAAAAGCGTTTGGGCCGCTGCATGGCATTGGTGTCGATACCGCCCGAGCCAATCTTGCCGCTGCTGGGCATCACGGCGTTGTAGGCGCGGGCCAGGCGGGTGATGCTGTCCAGCAAAATCACCACGTCTTTTTTCAGCTCTACCAAGCGCTTAGCGCGCTCAATCACCATCTCGGCCACGTGCACATGGCGCGCGGCGGGCTCGTCAAAGGTCGAGCTGATGACTTCGGCGCGCACGCTGCGCTGCATTTCGGTCACTTCTTCGGGACGCTCGTCTACTAGCAGCACCATCATGTGCACATCGGGGTGGTTGGCCGTAATGGCGTGGGCGATGTGCTGCATCATCACCGTTTTGCCGCTCTTGGGTGGGGCTACGATCAGGGCGCGCTGGCCTTTGCCGATGGGGGCGATCAGGTCGATCACGCGGCCGGTGATGTTTTCTTCACTCTTGATGTCGCGCTCCAGCTTGAGCTGAACTTTGGGAAACAGCGGGGTCAAGTTCTCAAACATCACCTTGTGTTTGTTGCTGTCGGGCGAGTCGCCGTTGACTTTGTCCAGCTTGTTCAGCGCAAAGTAGCGCTCGCCGTCTTTGGGGGTGCGCACTTCGCCTTCGATCATGTCGCCGGTGTGCAAATTAAAGCGGCGCACTTGGCTGGGGCTGATGTAAATGTCGTCCGTGCTGGCGGTAAAGCTGGTGTCCAGGCTGCGCAAAAAGCCAAAGCCGTCGGGCAAAATTTCTAGCACGCCGTCGGCCACAATCAACTCGCCCGCTTTGGCGCGCTTTTTGATGATGGCAAACATCAGCTCTTGCTTGCGCATGCGGCCTGTGTTTTCAATTTCGAGTTCTTCGGCTTGTTTGAGAACTTCAGATACGTGAAGTGCTTTGAGTTCGTTCAGATGCATGAGCGTCAGTCAAAAGTAAAATAATGGGGGGTGTGCCGATGGCACTGGATGGCGCGTCAAAATAGGCGCGAAATACAACGTATTAAGAACGTACTAGGTAGACGTGGTGAAAACGTGCGGGGTGAAAACGTGTAAGGGGAAAACGTAACAGGTGCTTGAAAACTCACCCATTTGGATGATTGCAATTAATTATAGCGCCCGTATGATACTGCTATTATGTACCGCATTTTTATGCGATTTAGCCCCCGGCTATAAAAAATTGAAATCAGGATTTCATATGGAACTTACATTGGCCAGCATAACCGGCCGGCATGATAACCAGCGGCGCACCAACCCGCCCGCTCCCACACAGAGCCTGGCTGCAATTAACAGAGCTGCGGCGAAAGCTGCAGCGGGCGAAGGCGCTACCACCAGTACGCCCGCCAATGCCGCGCAAGCCGCCCCCCAGCTGCACCCCGAGGTATTGGGAACGATTGGTGAAGAAATCGCCCACAACCTGACCCAAGCCTTAGACTTGATCTTGCAGGCAGCATCGAATCCGCGCGCAATGGGCGAGAGCCTGTCGCGCACCCATTTTTTGGTCGACCGCTTGCGACGCAAGGCTATGTCAATGCAGCAAATAGCACGCTTGGCCCAAAACCGGGTGCGCCAGTCGCATGAAAAGCTCTCGCTGGCGGGCGTTGCCCAAAACGTGCTGGACGACCGCAAGACCGAGTACGCCGCCACCGGGCTGGTGGTGAACACCCGCTTTAAAACCGTAGAAATTATTGTCGATCCTGGCCTTTTGATGAGTCTGATCAGCGCGTCGCTAGACTGGGTAACCGAGTTTGGCACCGTGGTGCGCATGAGCACCAGCATGAAGCTGTGGCCCCAGCATGGGCAGCTCAATTTAATAGCCGCGCAAGGCGTGCGCACCCAAGAAGACATTGACCGCAAAACCACGGTGAACCAGTCGATAGCCTGGCACCTGATGCAGCAAATTGCCCTGTCGATGGGCGTGGGCTTGGTGATGGACGAGACCGTGCATGAGCGCAGCCTTACGATTGAATTCCCGCGCACGGTGGTGGCGCTGGAAGGCATGACCGTGATGGAAATGGAGATGGAGACGGGCCACAGTGGGCTGAGCGGACAAAGCGGGTTTGGCTCGGTCAGTACCAATTTTATTGCGGGGCACCAGGTGCTGGTAATTTCAGCCGACTACCGGCTATTTGTTGAGGTGCGCGAGATATGCGCAAAGCTGAGCCTGCGCTGCGAGCATGCGGCTACCGTGCAAGTGGCCGAGCGCTATTGCGAAGGCCAAGTGCCGCATTTGATTGTGTGTGACGAGGCGCAAGACGACGATATTTACGCCGCGCTACTAGACGATTTGCAGCGCCATTCGCCGGGTTTCCCCACTATTATTGTCACCGAAGGCGGCTACGGTTTTGAGTTTTCAGACTGGTCAGGCAACAGCAAATCAAAGGTAGCGCGCAAACATTTGACCGAGCAATTGCCCAGCGCGCTGACGGTGGAACTGTCGCGAGCTATGTAGACTTGCCTGGATGCGACATCAGGGCCCAATTACCCTCATCTGCTTCGTCAAGACATGAATCCTAGATCGCGTGGATAGGCCGAACTGCCAAAATTACTCAAATTAGGCAGGACGCCATTGAGTTCAGTATCAGCAGCACCAAACCATTTAGCCAAGGTAGCCGCGTACTGGTCCATAGAAGTACTGGGCAACAGGCGCCCGGAGCCCACGTGCCATTGGTCGTTGGCATCCGAGCTGTCCGTGATGCTCAGCGGCGGCGGCGTGCCGTAAAACGCTGCACCCTTCACTGCCCCGCCGACGATCAGGTGGTGACCACCCCAGCCATGGTCCGAGCCATTGCCATTGTTGACCAATGTGCGACCAAAATCTGATGCTGTGAACGCTGTAACGTTGTTTGCCACGCCCAAAGCGGTTGTTGCGTTGTAGAAACCTGTCATGACTTCGCTGACCTGTCTCATCAGCTCTGCATGAGAGCCACGCAGATCTCCATGCGTATCAAATCCTCCCATCGAGACGAAAAACACCTGGCGCTTTGTGCCCAGGTCATTTCGCCCAGCGATCAGACGAGCTGCCATCTTTAATTGGTCACCTAAGTTAGTGCCAGGAATCGTATTGAAGGGGGCGGTGTTGGCAGGAAATTTGCCGATCGCATCATTGACACGCTGCCCCGAGTTGACCTGCCGTTTGGTGACGATGTTGTACTCATTTTCCAAAATGTTGGTACGACCTTCCATCACCAGATCTCTGAGGACGTTTTTAACTGCTGTCGAATCATAGACAGTGGATTCATCCAAGCTTTTGATTTTGACCGAGCCGTTTTTACTCACCTGGTATGACTGCGCCCGCTCTCCTGAGAGGTAGACAGCGTTCCCCGTGATTGAAATACAAGTGAAGGCAGAATTTGAGTTAGAGCCCAGAGCCAAATCGCCAATCTTGCCGCCCCAACCTTCGCTTGAGCCTTCAGGCGAAGACGATTGCCACAGCGACTGCTGGTCGTTGTGCGAGAACAGTTTGGGCGGAAGGGGGTATCTGTATCGATCCCTGTTGTTATAGTCGGCGCGGGTCATGGGGACTACCAGCGGCCCCACGTTGAACAGCGCGGCGGCTTTGCCGCTATTGAATAGCCCAGTCAAGCCACTCATTTCCTTGGTGATTGGCTGGCCATAAGCATTCAGCACTACATCAGAATGAAACGCAAATTGGCGATCGTCTGGCAACGCCACGGTCGGTTTGAGCAAGGTACGCTGCAGATTAGCTTGATCTAAGGCGATGCTGTTACTCGCGCCACCCCCACCGCGAATCTTGTTGTACAGGTCGTAGTTGGTGGTGTCATAGGGCACGATGGTGTTGTAGTGGTCGTTGCCGCCGTATAAGAAGATGCACACCAAGGCTTTGTAGTCGGTTGCGTTGAACGCTGCAGCTTCTCCGAAGGCGGCCAGGTTCATCGCCAACGGCAAGGCGGCACCGGTGAACGCCAGCTGCCCCGAGCGGCGTAAGAAAGCGCGGCGGGTATGTTTGTCAGGTTGAATGAAGTTCATGGTGTGTTCTCGTTTCTTGAAGCGGTGGGCTTACTTTTGCACCAAGTATTCAGGGCAGGCCATGGTCATCAGGACAGCAGACCAGACGCGTTGCTCGCGCTGTCGTTGCGTGCTGCTGGTATTGAGCGGCGGCGAGGTAAGTGCAGAAACCATCTTGCTTTGGGTAGCGGCTGATATTTGCCCGCCACACATCAGCAGGTTGATGCGATTGACCAAGGCGGTGGCCTCGGCCGTGGCGATGGCTGGCGTAGCGGCATTGCCAAGGAGCGCCAATTCCTTGGCATAGGTGGCCACGATGTCTCGCTCGAACTTCCAGTCGTAGCCGAAAAACTTGAGATGGCGGTCTTTCGGATCAGGACAGTTCACCCCTTTTTCGATGACATCTTGCATATAGTTCAAGTAGCCGCCCACGGTTGTTTCATTGACAAGCTGAAACTCGGGCGCAGTGCTTTTGGATTTGGCAAGTGCCGTGTTGGGCGGAATATAACCGGGGCGGAAAAAGTTAAATACCGAAGGCGCGCTAAACGGCGATTGGCCCAGACTCAAGGCTGGATCGCTCGTACTCAACATCTTCCATGTGCCTGCTTTAGAAGTGGCCCCGAAAGTTCGAGCCCACTGCACCAAACGCAGCATGGGTTCGCGCAATTTACCAAAGCTTGAATTGGTCAGGTTTGTGAGATTTCGAGCCTCGTCGTCCAGCAGTATGGCGCTGATCACCGCTTTCATGTCGCCGCGTACGCCACTGCCATTGTTGTTGAAGGCATTGGCTACCCTGTTCACATAGGCTGGGCTGGGGTTGCTGGTCACCAAGCGCTGAATCAACTGTTTACCAATGAAAGGGCCTACATTCTTGTGGTTGAACAAATGATCCAAAGCGGCTTTCAGTGCGTCTTTGCCAGGGGTGTTTTGATTGATCGTTTTGCCCAAGAAAGTGACAGCTTTGAAGGAATGGCGATCATTGTTCAGCACCAACGGTCTGATGTTATTCTCGATGGGTGGCTCATACCAGCCGCCCGGAACCTGCACCCACTTTGCTGAACCGTCTTGAACCCAGCCTGTAAACACCCGAGCAAGGTTGGTCACATCGTCTTGCGTGTAAGTCTCCTTCGGGCTGGTGCTATTGGGCGACAAGCTGCCGTCGTTGTTCAGCTCATATAGGCCGATGGTGAACAGCTGCATGATTTCGCGGGCGTAGTTCTCATCGGGCAAGCGACCTGATGCTGGGTCTTCTTTTTGACTGTCCGTGATATTGAGAAATAAACCCATGGTCGCGCTCATCGTCACATCGTCGAGCAGTTGACGGTAATTACCCAAGGCGTTTTTGTTCAGGATGTCCCAGTAGTTGGCAAAGCTGAAGGAATTCCAAGTTTTCATACTCGGCCCATTCATGGAAACCACCAAGATCTCGCTCAGAGCCAGTGCGACGCGCTTGCGAACGGCATCTGGAGCGCTCATCAAATCTTTCCACACCGCAAATTCTACGGGGTAAGTGTTGTAGTAATAACTGTAGTCTTTGACATCACCATAACCACTGTCGTAGAGCCACTGAACAGCGGTTTTGCTTGTAGGAGCTTCCATCTGCTTGTTGAGCCAAGTGGCGTAGCTGCTGCTGCGCACACTAGTTATTTCCTCATCGCTTGCGCTGAACTGTGATTGCAGAAGAAAACGGGCTGCCTGTTCTTGGGAAATGCCAGGCGCGGTAGGTGCAGGCGATGGTGCTGGTGGAGCGGGTGTTGGAGCAGGTGGCGGCGAGGGTTGAGGGGCAGGAGGTGTGGGTGCCGGTGCTCCAGGCGTTGGAGCTGGTGACCCAGAGGTCGGCACTGTGGGGCTAATGGGCTGCGAGGGCACCGAAACGGGCGTGACACTTGTCGGGCTCAGCGTGGTGGATACCGGGCCTGGCGGTGCAGTGCCCAAACCAGTGGTGGCTGGCGCTGTTGCAGCTTCTGGGCCACCACCACCACCGCAAGCAGCAAGTGCCATACTGGCCGCCAGGGCTGTGAGCGTGGCGCCCGATGGCACGGATGTCAGTGCGGTAGCAGCAACAGCTGCGACCAGCGCAATGCGTGTATCTGTGGTCTCGGGACTTTTTTCCGCAGGGTCAATCTCTTGGAGCGTGGGTTCGGCGGTGTTACCAAAAATCATCGTACAACCTTCTAGTGCATGTGCCCGAAGGTTAACGAGTTCTTTGCCACTGGCAAGCGCTTAGGTACCCTTGCAATTGAAAAGTATGTTGCAAGTGGTAAGCGTGCTGGGTGCTGGGATGAGCGATCTCAAGTCTGAAATCGTAGGTGTCACCTGCTTAATATCAATCCAGCAGGGTAAAACTAAGCAAAAATTGGTTTATTCTGGTTGAATATGCCAGAAAGACGCTCTGCTACGCCATTTGTTCGTCAATAAAACTCACCAGCTGGCCTTTGCTTAAAGCGCCCACTTTGGTGGCCGCCAGTTTGCCGCCTTTGAAAATCATCAGCGTAGGAATACCGCGAATACCAAACTGGCCGGGAATGGTGCGGTTTTCGTCTACGTTCATTTTGGCTACTTGCAGCTTGCCTGCGTAGGTGCTGGCCACTTCGTCCAAGATGGGCGCGATCATTTTGCAGGGGCCGCACCACTCGGCCCAGTAGTCCACCAGCACGGCGGGGTGGGCTGACTGCAGTACGTCGGCTTCAAAGGTGGCATCGGTTACGTGTTTGATGAGATCGCTGGCCATGGTGTTTTTCTCCGAGGTGGATGGTTATAGGTAATTGCTGGGCACTGGGCCTGAAAAAGCTGCCAGATAAAGCTACAGTGTGGGCATTGTGACAGAAAGCAAGGTTTCAGTTGCGTGCGCAACCCCCTGTAAAACACTATAAACCGTGATAGCCCCAACCTATTTACCTCCCACCGCTGCTAATGAAATACCGGCCAGCCCCGCCCAAAGTGCGAGTGCTGCCCAAATGCATGCCCCAACGCAGGCCCCAGCGCATCCCCATATGTGGGCCCCACTGTGGGTGCAGGTAGCGCAGCATATGCAGGCCTTGGGCGCGCACCCTGCGCGCACCGTGGTGCTGTTGCCGTTTTTTCAGCTGCAAGCGGTGGCGCGCGCGTCTAGCCGGGCTTACAGCAGGGCAAATGGGTCGCTGGGCAATGCCCCAGGCTTTATGCCCCGGCTGGAGACCACCAAAAGCTGGAGCCAGCGCCTGGGCCACTTTATGCCCAGCGCGGTGGACATCAGCTTTGACGCGGGCCTGGACAGCCTGCGCGCGGCTGCCTGGCTGCAGCGCGCAGGCCTGGGGCCCCAGAGTGCCATGCTAACGGCCAGCCTGGTACAAACCGCCCACCAACTGGGCGCGCTAGTGGCCGCCGTAGCCCCCGCCCAGCGCCCGGCTTGGGCTGAGCAGGCCAGAGCCCAGGCCCTGCAGGCCGTGGAGACGCTGGCCAGCAACCCACTGAAGTACGAGGCCGCAGTAGCCCGCATAGCGCTAGAGTGGGCTGCTGCGTCGCGCTACGCCAGCGATGTGCTGTTTGGTGCAGCCCTGCACAGCAGCCTGGATGCGCTGGTAGTGGTGCCCGGCCTGCAGGCCAACCC
>JAYSRE010000263.1:0-50552 GCA_043721235.1 Polaromonas sp. | reverse complement strand
CCAGCCTCGATGCACTGGAAGATCAACTGGCCCTGGGACTGGCGAAATTGGAGAATAACCCCGAGATTGTGCGCTCCATTGTCTCTTGGGATTGGATTATGAGTTCACTTATTACTTAATTTATGAACTAGAAACTGAATAAATAACCCTGAGAAGATAGTTGAGTTGCTTAGGGCGCACTGCTACCCGCAGTCGCTTTAGCCGCCTGTGCCAAGCCAGGGTCTAGCGTGACGCGCAATTTTCCGTCCACCACTTTCACATCGGCAATGCCCATTTTGGCCAGCTTTTCGGCTTGCGCATTTTTAAAGCTGTAAATCGGCGTGCGCTGCAGCGCTGCCTGCGCCAGTACCGAGCCGTACTGGGTGGCCACCGCCGTTACGTTGCCAGAGACGCCACGTAACTGCAGGTCTTCAATGCGCGTGTCGTCTAAAAAAATCTCGCCGGTGCTGGCCTGGTAGCGCGGTTTGGCTGTGAGCACCGCCGTACCCGTGATGGGCTGCTGCAGCAAAGTTACTGAGGTATCAAAAGCCAGCGTGATGCGGTCAGATTTTTCAGCCAGGCTCACTTTCGGGTTGAGCAGCTTGATGCAGGTCAGCGGTGTAGGGCACTTTTCTTGCGGAAACTTCGGCGCAATCGCGCTTTGCAGTTGGGCAGCAGAAAAGTCCAGCGTGAGCTTGCCGCCCGTATAGCCACAGCCGCTTAGCAGCACTATGCAAAGGGGCAGTAAGCAGAGAAAATGATGGGGCGTAAGATGCATCATCGCATTATGCAGCGATGCGTTTACCCGTAGTTGTATCAAACTGGTGCAGCCTGTCTGCCTTGGGCAGTACATGCAAAGTCTGGCCTATGCTGGGTTTAAGTGCAGACTCTTCTGTGCGCACAATCAAATGCTCTGTACCCACAGCGCAGTACAGCAAACGTTCAGCGCCCAGCATCTCGGTGGACTCTACCGTGACTTCCCAGCTACCGGTTGGTTTGCCGGGGCAAATGTCCAAATGCTCTGGCCGAATGCCCAGCGTATGGCCTGCATGGCAGCCGGGTGCGTTTTTCAGCAAGTTCATGGGCGGCGAGCCAATAAAGCTGGCCACAAAGGTACTGGCCGGGCGGTGGTACACCTCGTCGGGTGTGCCAAACTGTTCTACATTGCCGCCATTGAGCACCAGCATGCGCTGCGCCAGCGTCATGGCTTCGACCTGGTCGTGAGTCACAAACAGGCTGGTAATGCCCAGCTCGCGGTGCAGCTTTTGAATTTGCAGCCGGGTCGATGCACGCAGTTTGGCATCCAGGTTAGACAGTGGTTCGTCAAACAAAAACACCTGCGGTTTGCGCACAATAGCCCGGCCCATGGCCACGCGCTGGCGCTGGCCGCCGGAGAGCTCGCGCGGCTTGCGCAGTAGGTAGCTGCCCAGTTCCAGCATGGCAGCAGCTTTGTCAACACGCGCTTTAATCTCGGCCTCAGGCACTTTGGCAATTTTCAGGCCGTAGGCCATGTTGTCAAACACGCTCATGTGCGGGTACAGCGCGTAATTTTGAAACACCATGGCAATGTCACGGTCAGACGGTTCAAGGTTATTGACCACTTTGCCGCCAATGCTGACAGTGCCCTCGGAAATTTCTTCCAGGCCCGCAATCATGCGCAGCAGCGTAGATTTGCCACAGCCTGAGGGGCCCACTATGACGATGAACTCACCATCATTGAACTGCGCATTCACCCCGTGGATGACTTGGTTAGCTTTGGGGCCTTTGCCGTAGCGTTTGATGATGTTGTTAAGTTGGATGGCTGCCATGTGTAGTTGCCTGAAATTTTTTAAATCGGACTTCTGGACGCGAAGGGCGCTAAGGTTGCGCGAAGGACGCGAAAGAAGATAAAAAAGAAAAAAGAAAAAAGAAAAAAGAAAAATTTAAGTGAAATTAAATTTTAAATATTAAGGTTAATAATTTTTTGGTTTTCATTTTGAATTTCTTTTTCGCGTCTTTCGCGCAACCTTAGCGCCCTTCGCGTCCGGCAGTCCGCATTAAACCCTTAAATAATCTCACTTCTCAGTATCAACAAGCCCCTTCACAAACCACTTCTGCATCAGCACCACCACCAGCGCCGGTGGGATCATGGCCAGTAGGGCGGTGGCCATCACCACGTTCCATTCGGTTTGCGCGTCGCCGCCCGAGATCATGCGTTTGATGCCTATGACTACCGGGTACATGTTTTCGTTGGTAGTAATCAGCAGGGGCCACAGGTACTGGTTCCAGCCGTAGATAAACTGAATCACAAACAGCGCAGCCATGGATGTTTTAGACAGCGGCACCAAGATGTCGATAAAAAACCGCATGGGCCCTGCGCCGTCCATGCGCGCGGCCTCGGTCAGCTCTTCGGGCACGGTTAAAAAGAACTGGCGAAATAAGAAGGTGGCGGTGGCCGACGCAATCAGCGGCACCGTGAGGCCTGCGTAGCTGTTGAGTAGGCCTAGGTCAGCCACCACTTTGTAGGTAGGCAGTATGCGTACCTCGACCGGCAGCATCAACGTGACAAAGATCGCCCAAAAGAAAAACATGCGAAACGGAAAGCGAAAGTACACGATGGCAAATGCTGACAGTAGCGAGATGGCAATTTTGCCCAGCGCAATAATTAATGCGCTCACCATACTGACCACCATCATCTGGCCGACAGGTGCCTTGGAGCCATTGCCACCACCCGTGCCGTTCCATGCAGCGGTGTAGTTCTCTACCATGTGCGAACCCGGCCACAGCGACATGGGCGCTTTGATAATCGTATCTACCGTGTGGGTGGACGCTACAAACGTAAGGTACAGCGGGAACGCAACAATCAGCACACCCATGATCAACACGGCGTGCGACAGGGCAGTCAACCATGGGCGGCGTTCCACCATATTAATAGTTCACTTTCTTTTCGACAAAGCGAAACTGCACTACGGTGAGCGCCACAACGATTACCATCAGCACTACTGACTGTGAGGCCGAGCCGCCCAAGTCCATGGCTTTGAAGCCGTCGTAGTACACCTTGTAGACGAGGATAGACGTGTCTTTGCCTGGCCCGCCTTCGGTGGCGGCATCAATAATGCCGAAGGTGTCAAAAAACGCATACACAATGTTGATCACCAGCAAGAAAAATGTGGTGGGCGACAGCAAGGGGAACACGATAGTCCAAAAGCGCCGCCAAGGCCGGGCGCCGTCGATAGCAGCGGCCTCAATGAGTGATTTGGGAATGCTTTGCAAACCCGCCAGAAAAAACAGAAAGTTATACGAAATTTGCTTCCACACCGCCGCCATCACTACCAGCGTCATAGCCTGCCCCCCATTGAGCAAGTGGTTCCAGTCGATGCCCATCGACCGCAGCCAAAACGACACCACCCCCACGCTGGGGGCAAACATGAAAAGCCACAGCACTCCCGCCACAGCAGGGGCTACAGCGTAGGGCCAAATGAGCAAGGTTTTATAAACCAAGGCACCTTTGACAATGCGGTCAGCAAACACCGCCAGCAGCAGCGAAATGCTGATGCCCAGCACCGCCACCAAGGTAGAAAACACGGCGGTGGTAAAAAACGAGGCTAGGTAGGTAGGGTCGTTCCACAAATTGCGAAAGTTCTCCAGCCCCACATACTCTACAGAGGTACCAAACGCGTTGGATTGCTGCACCGACTGCAGCAGGGCCTGCGCTGCGGGCCAGAAGAAAAAAACTGCAATCACCACCACCTGAGGGGCAATCAGCACCCAAGGCAGCCACGGCGATTTAAAAACTACACGTTTGTCCATAAATGCAGTTTAGTCCAGAGGCTTGTGGCTGACAGGGGCGGCAGGCTTATTTCTTATTTCTTATTTCTTATTTCCTATTTATTGGCTTTTTCAAAACGCTCCAGCAAATCGTTACCACGCGCAACGATAGAGTCCAGCGCTTCTTTTCCGGTTTTTTTGCCAGCCCATACCTGTTCAAGTTCTTCGTCCTCAATGGTGCGAATTTGCACGTAGTTGCCCAGGCGAATGCCACGTGACTTCTCGGTGGTTTTGCGGATCATTTGGTTGACACCCACGTCGGTACCTGGGTTCTTTTGGTAAAAACCTGAGTCTTCCGTCAGCTTGAAAGCGGCGGTGGTAATAGGCAAGTAGCCCGTGCGCTGGTGCAGTGCGGCTTGTATGTCGGGCTTGGACAAATAGCTGAAAAACTGCGCAATGCCTTTGTACTCGTCCGCTTTTTTGCCTGACATGACCCACAAACTGGCACCGCCAATCACGGTGTTTTGCGGTGCGCCGGGTACATCAGGGTAGTAGGGCAGGGGGGCCAATGCCCAGCTGAACTTGGCATTTTTGGCCACGTTGCCATAAAAACCGGTGGAGGTGGGCATCATGGCGCATTCGCCTGAGATAAAACTGGCCTCAGGCACGTTGCCGCGACCTTTGTACACAAATAAACCTTGCTGGGCCATGTTGGCCAGGTTGTCAATATGGCGAATGTGCAGCGGCGAGTTCACCTTCATGCGCGCATCCATGCCCTGCATGCCGTTGCCCTTGGTGGCAAATTCGGTGTTGTGCCAGGCCGAGAAGCTCTCAAGCTGGGTCCAGCCCTGCCACGAGGTGGTAAACGGACATTTGTGGCCGCTGGCTTTGAGCTTGGCAGCAGCCAAAGCCACCTCTGGCCAGGTGCTTGGAGGTTTGGTGGTGTCGATACCGGCGGCCTTGAAGGCATCCTTGTTAATGTAGAACACGGTGGTCGAGCTGTTAAACGGAAAACTCAGCATCTCGCCACCAGGTGAGGTGTAGTAGCCGGCCACGGCAGATACAAAGGTTTTAGGGTCAAACTTTTCGCCCGCGTCCTTCATGATTTTGCCTACCGGCACCGTCACGCCTTTATTAGACATCATGGTGGCGGTGCCTACTTCAAACACCTGCAGCACGTGCGGTGCGTTGCCCGCGCGAAAAGCCGCTACAGCTGCGGTGAACGACTCGGAGTAAGTGCCCTTGAAGGTAGGGATGATTTTGTAGGCTTTTTGCGAAGCGTTGAAATTATTGGCCAGGTCGTTGACGACCTCGTTGTTCACCGCCGTCATAGAGTGCCACCACTGAATTTCGGTTTGGGCGAAGGCCGGTGCAGTTGCTGCAGCGGCAAGGGCTAAAGCGGTTAAACGCAATTTCATGGGAAAAGCTCCAATAAGTAACCAAAAAATACAGAATAACGTTGAAATATGACTGTCATATTAAAACCATGCCCTGTTAACGCGAACAGCGGGATTTCCATTACTTGAGGTCAGTGTTTTTCAAGCGTTTTAAGCTTCTGGCCCAAGGAAATGCTTCATAGTTAGCTATTAATTTAGGTGCAATTTAATTGACTTCTAGGATGGGTTGTGGGCAGAAAGAAGATGGCATCCGCGAAAGCTCAGTCGAGCGGCGCATTCAATTGAAACTGCACCGCTGCCCTGCCCAGCATGTTGACCTGTGCAGTCCAGCCCGGCTTGAACTGGTAAGCCAAGCCAAATATGACCACCGGTGCAAAACCTGCCAGGTTGGCTACTTCGTTTTTAAATTCGCCGCGGTAGCCATAAATCAAGCCGCCGGACCATTTAAAGTGCAAATTGTCTACGCCCAGCAGTGACTTGTACACGCCGCCCCAGGGGTACACGTAAATGCTGGGCTGGCCAAATGAATTGCGAAACACCGCTACCCCGTCCACTTTGCCGTTGGCATGCTCGCGCTCTAGCCCCAGCACGACCACACTTCGGTGGGTAGGCTTGGGGTTTAAATGGTAAGTGTAGGCGCTCATTAGCAGCTGCAATTTAGGGCTCTGTGCAGCGGTGGTGTTGGCCGCTTGGTCGGCAGTGTCCATCGGGGTATTGCCCTGCACCGTGGGCTGGGCTGCCGCTATGCTGGACAATAACGCCATGACGGCAGTAAAAAATGTGCGGGTAATGGGTTTCATAAAATTTGCTGCCTGTTGTGGCTTGCGTTGGCTACACAGTGTAATGGCTGACCGTGGCAATGCCGCCACACGGTGGGCCACAGGCCTGCGCAGACTGGCCTTCTTGCTGCTGGCCACCGCCCTGCTGTCTGCCTCAGGCTGCGCGTGGCTAGACACCAAGCAACGCAACATCATTTACCGCCCTACGCCCGGCGTGCCCGCCGACTTTGCGGGCTTGCGCGCGGGCGACGAGCGCTTTTTTGTGGACGTACCCGCAGCCTTTGCCGCCCCGGTTAATGCACCAGCAAACGCCCCCATCGCCCCCAGCATGGCCGCCCCCCAGCAGATTGAAATGTGGTGGCTGCCCCACACCAATTCTGCAGCGCCTACCCTGCTGTATTACCACGGCACTTTTCGCAACCTGTACCAAAACCTGCCCAAAATCGACGCGCTGCGCGAGGCCGGTTTTAGTATTTTGGCGGTGGACTACCGGGGCTGGGGCCGCAGCACCCGCATCGTGCCGTCAGAACTTACGATCCTGCAAGATGCCAACCTTGCTTGGGCCCAGCTGCGCCTGCGCGAGCCGCGCGCAAGCCACCGCGTGCTGTACGGCCATTCGATGGGCAGCGGCGTGGCAGTGGACATAGCCAGCCGCTTGCAGGCCCCGGTAGACTATGCCGCTGTCATTTTAGAATCGGCCTTCACCAGTTTTCCTGACATTGCCAAACAAGCCAGTTGGCTGGGTGGTTTGGCCAAAGTGCTTAATAACGAACGCTTTGCCTCTATCGACAAAATTAGCCAAGTGCAGGCCCCCTTGCTGATGCTGCACGGCACGCTGGACAAAACCGTACCCATCACCCTGGGTGAAAAACTCTTCGCCGCCGCGCGCGCACCCAAGCAGTGGCAAGCCATCGACGGTGCGGCCCACAGCGACCTGCAAAAAGCAGGCAGCGTGCAGTACCAAACCACACTGGAAACCTTTAAAAATAAGTATGTTTTAGGCCTACCGCCCAAGAAAATACTACATAAGTAGCTATTATTTTTATAGTTAATCGCATTTACATCTAAGTTGTGCTGATGCCTTATTTCATCATGAATACCGTGCCACCTCCATCGCGCAGCCCAGTCGCGCGCAGGCTTCTGCAAGCTCAGCTTGGCTACCTGTGGGCACATCTACATCATCAGCATCCGGGTACCAGGCTTGCGGGTTGGCCAGCAAGTCCGCCAGCGCCCATGCGGGTGTGAGCGCGCGCAGACCGTAGCTGGCAAACTTGGCCTGGGTTGGCTTGAGTGTGGCTACAGTTTTAAACCAGTCCAGTGGTTTGGGGTGCAGCGCAACACCTTGCATTTGCACGTAGCTAGGGCGCTTTTCTACTGCTACGTGCAGCGCTTGCGGGATCTGTGTAATCCACCCTGCCGCGTGCAGCACCGACTCGCCCATCAGCATGGCGCTAGGGTAAACCATCAGCAGTGCGCTTGTACGGTGCTGGCTGGCGGCCAAGGGGTTTTTAGAGAGATTAAAGTACACCCCGCTGCGTGGTCCTGCTTGCTCTACCCAGCCTTTGGCCTTCCAGCGCGACAGGTACGCCAGCACGGTGGGCTTGGGGCAGTCCATTAGGCGGCTCAGGGTGTTGACGGTAAACACATCAGGCAGGTGCTTTAGGCGTTCAATGGCACCGGTGTAGGTGGCGGTCATGTCGCGATCTGGCTGGGCGGCACGCGCCGCAGGTCTACGTTGGGCAGCATCTTAACGGTGCCTGTAGTCTCTAGGTTGTCTACCGCATCGGCCAGCGCACGCAGGGCGTAGAACACGTAGTCCACCATTTGCTCAATGCCGTGAGGGTACAGCGAGCGCCACAGGCTGTCAGGTAGCCAACGCTTAAGGTCGGGGTTGGATTTGGCAAGGATAGTTTGTCTATCTTGGGCAAGGAATCTGCGCAGCGCGTTGGCGGCCGACAATCCGTCCACGGGTGTGTAGGCTTTGACGTTGTGCACAAACTGCGCTGCTGCCGACTGCACGTTGATTTGCGCGCCAGACTGCGTGCCGATCCACCAAAGGTCGTACACGTCACGCCACTTCAAATAAGGACGTGTGGCAAACGCGGTGAGCTTGTCGGCATACGCCGTCTCCAAGGTGGCAGCTGGCACCGGGTTCATCACCCGTAGCACAATGTCGCCCCGCGCCACTGGGGTGCGAAACTGCGTGGGGTAGTTTTGCAGGTAAGCCGCATCAGTACGCCAAAACTCAGCTTTGACCATAGCGCTGCCCATAAAGGCGGCGTGGCTTATTGCGATGTGAAAGGACAGCATGCGCTGCGGGTCTTTGGATTTGTCTTTGATGTCGATGGCAAACTGCGGGTCTACCGCACGAAACTGCTCGCGCAGGATGACAAGCACCTTGGCCAAGACTCTTTCTACGTTTTGCACTTCGCGCGATAACAAAAAATCCAGATCCTCCGAATAGCGCGCCGAGCTCCACGACAGGTGCAAAGACGTGCCGCCATGAAACGCGAACTGCTGCGGACCCCAGTCGGCCACAGACATGAGGGCATTGAGGTAGTATGCGTGCGCAAGCTGCGCCCACTGGGTAGAAAGTGTGGGGTTAAGAGTTTGTTTTTTCAAGATTTAACTATACGATATTGTTAAGTTAAATGCAAACATGGAGCAACTAAAACTGTAAAAATTTATTTACAGCATCGCAAAGGCGCATTGACTGCAACTACAGGCATTGCATAGCTTGGTACCTTGAGGCATCCGGCACCAACTTGCGCCCATCGTCTTGCGTGCTGCGCGGCATGCGTGCATAAGTTACGCGCAAAGTCACCGCGTTTCCTGTCAATGGACGAGCACTATTTCTTAATTGCCGTCTTTGCCAAAGTTGGGGGCACGGGGGCCATATAAAATACCTTGGTGTGTACCAGCCGCAAGCAAACGATCACTGACAGTTGACGCAATCTGATGACTTTGATCCAAAGTGTTCGCCATGACTTGCTTGACAATCGCAGCTATCAACAACCCGGCCAAGCCACCACCGACTTGATTTTGGCCTTCATTGCTAGAGGCCGTTGCTGATTTTGCCCACAGAACTGTGCCGGTTTTCAGGTCGACCAGTTTGGCATCTGCGGACACCACCGTTACGCTGTTGAACACTTGAAAGCTGGTTCCGTATTCTGTAACGTTAACGTACAGGGCCGCATCTGCACCAAAAATTTCACGCAGTTTCGCAGGCGATGCCGCATGCATCTCTGCAGGCTGAGCCAGACCGTTCTCTTTGAATGTTTCATCCACTAACGTGACCGGAAACACATAGTAACCAGCTTCGGCCAGAGGGCTGGTCATATGTGAAAACATGCTGTAGGTAGCACGCACATCAGGGGTGCTGTTCAATGGCGGTAAAAGCAAAATAGAGCGGGGCCGACTTTCCTTGAAGGCGGTGTAGTCATACGGCTTACTGGTTGCACAGCCGCCAAGGATTCCAATTACCAAAGTCATGGCAAGTATCTTAAAGTACAGATTGAAACGCATTTTTGCTTTTATTTTTTGAAGTTGCGCAATAGAAAATCTACGAATGTCTCAGCCTCTGGATATTGTTTTTTTTCATTTTCCAGCTGCTGCTTGAACTGATCAGCCTTGCCCTGTTTGCCGTACAGCAAAGCCATATGTGCTTGATAACCAGGCGGAATTTTGCCGCCGCCAGCAGTAATTTTTGCGAGATTCTCTTCCATGGATTGTGATTGAACCTCCAGGGTCTGACGATCCCCTCGAAAATACACGTCAACGTTTTTTTGATAATCCTGCCATTGATAGATCGTGGGGGGCTTGGTAGCGCACCCGGTCATCATGGCTATAGTCAACAGCGTCGCAGACGCGGCCCTCAAACGAATGTTTAGCATTTAATACTCGGCCTTCCTTTGGTGCGCGTTCGGATTTACTGTGCAGGGCGCCATACGCCCGCGTCCATACCAGAGACCAAATTATTGACAGCGTCGCGAATTGCCAGCTCCAAAACTTTGCCATTCAATGTGGAGTCGTACCCTGCTGTTCCTCCAAATCCGATTATTTCGCGCTCTGAAAGGCTGTACTCCCCTCCCCCTTGCGATGAATACACTACCTCAGAGGTTAAGGTATTCACAATGTTCAGATTGACTTTTGCGTAAGCAGTTTGGGTTTTACCACGGCCTAAGATGCCAAACAATTGTTTATCACCCACTTCTTTGCGCCCGAATTCAGTCACATCACCGGTCACCACAAAGTCGGCACCCTTGATGGACTGCGCTTGCTTTTTTAGAGCCGCCTCTTCTTTCATCTCAACCATGTGCGCTCGGTCGAGCACGATGAAGCGTTGTGTTTGTTGTAGATGGGTGGCCAAAATTGTCTGTGCCTGTCCGCCCAAACGATCTAAATTGTCAGAAAAAACACCTCGCATGAACGATGAACGGTTATCAAACTTGCCGATCGCAACAGGGGTACGTGCGCCTGCGTAAGCCTTAGTTGAGGACTCGACTTTTTGAATCGAAATAGTTTTGGATGCTTCTTGTGCGCAGCCTGTGAATGCCATTGCAGCGATTATGACTATCGAGAAACATATACTAATCGGCATGTAAACCACATCTAAATTTAAAGTAATTTGAGTATACGCGCTGTATCGCCAAACCGAAAACATAATATTACAATTAGATTTTAATCATTCAATTATTTATTTATTCGCTTAGTCAAAAATCACATTGCTCTTTGAGCGAGCGGCAAATTGCGACGCAAAATAACTTTACCACTGCCCCCGCACTGCCACTGGTTGACGCTGTCTTGGTGGTAGCGGGTATACCAAGGCAGATTTAAGCCCGCCCTACAATCAAAATCTATGGAATGGATCATCGTATGCAGCGCCTCGTTGCTAGCGGGGTTTATTGATGCTATCGTCGGTGGCGGGGGTTTGGTCTTGGTGCCTGCCTTGTTTGCCACCTTCCCCAACGCTGCGCCGGCCACTTTGTTTGGTACCAACAAGGGCGCTGCCACCTGGGGCACGATGATGGCAGCGTGGCAGTTTTCGCGCAAAGTTGCGCTGCAATGGCCCCGCGTGCTGCCCGCAGCGCTGGCCGCAGGCTTGGGCGCGCTGGCAGGTGTGTGGCTGCTGACGGCAATTTCGCCCAGCCTGCTGCGCAAACTGCTGCCGCTGGTGCTGCTGTTGGTGCTAATTTACACGCTGGTTAAAAAAGACCTGGGTACCCACCATGCGCCCCGCTTCAGTGGCCGCCGCGAGGTGGCTGTGTTGGCCGCCATAGGCGCAGTGCTGGGTTTGTACGACGGTTTTTTTGGCCCCGGCACCGGCAGCTTTATGGTTTTTGCCATGGTGCGCTGGCTGGGGTATGACTTTTTACGCGCCAGCGCCCATGCTAAGGTGCTCAATCTGTCCACCAACATCGCTGCGCTAACGCTGCTGTCTTTGGGTGGCCACGTCTGGTGGCACTACGCTGTGCCTATGGCCATTGCCAATGTGGTCGGCAGTTTGCTGGGCACCCGCATGGCGTTCGCCCACGGCGCAGGCTTTGTGCGCAAAGTTTTTATTGCCGTGGTCACGGCGCTGATTGCTAAAACTGGGTGGGATGCGTATTTCTAGCTAAAACGGCATTTTGGGCATTCCGCCCCCGCCCATGCCTGGCAGGCCTTTCATGGCGCCCATTTGCTTCATCATCTTGACCATGCCGCCGCCCTTCATCTTTTTCATCATGCCCTGCATTTGCTCAAACTCTTTGAGCATGCGGTTTACATCCTGCACCTGAACGCCCGCACCCGCCGCAATCCGGCGCTTGCGGGTGGCTTTGATCAGGTCAGGGTGGCGCCGCTCTTTGGGGGTCATACTTTGAATGATGCCTTCCTTGCGGCGAATGTCTTTTTCGGCGCGCACCATGTCTGCCTCGGTAGTTTTGGCAGCCATTTGCGTGGGCAGTTTGTCTAGCATGCTGGACAGGCCGCCCATTTGCTTCATTTGCTGCAACTGGCCCAAAAAGTCTTCTAAATCAAAACCGGCACCGCTTTTGATCTTGGCGGCCATCTTTTGTGCGGCCTGCATGTCGACACCAGCGGTGACTTGCTCCACCAGCGCCAAGATGTCGCCCATGCCCAGAATGCGGCTGGCAAAACGCTCTGCGTCAAACACCTCTAGGCCGTCAATTTTCTCGCTGGTACCTGCAAATTTGATCGGTACACCGGTAATTTGCTTGACCGAAAGGGCCGCACCGCCGCGCGAATCGCCATCGGTTTTGGTCAGGATAATGCCGGTCAGCGGCAACGCGTCTTTAAAGGCTTTGGCTGTATTGATCGCGTCCTGGCCCTGCATGGCATCTACCACAAACAGGGTTTCAACCGGTTTGACCGCTGCGTGCAGTTGTTTGATCTCCAGCATCAGCGCTTCGTCTATCGCCAAGCGGCCTGCAGTATCGACCAGCAGCACATCAAAGTAGTGTTTGCGGGCGTAGTCCAGCGCGGCTAGCGCAATATCGACGGGCTTTTGGTCGGGTGAGCTAGGAAACCACTCAGCACCAGCCTGCGCCGTGACGGTTTTGAGCTGCTCGATAGCTGCTGGGCGGTACACGTCGCCCGACACCGTCAGTACTTTCTTTTTGCGCTTGATAATCAGGTGCTTGGCCAATTTGGCCGTGGTGGTGGTTTTACCGGCACCTTGCAGGCCAGCCATCAAAATGACGGCGGGTGGCTGGGCGGCCAGGTTGATATCGGCCACGTAGCGGTGCATGCCGTCGGGCGAGCTCAGCTCGCCCATGGTGGCGGTGAGTTCTTTTTGCACGACAGCCACCAGAGCCTGGCCAGGTTTGAGCGAGCCCACCACTTCTTGGCCTAGGGCTTTGTCTTTTACGCGGGCAATAAAGTCGCGCACCACAGGCAGGGCTACGTCAGCCTCCAGCAGTGCCATGCGCACCTCGCGCAGCATGTCTTGCACGTTAGATTCGGTGATGCGCGCCTGACCGCTGAGGGTTTTAACGAGACGTGAGAGTTTGTCGGTAAGGGCTGAGGCCATGGCTTGGGTAGGGGTACACTTAAAGCATGATTTTATCTGCTGCGTCACCGTGGATTTGGCTTTTGGGGATTTTGGCCATAGCCGCCTATGCCGTGCCTGTAGCGGTACGCACTTTGGGCAGCCCTGCTGTGCGCTGGGCGCTGCTGGCCGCGTGGCTGCTGCATGGGGCGCTGTTGGCGCTGGGTTTGCTGGGTTGGCACTCGGATGGGGCGCGTTTTGGCTTTGGCCCGGCGGTGTCCATGACCGCGTGGCTGGTGCTGACGGTGTACGCACTGGAAAGCCGGCTGTACCCCAAACTGCAGTCGCGCACCGCACTGGCAGCTTTGGGTGGTGCGGCGGTACTGCTGGGTTTGCTGTTTCCAGGCTCCCTGTTGGCTGCACGGGACTCGCTGTGGTTGCCGCTGCACTGGGCGCTGGGCATTGCGTCGTATGGTTTATTTGCTGCTGCTGTGGTGCATGCCTGGCTGATGACCCGTGCTGAGGCGCACATGCGCCTGGGTGCGGCAGGGTCTGCGGATGCGGCCAGCCAGGTGGGTTTGCCGCTGATGACGCTGGAGCGATTGATGTTTGCTTTTGTGGTGGCAGGTTTTGTATTGCTCAGCGGCACCTTGCTGGTGGGCTGGCTGTTCAGCGAGCCGCTGTACGGCCAAGGCGCGGCCTGGAAGTGGAACCACAAAACTATTTTTTCAGTGCTGTCATGGCTTAGTTTTGCGCTGCTGCTGTGGGGCCGTTGGCAGTGGGGCTGGCGCGGCAAGCGTGCCGTGCGGGTGTTGTACGCCGGGGCGGGGCTGCTGCTGCTGGCGTATGTAGGCTCGCGCTTTGTGCTGGAGATGATTTTGCAGCGCGCGGCGTAAATGAACCCTCAATTGCCTGTGCTTCAGTTATGAAATACCTCACTGTATTTGCCGTTATCGCAGTGGCTTTTTGGATATGGCGTAAAAACCGGCGCAATCCACCGCCCAGCGCGCCCGAGGTGCCTCGCGCACCTGCACCGCAAACTGCCGTGCTGCCGATGCTGCAGTGCGCGCTGTGCCGTGTGCATCTGCCCGCTGCCGATGCCTTGGCAGGCCGCCAAGGCCACTACTGCAGCGCCCAGCACCGCACGGAGCGGGAAGGCTAATGCGCTTTCCCTCACACATAGACGCACCCAACACAGACGCGTGGTCCTTGGGTATGGACGAAGGCCTGCCCCGGCTGTGGCGCGGCTTTATGACGGCGCGTATTTTGGTGGCCGTGGTGCTGCTGGCGCTGGTGGGCTTTTTAAACACCGTGGGCCAAACACCCATGGGCCGCGAGCTGATTGTGTGCTCTGCCTACCTGGCCTTAACTTGTTGGGTACGTTTTGTTGGCAAGCCAGCGCGCGCAGCATCACGCTTTGACCCGCAATGGCTGGTCACTGTGGGTGTGGATGTACTGGTGTTTTCTGCGCTCTTGCACTACCAAGTCGGCGCGCTTAACTTTACCCCCTTATTTGCCTTGCCGGTGCTACTGGCCGCCGTGCTGGGACCGCTGTTGTTGGCCATGGGCACCGCGGCCACAGTTACGCTGGCTTTGCTGGCGGATGCCTGGTGGCTGTCGAACACGATGGGGATTGATGCTACGGGCCGATTTTTGCAAGCGGCATTGACAGGCTTGGGCTTGTTTGTGGTGGCTTACTTGGCCAACCAGTTGGCCCTGCGCTTAGCCCGCCAAGAGCGCCTAGCCCACACCAGTGCCATGGCTGTGCGCGTTCAAACCCAGGTGAACCAGTTGGTCATCGACACCTTAAGCGACGGTGTGCTGGTGGTTGACGCGAGCGGCATTGTGCGCACCACCAATCCTGCCGCCCGCAACATGCTGGGGCCGCGAATGGCCAGCGGCGCTGCAGGCAGCGCAGCCTATGTGGGATTGCTGCCGCATACGCCGTTTGTGCTGGCCTCGCAGGCCAACTGGCAGCCGCTGGTTGACTTGGCCAGCAGCACGCTGGCCCAGCGCCAGGAGCAGCAAACCGAGGTGGCAATTACCGACACGGCGGGCACTACGCGCAAGCTGATGGTACGCACTCAGTTAGTTGCCAGCACCCAGCCTGCGCAAGAGGCTGATACTTTGTGCGTGGTATTTTTAGAAGATCTGCGCGAGATGGAAGCACGCTTGCGCACTGAAAAGCTCGCTGCCATGGGCCGTATGTCTGCAGCAGTAGCGCACGAAATTCGCAATCCGCTGGCGGCTATCTCCCAGGCCAACGCTCTGTTGGCCGAAGAACTGCTGCAGCCTGGCCAACTCAAGCTGACTGACATGGTGCAGCACAATGCTAAGCGCCTAGCCCGCATAGTGGATGACGTGCTGGACGTGTCGCGGGTGCAGCATGGCGCAACAGACATGTGCCATGTGGCGCACGCCGAAGCAGCTGTCCGCAGCATCTGCGCTGACTGGAGCGCACAAAACGGCTGCGCGCAGCGCCTAGGCGTGGCGGCTTTAACAGGCGACACCACCATCGTGTTTGAAGAAGACCATTTGCGGCGCGTGTTGGTGAACTTGCTGGACAATGCGCTGCGCTATGCCGGCCAGCAGCCAGGCTCCATTCAAGTGGCTGCGCAGCTGACCCAGTCGCCGCACGCAGTTGAGGGTTTTGCGCCCTTGGCTTTGCGTTTAGCGGTGTGGAGCGATGCCGCTCCGCTGGAGCAAGGGGTTCAGCGGCATTTGTTCGAGCCTTTTTTTAGTTCAGAAAGCCGCTCTAGCGGTTTGGGTTTGTACATTTGCCGTGAGCTGTGCGCGCGCCATGGAGCTTCGATTGGTTACCGGCGCGCCGAGCCTGTGTTGCCAGAGCCTGCGGACACGGCGGTGGTGCCGGGCAGCTTGGGTGGCACTGGCAATGAATTTTTTATACATTTTACTTTGGCTACAAAGTACGAATAGGTTGCAAGTACGCTGTGTGCTAACGGCATATTGCCTCTAAAATCAAAATTATGCCTGCTGAACTTGACCACCCTAAAGTACTCGTTATTGACGACGAACCGGATTTGCGCACCTTGTACGAGGTGAGCTTGGTGCGTGAGGGCTACATAGTGCACTGCGCTGAGGGTGTAGAGCAGGCTATTGCGGCACTTCAACACGAGCGCTTTGATGCCGTCATTTCTGATATGCGCTTGCAAGACGGCTTGGGTTTGGATGTCCTGCGCTACATTACCCAAGCGCAGCGCAGCGAGCGCTGCGTGGTTATCACTGCCTATGGCTCTGCAGAAAATGCGGTAGAAGCCTTAAAAGCTGGGGCCTTTGATTACCTTACCAAGCCGGTCGATCTTAAGCAATTTCGCAGTGTGCTGGCGCAAGCGGTGCGGTCTACCCAGCTGAGCCAAGCGCCTACTTTGCAACAGCCTAGCGCGCAGTCTTCGGCCTCTCTAGAGGCACCAGGGCCTGACCCCGATTCGCTTGAGGCCATCATGACAGCGCCTAAGAAGGTGCTAGCAGCCCCCGCCTTGCCAGTGCCCGCGTCTGTCAAAGCCAAGTCCTTAGCGGTGCCAGCGCCAGCGTCCGCAGTTGCCTTAGCATCAGAGCCCACCGCTTTGCTGCGCATGGTGGGTAACAGCGCCAGCATGCAAGCGGTACGTGACCGTGTGCAAAAAGTGGCGCGCAGCATGGCGCCCGTGCTGGTGCGCGGCGAGTCTGGCACAGGCAAAGAGCTGGTAGCCAAGGCAGTGCATGCATGCAGCCACCGCGCCAGCGGGCCCTTTGTGGCGGTTAACTGCGGCGCGATTCCAGAGCAATTGTTGGAAGCCGAGTTTTTTGGTGCCCGCAAAGGGGCTTACACCGGCGCTACGCAAGACCGCGAGGGCTACTTTCAGGCGGCTAACGGAGGCACTTTATTTTTAGATGAAATTGGCGACCTGCCCTTGGCCATGCAGGCCAAGCTGCTGCGCGCTATCCAAGAGCGCAGCGTGCGGGCTTTGGGCGGCACGCAAGAAGAAGCTGTTGATACTCGCATTGTGAGTGCCACCCACCACGATTTGGCCGCCCAGGTGGCCAAAGGGCTGTTTCGACAAGACCTGTACTACCGCCTTAATGTGATTGAAATTTCACTGCCCGCTCTGCGCGAGCGGCGCAGTGACATCCCCATGCTGGCGCAGGCGCTGCTGGCGCGTATTGCGGCGGATGCCGGGCTGGCACCACGGACTGTCTCTGGCAGCATGCTGGCTGCCTTGCAGCGCAATGATCTGTTGGGCAATGTGCGTGAGCTAGAAAATATTTTGCACCGCGCTTTGGCACTGTCCGATGGGGATGAGCTAGAGCTTGAAGACCATGACATGCAATGTGGCAGCCTAGAGTCAGCGCCGCCAGAGCTTGGCGCGGTGTTTATTGACATACCTGCAATAGCCTCATCGCCGGCCTGCGTGCCCAGTGACTTACAGTCGCATCTGGACATCCAGGAAAAAGCCATTTTGTTGCAGGCCCTTACAGAATGCGGTTTCAACCGCACAGCAGCAGCAGCCCGCTTGGGCATCAGCTTGCGCCAAATCCGCTACCGCATGGTGCGTTTGGGGATTGACGCGCAAATTACTGCACAGCAGGGCTCACAACAGGACATAGAACAGGCCTAGCGCCTGCCACCTGACTGAGCATGCACCGACCCGCATTGGCTTACCCGAGCGTTGGCACTGCAGATTGGCAGGCGGGCTGGTACCTTCCAGCGCGGCGGCTAGATTCACCTAACTACGGCCCACGGCCAAGCCCTGTGGTGGTTGATTTGCTGGTGGTGCATTCCATTAGCCTGCCCCCGGGCCAGTACGGTGGCCAGCAAGTACAGGCTTTATTCACCAATCAGCTTGACTGGGACGCACACCCTTACTTCCAATCGATTCGCGGCGCACAAGTCTCATCGCATTTCTATATTGACCGCTTGGGTAGGTTGTGGCAGTTTGTCAGCTGTGACGACCGTGCTTGGCATGCAGGGGCCTCTAGTTTCCAAGGCCGTAGCAATTGCAATAATTTTTCAGTAGGCGTTGAGCTAGAGGGCTTAGAGGGAGAACATTTTGAGCCTGTGCAGTACGCAGCCCTTGTACAACTGTGCCATGCATTGCGTCAAAACTACGGTTTGGCTACGATCGTGGGCCACGAGCATATTGCCCCGAGCCGCAAACTAGACCCTGGCACAGGTTTTGACTGGGCCGGCCTAGCACTCACTGTGGCGTGGGAGCCTCAAGCCTTCCCTTTTCTAGCGGACGAAAAATAATCTGCGCTTGCAGCAGCACACGACCGCGTTGCCTGGCAACCCTAGGCAACATGCGCTTTGTGAGCGCAAAACCCTCGCCAAGGCCCGTGCCAATTAGGTCTTTGGACGAGAACCTAAGGTAAGCGCGGCTTTGCTGTGCATACCGGTTAGCAGGCCCGCTTGGCACACACCCAATGCCCGTCAAATGCCGGGTATTTTTCAGCCCGGAAGCGTTTTTTTACGTCTTGCAAGATTAAATCTGAATGCAGCGCGATACACTACCTATAGTGTATTGCCAACACGACAAACACTATATATAGTGTGTGCTTGGCGGCAAACTACGATAGTTGACAGGGCATCCCCAGGGGAAAACAGGCATTCAATTTAAGCGCTTGCAAGGTGTCCCGAGCTCGTATTCTAAAAAATCGTTCGTATTAAAAAAGCAAAGCAAAGTTAGAGCAAACATGCAAACACTCTCTATTTCTCCTTCTTCGTCTTCTATGGCTCCTTCTGGTGCGCGCGGGTTTGCCCATGTGGCCTCGCCGCTGAGTGCGACCTCAAGCCAAACTTTGGCGCAGTACCAAATTATTCGCCGCAACGGCGCAGTGGTGCCTTTTGAGCCGAGCAAAATTGCTGTGGCCATGATGAAGGCTTTCTTGGCTGTGCATGGCACCCAAGGCGCAGCCTCTGCCAGCGTGCGCGAAACCGTCGACGGGCTAACCCAAGGTGTGGTGCGCGCCCTAATGCGCTCACGCCCCAGCGGCGGCACCTTCCATATTGAAGATGTGCAAGACCAAGTAGAACTCGGCTTGATGCGCAGCGAGCACCACGAGATAGCCCGCTCGTATGTGCTATACCGCGAGCGCCGCACCCAAGAGCGTGCAAAACAACCCGCGAGCGCCGCCGCCCCTGTGATCCACGTGGTAGATGGTGGTAAGCGCGTGCCCCTAGACTTGGCTAAGTTGCACGACTTGATCGCATCATGCTGCGCTAATTTAGGCAAGGATGTCAATGCGGCGCCCATCATGGCCGAGACGCTGCGTAACCTGTACGACGGCGTGCCTGTAGATGAGGTGTACAAAGCTTGTATTTTGGCTGCGCGTACTTTGATCGAAAAAGACCCAGACTACACCTACGCTACCTCGCGCTTGTTGATGCACACCATTCGCAAGGAAATCTTGGGCGAAGAAGTTATCCATGCGCAAATGGACGAGAAATACCCTGAATATTTCCCAAAATTCATCAAAAAAGGCGTGGAGAACGACCTGCTAGACGAGCGCATGCTGCAGTTTGACCTGAAAAAACTGGGTGAGGCTTTGAAACCGCAGCGCGATTTGCAGTTTGACTACCTCGGTTTGCAGACCCTGTATGACCGTTACTTTTTGCATGTGCGTAAAACCCGCATCGAAATGCCGCAAGCTTTCTTTATGCGCGTGGCCATGGGCTTGTCGCTGAACGAAATTAACCGTGAAGCGCGCGCCATTGAGTTTTACGAGGTGCTGTCATCATTTGACTTCATGTCCAGCACGCCCACCTTGTTTAACAGCGGCACACTGCGCTCCCAGCTGTCCAGCTGCTATTTAACTACTGTGCCAGACGATCTGGACGGCATTTACGAATCCATCAAAGAAAACGCCCTGTTGTCTAAATTTGCTGGCGGCTTAGGCAACGATTGGACCCGCGTGCGCGCACTGGGCGCGCACATTAAGGGTACCAACGGCGAGTCCCAAGGTGTGGTGCCTTTCCTAAAGGTGGTAAACGACACTGCAGTGGCTGTCAATCAGGGCGGCAAGCGTAAGGGGGCTGTGTGCACTTACCTAGAAACCTGGCACTTGGACATGGAAGAATTTTTGGAGCTGCGCAAGAACACCGGCGATGATCGCCGCCGTACGCACGACATGAACACAGCCAACTGGATTCCAGACCTGTTTATGCGCCGTGTCATGGAAAAAGGCGAATGGACTCTGTTCTCACCCAACAACGTGCCAGACTTGCACGATAAGTTTGGTGCTGAATTTGAGAGGGCTTACGTGGCCTACGAAGTCAAAGCTGCGGCGGGCGAGATCAAGCCGTCACGCAAAGTGCAAGCGGCCGATATGTGGCGCAAGATGCTGACCATGCTGTTTGAGACCGGCCACCCTTGGATCACTTTCAAAGACGCATGCAATGTGCGTTCACCACAGCAGCATGTTGGCGTAGTGCATTCGTCTAACCTGTGTACTGAGATTACGCTGAACACCAGCGACACCGAAACCGCAGTCTGCAACCTAGGCTCGGTTAATCTGGTGCAGCACCTTAAAGATGGCAAGCTAGACCATGAGAAGTTGAAAAAGACCATTACCGTCGCCATGCGCATGCTTGACAACGTGATTGACATTAACTACTACGCGGTCAAAAAAGCGCGTGACTCCAACATGCGCCACCGCCCAGTTGGTTTGGGCTTGATGGGATTTCAAGACAGCTTGTACGAGCTGCGTGTGCCCTATGCCAGCCAAGAGGCGGTAGAGTTCGCAGACACTTCGATGGAAGCAATTTGCTACTACGCTTACTGGGCATCGACCGAGCTGGCCAAAGAACGCGGCCAGTACTCTAGCTACAAGGGCTCGCTATGGGATCGCGGTATATTACCGCTAGACACCCTGGACATGCTGGCCAAAGAACGTGGTGGTTATGTAGAGGTGGACCGTTCGGCCAAGCTAGACTGGGATACCTTGCGCAACAAAATTGCCCAAGACGGCATGCGTAACTCTAACTGCGTGGCCATTGCTCCGACCGCGACGATCTCCAACATCATTGGTGTTGACGCTTGCATTGAGCCTTGCTTTGGCAACCTTTCGGTTAAATCTAATTTATCGGGCGAGTTCACCATCATTAACGGCTACTTGGTACGTGACCTTAAGCGTTTAGGGCTGTGGGATGACGTGATGGTGGTGGATTTAAAGCACTACGATGGTTCGTTACGCCCGATTGACCGTGTACCCGCTGACATCAAGTCTTTGTATGCCACTGCATTTGAAGTGGACACTACATGGGTCATTGAAGCGGCGGCACGCCGTCAAAAGTGGATCGACCAAGCCCAATCGCTCAACATTTACATGGCGGGCGCATCAGGTAAAAAACTAGACGACACTTACAAGCTGGCATGGACACGTGGCCTCAAAACTACGTATTACCTGCGTACAGTGGGTGCTACGCATGCTGAAAAATCCACAGTGAAAGCGGGCAATATGAACGCTGTGTCATCGGGGGCAATAAGTACCACTTCCGCCCTCAGTCCGCTAGAGGCGGCAGGTGCTGCGGCGCGTGAGCAAATGAGTTCAACGCCTGCCACCGATATTAAATTTTGTGGTGTGGACGATCCGACCTGCGAAGCTTGTCAGTAAATCATGCTGAAAAAATGACGGTGGCGAATTTTTCTATGTTCATAGCGTGCTCTAAAAAACATAGCTGACATAAAAAGCTCGCCGCAGTACGATGCAAAACAGCAACACAATAATGCACTAGATAGTGCAAACGCTTTGCATTTAGCAAGGTCTGCTCTCATAATTGAAGTATAGGAAATTAATATGTTGACCTGGGACGAGGAAGTACCAACCATTTCGCAAGATGTGATGTTCAGCGACTCTGCAATGAGTGGCTTTGATGTGCTGTCCGTGGCTAATGCTCCAGCACAGCAGCGCCATTTGTTAGACGATGGTGCGCCTGTACCTGTCCAGGCTAAAACCATCAGTGCGCCGGCCAACACGCCTGCAGCGGTACCTACAGCATCCGTAACCACTGGCAACGGTGGTCACCGTGTAAATGCAGCAGACAAGCGCATCATCAACGGCCAAACCGATGTCAACCAGCTGGTACCGTTTAAATACAAATGGGCTTGGGAAAAATACCTTGCTACGTGCGCCAACCACTGGATGCCGCAAGAGGTCAACATGACCCGCGATATTGCTTTGTGGAAAGACCCCAACGGCTTGACGGATGATGAGCGTCGCCTGATCAAACGCAATCTTGGTTTCTTCGTTACGGCAGATTCGCTGGCCGCTAACAATATTGTGCTGGGTACTTACCGCCATATCACTGCACCTGAGTGCCGCCAGTTTTTACTGCGCCAAGCATTTGAAGAGGCTATCCATACCCATGCTTACCAGTACATCACTGAGTCGCTAGGCCTGGATGAAAGCGAAATTTTCAACGCTTACAACGAAGTGCAGTCAATCAAAGACAAAGATCAGTTTTTGATTCCTTTCATTTCTGTGATTTCTGACCCTAACTTCAAGACGGGTACCCACGAGGCTGACCAAACCTTGCTCAAGTCATTGATCGTGTTTGCTTGCTTGATGGAAGGCCTGTTCTTCTACGTTGGCTTTACACAAATTTTAGCCTTAGGCCGTCAAAATAAAATGACGGGCGCTGCTGAGCAGTACCAGTACATTTTGCGTGACGAGTCAATGCACTGCAATTTCGGTATTGACCTGATTAACCAGCTTAAGCTGGAAAATCCGCACTTGTGGACCGCCGAGTTCAAGGCTGAGATCAATGCTTTGTTTATGAAGGCGGTAGAGCTTGAGTACCGTTACGCCGAAGACACGATGCCTCGCGGTGTGTTGGGTCTCAATGCGTCGATGTTCAAAGGCTATTTGCGCTATATAGCCAACCGCCGCGCGACCCAAATTGGTTTAGAAGAACTTTTCCCAGGGGAAGAAAACCCTTTCCCTTGGATGAGCGAGATGATTGACCTGAAAAAAGAGCGTAACTTTTTTGAGACACGCGTGATTGAGTACCAATCTGGTGGTGCGCTGTCCTGGGATTAACCCGAACGCAAAGTTCAACACTTTTCAAAATATGGTCCTACCGAGTATTCCAAATTTTCAAAACCGCGCCGCAGAGTGTGGTCTGGGAATTTGTTCCCCCATTCAGCGCGCTGGGCATCTGTCCAACGCGCTGAATCGCTTTGCGCGCCCAACATGCGCAGAGTGCATTCCAAGTTGAAATATCAACTAGATCTAGGAGAATGAAAATGGCAACTGCGAAAAAAGCACCGGCAAAAAAAGCCGTAGCGAAAAAAGCTCCAGCGAAAAAAGCTGTGGCAAAGAAGGCTCCAGCGAAGAAAGCTGCAGTAAAGAAGGCTCCAGCGAAGAAAGCTGCAGCAAAAAAAGCCCCAGCGAAAAAAGCTGTAGTGAAAAAAGTTGCGGCTAAAAAGCCAGCAGCGAAAAAAGTAGTGGCAAAGAAGCCGGTAGCGGCCAAAAAGCCAGCAGCCAAAAAAGCTGCGGCTAAGAAGCCAGCAGCGAAAAAAGCCGCTGCTAAAAAAAAAGTAGCAGCTAAAAAGCCAGCGGCTAAGAAGCCTGCTGCCAAAAAAGCTGCCAAAAAGCCTGCTGCGAAAGCCGCGAAAGCACCCGCTGCCGCCGCTCCTGCTGCTCAGACCACCCTGAACCCGCAAGCCGCATGGCCCTTCCCGACAGCTAACAAGCCTTAACAGTTTTTTAGTGGTCGCAAAAAAGCCCGAAGATGAAAAATCTTTGGGCTTTTTTTATGGGGGTGATTTTTTCAGCCGCACATAGGCGGCATTGTGTTTGCTCTGCAAGCACATAACAACCAGGGGTATTGGCTTTAAAAGAAGCGCTGCCAATCGCCTGGAAAAACCCACACTAGGCCTGCTGTCATGGTGAGGTAGCGTAAAAACTTACCCATAGCCATGTACAAAACGCAGGGCCAAAATGGAAACTTTAGCCAGCCAGCCACTGCGCATAAAGGATCACCTACCAGCGGCAGCCAAGCCAGCAAGCAGGCCTTCGGCCCAAAGCGTTCGAGCCAGCGCAGCGCTTTAAGGTGGATGGTTCTACCTTGGTATTTATTGACGGCGCTGTGCGCGCCATAACCTATCCACCAGTCAAGGGCGCCGCCCAAGGTGTTACCTGCAGTGGCTACCAAAATAGCCGGCCAAAACAGCCCTGGGTTGAGCTTGACCAAACCAAATACCACAGGCTCAGAGCCTAACGGTAACAGTGTGGCCGAGATAAACGAGACGACAAATACGGTACCCAAACCGTACTGCGGTAAAGCAAGCATTTGTAGCAATTGATTTGTCCAGTCTGGCATGGCAGGGAGTATACTCGTGCCTCATTTTTAAGCAGTTTATGTTTGCGGTGCTTACCCCTTTTCTCCAGCCCTTTAGCATGTTGTCCCCTGTCACTCTTGGCAACCTGGTGTTGCCTAACAACGTATTTGCAGCGCCTATGGCTGGGGTGACCGACAGGCCATTTCGCCAGCTATGCAAGTCTTTGGGTGCGGGCTATGCGGTGAGTGAAATGGTGACGTCGCGAAAAGACCTGTGGAACAGCTTGAAAACCTCGCGCCGCGCTAACCACGATGGCGAAACCCATCCGATTGCTGTGCAGATTGCGGGCACCGATGCGCATATGATGGCCGAGGCCGCGCAGTACAACATTGGCCATGGCGCCCAAGTGATCGATATCAACATGGGCTGCCCAGCCAAAAAAGTGTGCAACAAATGGGCCGGTTCGGCGTTGATGCAAGACGAGACGCTGGCGCTGCAAATCATCGATGCGGTGGTGAAAGCGGCGCAAGCGCACAACGTACCCGTTACGCTGAAAATGCGCACCGGCTGGTGCCAGAGCCATAAAAATGCGCTGTCGATTGCCTTGGCGGCGCAGGCAGCGGGTATTCAGATGCTGAGCATTCATGGGCGCACGCGAGAGCAAGGCTACAAAGGCGTGGCCGAATACGACACCATTGCCACTGTAAAAGCAGCGCTGCAGATTCCCGTGGTTGCCAATGGCGACATTACCAGCCCGCGCAAAGCGCTGCAGGTATTGCAAGCCACGGGTGCCGATGCCGTCATGGTAGGCCGAGCGGCGCAAGGCAGGCCTTGGATTTTCAGAGAAATCACCCATTACTTGGCTACTGGCGAGCACCTGGCACCGCCCTTGGTGGCAGAGCTGAGCCGCCTGCTCCTGGCCCACCTAGAATCGCATTACACCTTGTACGGGCAGATGGTGGGCGTGCGCACGGCGCGCAAGCACATTGGCTGGTATGTGCGCGCGCTGCCTGGCGGCGAGGCCTTTCGCCAAACCATGAATTTGATTGACAGCACTGCTGCACAACTGCAGGCCGTGGCCCAGTATCTAGACCAACTGGCAGACCGCATGGACCGGCTTCCCGTGGTTGACGACAGCGTGCAAGCCCCAGCCTTGCACACAGAACAAGAAGACACCGTATGAGCAAAAAAAACCTAGAAGACTGTGTACGCCAAAGCCTGCAAAGCTACTTTGTCGACCTGAAAGACACTGAGCCTGGCGGTCTGTACGACATGATGGTGAACGTGGTGGAAAAACCGATGCTGGAAGAAGTGATGCAGCAGGCCAACCACAACCAATCCAAAGCGGCCGAATGGCTAGGGCTTAACCGCAACACGCTGCGCAAAAAATTGGTTGAACACAAGCTGCTTTGATGCTTTGCGTGGCCTTGGCATGAAGCCCGGCTAAGACCTGGGCCATGGCCTGGGTTGTGAACACAGCTTTTCATTTTTAAATTTCATCTCAAGAGGGAGCCGCCATGCGTGCATTAATTTCTGTATCAGACAAAACAGGTGTTGTTGGGCTGGCGCGCAACCTGGCCGCACTGGGCGTTGCCTTGGTGTCTACAGGTGGCACGGCCAAGCTGCTGGCCGATGCAGGTCTGGCGGTCACTGAAGTGGCCGAAATGACGGGCTTTCCAGAAATGCTGGACGGTCGCGTGAAAACGCTGCACCCGCGTGTGCATGGCGGCCTGTTGGCGCGCCGCGATAGGCCCGAGCACATGGCTGCACTGCAGGCACATGCTATCGACACCATCGACCTGCTGGTCGTCAATCTCTACCCCTTTGAAGCCACGGTTGTCAAGCCAGACTGCAGCTTAGAAGTTGCCATAGAAAACATCGATATCGGCGGCCCTGCTATGGTGCGCAGCGCCGCCAAGAACTGGAAAGATGTGGCCGTGCTGACCGATGCGTCACAGTACGCAGGCGTGGTGGCCGAAATGCAGGCACAAGGCCAAGTAAGCCTGAAAACCAAGTTCGCCTTGTCTGTGGCTGCATTTAACCGCATCAGTAACTATGATGCTGCCATTAGTGACTATTTGTCGTCATTGCAAGATGGTGAGCTGGGTGTGGTTAAGCGCACTGCATTCCCTGCCCAGTCCAATGGCCGCTTCGTTAAGCTGCAAGATTTGCGTTACGGCGAGAATCCGCACCAGCAAGCGGCCTTTTACCGCGACTTGCACCCGGCACCCGGCTCGCTGGTAACGGCAGTGCAGCTGCAAGGCAAGGAACTGAGCTACAACAATATTGCCGATGCCGACGCGGCCTGGGAATGTGTGAAAAGCTTTAGCGTTCACGGGGACACACCAGCGCAAGCTAGTGGCGAGCTTGCGCGCGTTGCCGCATGTGTGATCGTCAAGCATGCCAACCCCTGCGGTGTAGCTGTAGGCGCTGATGCAATAAGCGCCTACAGCAAAGCACTGCAAACTGACCCTACATCTGCCTTTGGCGGCATTATTGCCCTGAACTGCCCATTAGATGGCCCTGCTGCGCTACAAATTTCAAAGCAATTTGTAGAGGTGCTGATAGCGCCCAGCTTTACACCCGAAGCGCTAGAGGTGTTTAAAAGCAAAGCGAATGTACGTATTTTGCAAATTGCCTTGCCGCCGCACAGCCCTGATACCAGCGCGTGGGCACAGGGCCGCAATGCCCATGACATTAAGCGGGTAGGTTCTGGCCTGCTGGTTCAGTCTGCCGACAACCACAGCTTGGCACTGGCGGACCTAAAGGTAGTGACCCAGCTGCAACCGACTCCGCAGCAATTGCAAGACCTGCTGTTTGCCTGGACGGTGGCCAAATACGTTAAATCCAATGCCATTGTGTTCTGCAAAGACGGCATGACCATGGGCGTAGGTGCAGGCCAAATGAGCCGCCTGGACTCGGCCCGTATTGCCAGTATCAAAGCGGGCCATGCAAATCTAAGCTTGCAAGGCACTGCCGTAGCCAGCGACGCGTTTTTCCCGTTCCGTGATGGGCTGGACGTGGTGGTGGACGCAGGCGCAACGTGTGTGATTCAGCCCGGCGGCAGTATGCGCGACCAAGAGATAGTAGACGCGGCCAACGAGCGCGGTGTGGTGATGGTGTACAGCGGTGTGCGGCACTTCAGGCATTGATATTTAAATTTAGCATTGCTATTTATTTAATAGCTAATTATTCAGCATTTCCTTGGGCGACAGCACTAAAACACCTGGAAATTAGTACTTTCACAAGCTGGCAAATACCACTTTGGCTGCAGCCACCGTATCCGCCACATCTTGCGCTGTGTGCGCTGCACTGACAAAGCCTGCTTCGTACAAAGCGGGGGCAAAGTACACGCCGCGGTCTAGCATGCCGTGGAAGAATTTATTGAACATGGCGCTGTTGCTTTGCATTACTGCGCCATAGTTTTGCGCTAAATCTGGCAACAGCAAAAAGCCAAACATACCGCCTTGGCAGTCCGCGCTCCAGGGCAGGCCTGCCGCGTGGGCGGCATCACGCAAACCGTCGGTTAATTGCAATGTGCGTGCTGATAACGCCTCGTAAAAGCCCGGTTTCTGCAGCTCTTTGAGCGTGGCCAAGCCACAGGCAGTTGCAATCGGGTTGCCGCTTAAGGTACCCGCTTGGTACACCGCACCCAGCGGAGCAAGCTGCTCCATCACGGCGCGTGAGGCACCAAAGGCTGCCAGCGGCATGCCGCCGCCAATGACCTTGCCCAGCACCGTCATGTCGGGTGTGATCCCCAGCACCTGCTGTGCCCCGCCTAAGCCCACGCGAAAGCCAGTCATCACTTCGTCATAGGCAAGCAGCGCGCCGTGCTCGGTGCACAACTGGCGGCAGCGCAGGGCAAATGCGGTACTGGAGCGTATAAAGTTCATATTGCCTGCGATGGCTTCGACCATCAAACACGCAATGTCTTTGCCGTGCAGGGCAAAGCACTCTTCTAGCTGGGCAATGTTGTTAAATTCAAGCACCAAGGTGTGCTGCACCGCCTCGGGCGGAACGCCGCCGCTACTGGGGTTGCCAAAGGTGGCCAAGCCCGAGCCCGCTTTGACCAGCAGCGCGTCAGAATGGCCGTGGTAGCAGCCTTCAAACTTGATGATTTTTTTGCGGCCTGTGGCGCCGCGCGCCAAGCGGATGGCGCTCATACCGGCTTCGGTACCCGAGCTGACCAAGCGCACCATCTCCATCGATGGCATGAGCTTGAGGATTTCCTCGGCCAGTTCTACTTCGCGCTCGGTGGGCGCGCCGTAAGAAAAGCCCTCCAGCACAGCTTTTTGCACTGCCTCCACCACTGCCGGGTGGCCGTGGCCCAAGATCATCGGGCCCCAGGAGCCGATGTAATCAGTGTACTGTTTGCCGTTGGCATCCCAAAAGTAAGCCCCTTGGGCGCGCTGCACAAAGCGGGGCGTGCCGCCTACAGCTTTGAAGGCGCGCACAGGGGAATTGACACCACCTGGAATGACGGCTTGGGCGCGGGTAAAAAGGGTTTGGTTACGGTCAATGTGCATGGCTTAATGCTTGGTGTCTGAGGTGGGCATGTCCAGCGTGAGCTGGGCGCGTGTTTGCTCTTCGGTCAGCGCAGCTTCATCTACATCGGGTTGGGCCCAGAACATGCGGTCTGGTACGACGTGGCCCATACCCGGGCGAAAGCCTGCATCTAAACTGCGGTCTAAAAATACCAAAGCCTCTTGGGTTGCGGCCACCAAGTCGTCGCCACTGGCCAGTAACGCGGCCAACGCGGCCGACAAAGTGTCGCCTGCGCCCACAAACGTGGCTTCAAAGCGTTCAAACTTTTCGCCACCCAGCACGGCCTCGGGGGTGGCCAGCACGTTGTCAATGTACTGGTCAGGCAGGGGAATGCCCGTAACCAAGGTGTAGGGCACGCCATGCTGTGCAGCAGCCCGGGCGATGTCGCGCGCACTGGGGCTGCGTTCGCTGCTCCAGTCTGGCAGCAGCCATCGCCACAGCGTACTGTGGTTTCCAACCAACACTGTGGTCTGCGGCAACATCAGTTCTGTAAACGCATCCAGGTAGCTGTCGGTCTCCACATCGGTCCACCAAGCCAGGCTGGGCATGTAGGCAATCACCGGCACGTCCTCATAGTCGGCAGTGATCTCGGCCACCACGGCCACGGTCTCTGGTGTGCCCAAAAACCCCACTTTGATTGTTTGCACCGTCACATCTTCCAGCACCGCGCGGGCTTGTGCTTCTACCGCTTCTTCGCCTAGCGCAAAGTAGTCCTGCACCTCTGCCGTGTCGCGGGCATAAACGCCCGTGGTTACCGGCATAGGGTGCGCGCCTACGCAGGCTACTGCCAGCACATCAGCTGCCAAACCTGCAGCACCGCAGGGGTCGTTTGCATTAAAGCAGAGTACGCAGGCCAGCGCTTCCTCGTCTGAGGTGTCGTCATCAGCTTCGTTTAACAGGCTGTCAAACTGCGCAAAAGAGGAGGGGGTGTTGGGGTTTGCCATGAGGAGGCCGCTGGGCCAATAAATTTCAAAATGCAATCTTGCGTCTATACAATAAGGCCATTTTATCGAATGACTTTAAGCTCATCATGACCGTGACTGAAAACAACAAAACTTGGATGTGTTTGATCTGTGGTTGGATCTACGACGAAGCCACCGGTGCCCCCGACCACGGGATTGCAGCGGGTATTGCATGGGCCCAAGTGCCCATGAACTGGACCTGCCCTGAGTGCGGTGCGCGCAAAGAAGACTTTGAAATGGTAGAAATTTGAGTTACCCTTAGGATAAGTAGAAACTCGTTGTTACATATGCAGCACCGTTATTGTTTAACTTGGCAAGCATTGTTTCGGTGTTTGCCATCACCTAGGAGTCAGACTTGAGCGTAGCCCCCTCTGGATACAAAGTGCTGGTTATAGACGACAGCAACACTATTCGCCGCAGTGCTGAGATTTTCCTAAAGCAAGGTGGGCATGATGTGATGCTTGCAGAAGATGGCTTTGACGCATTGTCAAAAGTCAATGACTATCTACCGCATTTGATTTTTTGCGATATTTTGATGCCGCGCTTAGACGGCTACCAAACCTGCGCCATCATCAAGCGCAATGAAAAATTTGCAGCAACGCCTATTGTGATGCTGTCGTCTAAAGACGGTGTTTTTGACAAGGCACGTGGCCGTATGGTGGGCAGTGAAGAATACCTTACCAAGCCATTTACCAAAGATCAGTTATTACAAGCCGTGCAGCAGTTTGGCACCGCAGTTCAAGGAGCATAAAAATGGCAATTCAAAAAGTACTGGTCGTAGACGACTCTAAAACCGAAATCATGTTCATGACGGATTTGCTGGTTAAAAACGGCTTCACAGTGCGCAGCGCCGAAAATGCCGAAGATGCATTTCGCAAACTGGCAGAAGAAAAACCCGACCTGATCTTGATGGATGTGGTGATGCCCGGACAAAACGGCTTCCAACTGACCCGCGCCATATCGCGTGACCCGCAGTTTGCCGACGTACCCATCATCATGTGCACCAGCAAAAACCAGGAAACTGACCGGGTGTGGGGTATGCGCCAGGGCGCACGTGACTACATTACCAAGCCCGTAGTGGCTGCCGATTTGATGGCCAAAATCAAAGCGCTGGGCTAAGCTGCCGTACCTTAGCACTGTCTAGAAAGATTCTTTAATGGCCATTCGCAACCGCCAAGCGCTTCGTGATTTGCAAACCCGTTTGGCTGCACGGCTGCAGCAAGCCCGCACAGAAGGTGTGGCTGCAAGTTGGCTGGCCGTAGAGTCGGCAGGCCGCTCACTGCTGCTGCCCTTGGCCCAGTCGGGGGAGATCTTCCCGCTGGCTTCGGTGCAAACCGTGCCCTACACCCAAGACTGGTTTTTAGGTGTGTCTAATTTGCGCGGCGGCTTGTTTGGTGTGGTGGATTTTGCCAGCTACATGACGGGCCAACTACCTGCACGACGGTCTGACTCGGCCCGAGAGCAAGCCCGTTTGGTTGCCCTGAACCCGGCATTGGAAATTAACTGTGCAATTTTGATCGACCGGCTAGGCGGGCTGCGCAGCCCGCAAGACTTTGTCGCGCGTGAAGATGTGCCTGCTGATGCGCCCGCCTACTTTGCTGGCAATTTTATAGACCGAAACGGTAAGCCGTGGCAAGAAATCAACCTTCAAGCCATGGCCAGCCAAGCAAATTTTTTAAGTATTGCTGTAGCCTAACCGCGCAGCGCTGTTGTAGTTTTACCGCCCACTTTTCTTAGCGCGACCTCTTCCAAAAGGCAACTTTTATGTCAACCAATCGTTTCTCCCGTCTTTTCAAGCGCGACGCTAAATCCGAAGACCAAACATTTATGCCCGATATGGGGAGTGACGCTAGCATGACAATGGACGGCAATGTCAGCATGCTGCAAGACGATGCGCAGTACACCATGCAGCCGCAAAATGAACCGTTTGCTGCCAGTATGCTCAGTGCTGGCAACAGTGCTAAGGCGGACAGCCTAGATAAAGTCAAAGTCGGAATTTTAGGTACGCGTACTATCGGCGCGCACCAGCGGGTACTGGGTACGATTTTGGCGATCGCGCTACTGATATTGGCTGTAGTGACCTTTTTGGCGCTATCGCAAGCCAGTCAGGTGGCGCGCGGGGTGGCGGCAACCGGTGATTCGGCAACCCAGTCACAGCGCCTGGCTAAATCAGTTTCGCAGGCGCTGGTGGGCAGTGCCCAAGCCTTTCCTGATGTGCGCGAAAGCTCTGAGGTGTTGGCTAAAAACGTGCGCGGACTCAAAGGCGGTGACGCTAGCATTAACTTGACCTCAGTAGATGCCAACCTACAAGACAACGTAGACAAGCTTATTCCGTTTGTAGACCGCGCCGAGAAGAACGCGGCAACCGTGATGGCACAGCAAAAAATTCTGACCCAAGTGGGCAGCGCTTTGCGTGCCATTAACCGCCAATCATCGGACCTGCTCGAAGTGGCTGAGACTATTTCATCACTCAAGCTCCAACAAAACGCCCCTGCTGCTGAAATATCCGCCTCGGGCCAGTTGGTAATGTTGACCCAACGTATAGGTAAATCTGCCAACGAATTTTTGACCATGGAGGGTGTGAGCCCTGAGGCTGTATTTTTGCTGGGCAAAGACTTGAACTCGTTTAAAGAAATTGCAGTAGGCCTGCAAGACGGTAGCCCCGAGCTGCGGTTGGTGGCGTCTAAAGACGTGCAAACACGTGAGCGCTTGGATGCATTGCTCAAACTGTACGAGCAAACCCGTGGCCAGGCGGGCGCAATTTTAGGTAACTTGCAAGGCCTGGTATCAGCCCGTGAAGCGCAGTCAGCGATAATTGCGGACTCTGAGCCGCTGCGCAGACAGCTGGAAGAGTTGCAAGGTAGGCTTTCCGAGCAAACTGGTTTGAGCCCAGTGGCGATTGCTGCATTGGTATTGGCTGGTTTGCTGGCAATTGCTGCAGCAGCAGGTTTTGCCTATGTGCAACTTCAAGACAGCCGTAAACGCCAAGGTGTCGCTGAAGGCCAGCGACTGCTCGCCGAGGGCCAAGAGCAAGAGGCTAAACGTGTCAACGATGCTAACCAAGCGGCTATTTTGCGCTTGATGAACGAGTTGCAGTCGGTTGCTGAAGGTGATTTAACCCAAGAAGCTACGGTTACCGAAGACATTACCGGTGCTATTGCCGACTCGGTGAACTACACGGTAGAAGAACTGCGCTCGCTGGTAGGTAACGTGCAAAACACGGCTACGCGGGTTGCTCAGACAACGGCGGCGGTGGAAGGCACCTCTACTGAACTGCTGGCCGCATCAACCGAGCAGTTGCGCGAAATCCGCGAAACCGGTCAGTCGGTGCTGGAGATGGCCGGGCGTATCAACCAAGTGTCTTCACAAGCGCAAGAATCTGCTTTGGTAGCGCGCCAGTCGCTGGTAGCTACCGAGTCCGGTTTGGCTGCGGTGCAAAACGCCATCGGCGGTATGAATTCGATCCGTGACCAGATCCAGGACACCTCCAAACGTATCAAGCGCCTGGGTGAATCGTCACAGGAGATTGGTGAAATTACCGAGCTGATTTCTGACATTACGGAGCAGACCAACGTGTTGGCGCTTAACGCTGCTATTCAAGCAGCATCCGCAGGTGAAGCGGGACGAGGCTTCTCGGTAGTGGCAGAAGAAGTGCAGCGATTGGCTGAACGTTCTGGTGACGCTACCAAACAGATTGCAGCGTTGGTAAAAACTATTCAGACCGACACCCAAGATGCTGTGGCCGCTATGGAGCGCTCTACGCAGGGTGTAGTGGAAGGTGCCAAGCTGTCTGACAGCGCAGGTACTGCGCTGACCGAAATTGATGCCGTGTCGCGCAAACTGGCTGAACTGATTGAGCAGATTTCGCAATCTGCAGCCCGCGAAGCCGATTCTGCAAACGTGGTGGCAGGTAACATCCAGCACATCTTTGCAGTGACCGAGCAAACCGGTGAAGGTACCCGTTCAACAGCGCAGCAGGTGCGTGACCTGAGCCGCATGGCAGAAGAGCTGCGCCAGTCGGTGTCGCGTTTCAAGATTGGTTAATGGTAAATCCGCTTGTACCCAGCAAATAGCATGCTGACCAAGTTTTCAACACGAGGATGAGGGCGCTGTATTCCATGCAAAATCTCGACACCGTTAATGCTGCGACCGCAACGAATGTGAATGCCAACGACCTAGGCCCTTTGGCCTGGGTGCTCGATGAGCTGCGCAAGTCGTTGGACTCGGCCACCAAGGCCTTGCGCCGTTATGTGCGGGATGCAGAGCTGGCGCGCGGCTCCGATTTGGCCGCGGTAGACTCCGGCCAACTTCGTATTTCACGTCAGCAGCTGCACCAGGCTGTGGGCGCTCTGGACATGGTAGGTTTTGCAGGCCCGGCTGCCTTGTTGCGCGGCATGGAAAATGCCGTGCAACGCTTCGTAGCGCGGCCCGAGCTGTGCACCGAAGCAGCAGCCCTCAAAATTGAACGTGCAAGTTTTGCGCTAACGGGTTACCTGGAAACTGTATTGGCAGGCAAAGGCCAAACCCCGGTAGCCCTGTTTTTTCAGTATGCTGAAGTACAAGAAGTTGCAGCTGCCACGCGCGTACACCCCGCCGATTTGTGGCCTTACCCTTGGCGCTGGATTGATGTAGCTTCTACCGACGCACGCCCAGCGCCATTAAACAGCGACACACGCGGTCTGTTCGATAAGTCAGCGTTGATGGTTATAAAGTCGTTTGATGCATTTGCAGCGGCTGAATTGGCCCAGCTCAGCGCCGCCATAGCTGTGCCACAGGGCGCAGCGGTAGACCGGCAATTTACGATTTTTTGGCGCATTGCCGCAGGTTTTTTCAATGCTATTGGTACTTCAAGCTTGGTTGGCGATGTGTACGTAAAGCGTACGGTATCGCGCATACTGATGCAGCTGGCGGGTCACGTCAAAGGCGACATGGGCGTTTCAGACCGTTTGGCGCAAGACCTGCTGTTCTTTTGTGCACAGGCGCAGCCGCTAGGCTTGGCAGCGCTGCTGGGCGAAGTGCGCATGGCTTACGCGTTGGGCGCGTACCCTCCTGTGGACTACACCAAATCGATGTTTGGGCAGTTTGACCCAGTCCTGTTGGTGCAAGCACGCAAGCGTATTTCATCGGCCAAAGAGTCGTGGTCTGGTTTGGCTGCAGGCGATATGGGCAAGTTGAAAACGGTGCAAGACCATTTCAGTTTGATCGTTGACTCTATCACCAAGCTACTGCCCACAGGCCAAGCTTTGTCTCAGGCCTTGATGGGGGTCGCTGAAGCTTCAGCGCACAGCGGCCAAGCCCCTGCCCCTGCCTTGGGCATGGAAGTCGCCACGTCCATTTTGTACCTTGAGGCCGGATTTGAAGATTTTGACCCTAGCGATGCCGCTTTAACAGACCGAATTAACCACCTTGCACAGCGGGTAGAAAACGCCCGCCAAGGTGCCACTAATCAAGCCTTAGAGCCATGGATGGAAGAGCTGTACCGCAGGGTGAGCGACCGCCAAACCATGGGTAGCGTGGTGGGCGAGTTGAAAAACTCACTGGCAGAGCTGGAAAAGTCGATGGACCAGTTCTTCCGCGATCCACAAGACAAGACTGTGATCGCCAATGTGCCCTCACGCCTTGCGCAAATGCGCGGCGTACTGTCGGTGCTGGGCTTGGACCATGCCTCGCAAGCAGTGCTGCGCATGCGCGACAGCGTAGAGCAAATTATGGTGACCGAGGTGGACGACGTGCGGGCACGCGCAGCGGGTACCTTCGATAAGTTAGGCAACAACCTAGGCGCGCTCGGGTTCTTGATCGACATGTTGAGTTACCAGCCCGTGCTGGCCAAAAAACTCTTTGTGTTTGACGACGCAACCGGTGAACTCAAACCCCTGATGGGCCGCGTGAATGCGCCTATCCCGATGTCTGACCTAGCGACTGCCGAAGCTACAAATGCAGCGCAGGCCACAGCCGCCGTAGCCATTTCTTCAGCGGGAGCTGGAGTGGCTGCTTTAGTTGCTCCAGCACCTTCTACTGCGCCTTTGCCCGCACCGGTGGTGGTTGCCGAAGACACTTTCGGCGACGATGCCGAGCTGCGCGATATTTTCTTAGAAGAAGCCCGTGAAGTCATTGGCAACGGCCAAGCTGCATTGGCTGTGCTTGCGGTAGAGCCTAGCAACCTGGAAGAAATGACCACGTTGCGCCGCGCTTTCCACACCCTTAAGGGCAGCTCGCGCATGGTCGGGCTCAACACCTTTGGCGATGCAGGCTGGTCGCTGGAGCAAATGCTCAACTCTTGGCTTGCCGACCAAAAACCGGCCGAAGAAAGTTTGCGCGCCACAGCTTCTCAAGCGCTTGCTGGCATGGGCCAGTGGGTGGAGGCCATTGCCTTGAACCAAGCGCAGTTTTGGTCTGCCGTACCATTTCGCGCCAGTGCCGATGCACTGCGCGTGGAAGGCAAGTTTTTGGCGCTGCAATTGGGCGAACCTGCAGCGCCACACCCTGTTGCGCCGGGACCCGTACCTGAAATACCGGTAGTTGCTACTGCTGCTGTTACTGCTGCTACTGTAGCAATCGCAGCAATAGCTGCCGCAGTATTGCCAGCTATTGCAGAAGCGCCTGCACCAGCAGCCGATGCGGAGGCAGCAGCGCCAGACTTTGACTTTGACATGTCTGAGTTCCTTGCCAGCGGCGATGCCCCCGCCACCGCTGAGCCAGTACAACTAGCGGCGCAAGCTGCTGATCCCGATGTGGTAGATGACCTCGACTTTGCATTCGACCTGGCCGTGGCTGAGCTGGATGCCAGCAGCCCTATGCCGCAACCGGCTGCCCAGGCATTAGAGCCAGAGCTAGTGGCCCTACCCGCTCTACAACAAGCTGCCGAAGGCTCAACGCTGACCGTAGGTGATGGTTTGTCCAGTTTGGATGTGCCAGCTGCTACGGCTGACGACGATTTGATGTTTGATTTTGACTTGGGCGCCGCCCAAGATGACATCCCGCTGCCCGCACTAGCTGCTCTGGCAGCTGTTGATGCGCCCCTAAACAACGCAACTTACAGCGCAATGGAGATCACAAACGGCAAGGCTGATTTTTCTGTCCAATCTTTTGCTGAGTCTGCTGCAGAACCCACCGAGGACTTGGTCAGTGCCGATGAGTTTGCTGCTTTTGAACGTGCCATGCTGGCCCAAGACGCTCTGATGGAAGCCGACACTCCTGCAGCGCCAGGCTTTGGCGTAACTACCTTGGTCGCACCTGCAAATGCAGCCACAGAACTGGTGGACTTCACAGCACAAGCTACCCAGCCTATGCAACTGATGCGAGAGCTCAGTGTGCCAGAGCCTGTCTCAGACTTGGGCGTTGATCTGGGTGATTTTGGCGGCCTTGCAGAGACCGGTGTGATTACCAAAGTAGGTTTGGCAGGGGCTGTAGCTTATACAGCAGTGACCGCCACACCTGCAGCGCCAAAGTCTACAGTGACTGTTGAAGCTTTGCCTGTTGCTTCTAGCGCATCTGACTACGCACCTTTGTCCACGGAAGACCAGTACAAAGCTATTGGCCCTCTGCGCATCAGCCTGCCGCTGTACAACGTGTACTTGAACGAAGCGGACGAATGGTCTCGCCGCCTGGTTACCAGCCTGAGCGAATGGGCCTTGGAGCCGGGGCTTGCGATACCAAACGATGCCGTGGTGTTTGCCCATTCGCTGGCAGGCAGCTCAGGGACTGTAGGTTTTTCTGCGCTGTCAGGTCTAGCGCGCAGTATGGAAAACGCCCTGCAGCACATACAGACCATTTCTGATGACGCAAGCTATTCTGCCCACATTCATGCGGGTGATTTCGTAGCCGCGGCTGAGGAAATTCGTCGCTTATTACACCAGTTTGCCGCTGGCCTGTTGCGCGATCCGCTGGCATCAGTGCAGGAGAGTTTGGGTAAAGCACTGCGCGCCCCCGAGCTGGCCACCGAGTACCACCCATTGGGCTCTGCATCGGCTACTTCCGGTTTCAGCGAGTTGGATAGTTTTGGGTCTTTTGAGCCTTCGGCCCAAGGAAATGCTGAACAAAAAGCTATCGATAATGTAGCGGACATTGGTTTTGACCTGGACCTGCCATCTGCCCCTGCAGCGCTTGAGCCCTTCACCGTAACCACTGCAGCGCCCACTGCGTCTGCATTTGCAGCGCTAGATGCTGTCTCCAGCGTCACCGTGATCACGGCAGCGGCTGGCATGACGGCGGCCACTGCAGTTGGCGGGGCGTTTAACGCTGCGGATGCAGAGCCACATCAGCTAGAGCCACAGATTGCGCCCGAACTTGTCTCCGCACCAGCGGTGGTAGCCGCGCCCGCACCAGCGTTCACAGCCGTGCCCATGCCCGCCACCACGCCTATTTTTGCCGCTGTAGGCCTTAAGCCCGTAGGCTTGGCAGCAGGCCTGAATATAGCTACGGTGCTCAGCGTAGTGCCGCGCAGCTTGTCCGAGCAAGAGGCCGAAGACGAAATTGACGTAGCCGATGCAATTGACCCAGACCTGTTCCCCATCTTTGAAGAAGAGGCGTTGGAGCTGTTTCCGCAAATGTCTGGCGCTTTGCGCCAGTGGACTGCGCGCCCCAGCAACACCGGTGCGCGCGCTGAGGTGCTGCGCGGTTTGCATACCCTCAAAGGCAGCGCCCGATTAGCCGGTGCCATGCGCTTAGGTGAGCTTGCCCACCGCATGGAATCGTCGGTAGAAAATGTGCCACAAGAAGACGCGCAAACGGCCCAAATTGAACCCTTGGCCGGCCTGCTAGATGCCATGCAAGCCAACTTAGACCGCTTGCGCCACCCGCAAGAATCAGTGGTGCAAACACCCGCGGCTACCGTTGCTGCTCCAGCTGGCGCGCCAGCAGAGCCTGTGGCTTTGGCAAACGTAACGCTTCCCCTGGCTGCGGCCAGTAGCATGCCCGTGCCTGCGCTCAGTACCATGGCACCGCTGCGTGCAACCAGCAATTTGGCAGCCCCTGTGCTGCGCGCCAGCAGCAACCAAACGGTGCGTGTGCGTTCACAGCTGCTAGACCGTTTGGTTAACCAAGCGGGCGAGGTCATGATCACCCGTTCGCGCTTAGAGGCCGAGCTGGGCCAACTGCGCGGCTCTCTAGGTGAGCTAACCGGTAACTTGGACAAGCTGCGCACCCAGCTGCGCGACATCGAAGTGCAGTCTGAATCGCAAATGCAGTCGCGCATGGCACTGGCCAAAGAGACCAGTGCGGAGTTTGACCCGCTTGAATTTGACCGCTTTACCCGTGTGCAAGAGCTCACCCGCATGATGGCCGAGTCGGTTAACGACGTGGCCACCGTGCAGCGCAGTATTCAGCGCACCGTGGAAGCTACCGAAGACGACCTGGTGGCCCAGGCCCGCCAAACCCGCGAACTGCAGCGTGACCTGCTGCGCACGCGCATGGTTGAGTTTGAAGGTATTTCCGAGCGCCTGTACCGCGTGGTGCGCCAGGCCGGCAAAGACGCAGGCAAACAGGTCAAGCTGGACATCATTGGCGGCTCCATCGAGATGGACCGTGGTGTGCTTGACCGCATGACCCCTGCGTTTGAACACCTGCTGCGCAACTGTGTGGCCCATGGTATTGAGACGGCAGAAACCCGCACCGCCGCAGGCAAAGACGGCAGTGGCCAAATCACCATCAGCTTGCACCAAGAAGGCAACGACATTTCAGTAGAGTTCCGTGACGATGGTGCTGGTTTGAACTTGGCCCGTATTCGTGAACGCGCCACAGCGCAGGGCCTGCTGGGCAACGCGCAGCAAATGGACGACAACGAAGCCGCCAACTTGATCTTTACGGCGGGCTTTACCACGGCCACCCAAATTACCGAGCTCTCAGGCCGCGGTGTGGGCATGGACGTGGTGCGCTCAGAAGTGGTGTCCTTGGGTGGGCGCATTGAAACCAGCACGGCTGCAGGCCAAGGCACCAGCTTTAAACTGGTGCTGCCGCTAACTACTGCTGTAACCCAGGTGGTGATGCTGCGCATTGGCAACCTGTCTATTGGTGTGCCTGCCAACTTGGTAGAAGCTGTACGTCGCGCTACCCCCAAAGAACTGCAAGCCGCCTACAACACCGGCACGTTTGATGTGGCTGGCGAGACACTGCCTTTCTTCTGGTCGGGTGCGTTGCTGCAGCACACACGCTGTAGCGATGCGGTGCAGGGCAAAACCATTCCGGTATTGATCTTCCGCAGCGCCGCCCAACGCATTGTTGCGCACGTGGATGAAGTGCTGGGCAACCAAGAAGTTGTGGTCAAAAACCTTGGCCCTCAGTTGTCCCGTTTGCCTGGTTTGGCCGGTATGTCAGTGCTGGCTTCAGGCGCGGTAGCATTGATCTACAACCCTGTGGCGCTGGCCACGGTGTATGGCATGCAAGCCCGCAACATGAGTGCCGACAGTGCAGAACCGCATGTGCTGGCCGGCTTGGTTACCGATGTAGAAGCCCGCGACCTGTCTGGCGACGCCGCGCCGGTAGTGCCTTTGGTGCCAGCTGTTCCTAAGACCGTCAGCGTAGCGCAAATCCCGTTGATTTTGGTGGTGGACGATTCCATCACGGTGCGCCGCGTGACCCAGCGTTTGCTGCAGCGCGAAGGCTACCGTGTGGCACTCGCCGCCGACGGTTTGCAGGCGCTTGAGCGTTTGGCTGAAGAGTTGCCCGATGTAGTGCTGTCCGATATTGAAATGCCGCGCATGGACGGCTTTGACTTGGTGCGCAACATGAAGGCCGACCCTCGCTTGGCCAAACTGCCCGTTATTACCATCACCTCGCGCATTGCGGAGAAACACCGCGAGCACGCAATGGCACTGGGGGTAGACCATTATTTGGGCAAGCCGTATTCTGAAGAGGAGCTGCTCAGCTTAATTCGGCGCTACACATCGGCAGACATGTCGGCATAAAATAAAAAAGGCACCGCGGTGCCTTTTTTACATCTGCATTTTTACGCTTTAAAACAACAGGGGCGCCTAATAAACCTTAGGCGCGCTGAACTTTTCGTGCAGAAACTGTGAATGGTTTAAAAAAGCTTCAGCGTCCTGGCTGGCCAAATCGTCGGTCAGTTGCTGTGCTTTTTGGCTCAGGTCGTCCAAGGTGAGCTTGAAAGTATCTTGCGCAGTTTTGCCATTGCTTAGTACCTTGGTGGTGGCAAACTCTTTGGGAATGGAGAGGTAGGTTTTAAGTGCATCGGGCAAGTAGCTCAGCGCAATGTGGCGGGCATGGAAGCTCTCTTCCAAGGACAGTTTGCCTTTGCTGCGTTCCCACTGGTCTAGCAGGGTACCCAGCTGTTTGCACAGGTCCAGCACCTTGGCTTGCAACGAGGCAGGCAAACGGTTTTCTGGGTTGTAGTTGACCAGCTGTTGCACAGAAGACAGCGCATTGAGCATGCTGGTACGCGCATCGCCGCCGTCTTCAAACTCTAGCGCCTCCCAGTCTTGGCGCGCCGCCAGCTTGGGAAAACCCAGCCACAGGCCGCCCACACCAAAACCTGCGCCATAGCCCAGTGCTGCCAAACCACCCGCTCCCAGCGCACCGCCCAGCACCGCCAGCCCGCTACCCGACAAAGCCAGCGCCACCGTACCTAAGCCCAGCCCGCACCAATTGGCCGGTGACTGCACAAAACGCGCTACGGTTTGCCACATTATTGAAAAGCCCGAATATCTTTAAAAACGCTGTACAGCGAAGCTTTGCGGGCATCGAAAATACGCCCGCCTGTGGTGGCGACCAAGTCTTTCAGGTCTTTTTCGTTGGCTTCGCCAAACAGCACCATAAACACCGGCACGGCTTTGACATCTTCAGGCAGCGCAGCATAGGCGGCTTTAAACTCGGCCAGACCGCGGCCCTTGTTGTTCTCCCCGTCGGTAAAGGCCACCACCGAATACTGGTAGGCTGGGTTCTTTTTGCGCTCGGCACTCATATTTTGCAGCGCTTGCAAAACCGCGTCGTACAGGGCGGTGCCGCCGTTCATGTTCAAACCTTCGGCATAGTCTCGCACTTTGTCCAGCACGGCTTGCTTGGCTGCGGTGTCAGTTTGCACTTGCACCCCTTTGGCGCTAGGCTTGCCCGCTGGCACTTCAAAATACGTGGACGGGTAAGGCACTTCAGAAAACGGCAACATCCAAATTTTCTCGCGGCTGGTCAGGCGGGCAATGCGGCCTGTCAGCGACGCATCGTCGCCCGCAATGTACTGCAGCGCCTGCACTAGCTGCTGGCGACGGTTACCGCCGTTCATGCTGCCACTCACGTCCAGCACAAAGGTCGATGCAATAGGCTGCCTAAACTCGTTCAAGTAAGCGTCAATCAAACCGTCAGCCAACGCGCGGTCGGGGGAGAAAGGCAATTCGATGAGCATGCTGTTGGCCGGGAAAAGTGCCGCCTGCGCTTTGGCTACATCGGGGTTCACAGCGCGGCGCAGGGTGGTTTTGCTAAGCCAGGTTTGCGCCTCGTCACCCTTGAGGTAAGCCACTATTTTGGTGTACGCATCACGCTTGCTGTCGTTGAGCAGCATCAGAGGGTAGTCGGCCGTGGCCACGCCTTCTAGCGGGTAAATCAAGCGCAGCTTTTCTTTCAGCTTGCCCGACTGGTTAAGCGACAGCAGCCAGCTTTCGTAGTTAATAAACGCGTTTAGGCGCGGGCCCTGTTGTTCAATAAATTTTTCACTCAGGTAGGTGCTGTTGTCACCCGGCAGCTTGTAGCCTTTGATAAAACCACTGATCGCCGCGCGGTCTACATCTTGCGCTGTCAGTGCCTCGGCTTTTTGCGAGGCCGCTGCCGCCACACCCATCAGCGCCATAAAGCCTTGGTTAGAGGTGGCCGGGTTAGACAAGGCGTATTTCAATTGCCCGTCTTTGGCCGCTTGGGCAATGGTTTTCCAGGTAATTTTGGCGGCTGCCTCGGGTTTGTCCCAGCCCAGCTGTGCGGCCTGGCTTTCGCTTACGCCCACCACAATCGGTGAAAGCATGATTTTTTCTTGCAGTTTTACCCGCGCTTGGCCCTGCGGGTCAGACAGCAAGTACTTGGCATTGGCAAACCAGGCTGCATCGGCCTCGGCTTTGCCGTTTTGCACGGCTTCGGTGCTTTCCATGGTGCCGCCGTAGCGAAAGCGCAGCTTGATGCCGGTGGCTTTTTCTACCATTTGCTCCAGTGGTTGGGCATCGCGCAGGTCGCTGGTGGCCAGCACCTGAAAAACATCGGCGCTGACGGCAGTGGCAGTTTGTGCCGGGCTAACCACCTGCGTGGTCGTGGCCTTGTCGCCACAGGCACTGAGCAGGGTAACAATCAGCGCGGCCAGCAGGCCCGTAAACCTGCGCTGGGGTAGCTGTAACATGGTGTTTTTCATACTGTGTCCCTTGGGTTGTAGTCTGCCGGGGCTCATTGCCCCATCTCACGGGAAATGATCTCGATCATCTCTGCCATGGTGTCAAAGCTGGGCGGGTCAATCACCTGCGTAATGCGCTCTTCAATGGCCAGCCCGGTGGCTTTGACGGTTTGCGCAAAATAAGCGCTGTCGCCAATCCTAAAGCCATAATCTACCGCAATACGCTGTAGCTCGGTATTGCTGCTTAGCAGCTCACCCAACGCCTTGGCGCGCTCACTGGTGGCCACAAACACTACTTTGTTAAAAATGGTCGGCTGAGGGTACAGCAGCACCATGTCAGCGCCTACGCCTTTTTTAAGCAGGGCGTAGCTGACCATTTGGTTTTCGTAAATAAAGGCCATCGGTGTTTTGCCCATGCCAATGGTGGCGTAGTCGTCAAAGTTGCCGTTGACGTAGTTTTCTTGGTAGCCTTGGCGTTTAAACAGCTCAGAGACACGCAGTGCGGTTTTTTGTGCCGTGGTTTTGTCGGTCACAATGTCGCCGCCGTTAATGGCAAAGCTAGACAGGGCCAGGTACATGGCGGCTGAGTTGCTTTTGCGCACGTCGGTGGTGGAGACCAGCACGCTTTTACTCACCGGGTAGGCTTGTGACTCTTTCAGGTCTTTCCAGCGTTTTTTGTCCAGCATGGTTTGCGTCAGCTTGGCAAAGTCGACATTCCATACCTTAGGGCTCATTTCTTTGGCAATACCGTTGGCCGCCAAAACCTGCGCTATGGGTGTCCATGAGGCGATCACCATGGGGGTGTAGAACGGGGAGTAGACGGTAGCGCTGACTTTGGCGTTTTTAGCGGCATCGCCTATCTGGTTGGCCGCCACTACGCCCGAGGGGAAAAAGAAATCTGGCACCTGACCGGGCACCACCTTGGCCGCCATGTCGCGCGAGCCTATGCGGGTGGCGCTGACGCTTAGCTTGTTGTCGGCCAGCAGTTTGATCACACGCGGGTCTTTAAAGTAAGGCTCAACATCCAACGATATCAAACCGCTAAGTTCTATCGCCTGCACGCTGCTAAGCAAGCCGCCAGCAGACCCGGGCAGGGCGCTGGTACCGCGAAATGAGTAGTAAGCCGCGCCGCCAAAAGCAGCAAGCAGCAAGGCAGTGATGGTGGCTTTAACGGCGGTTTTCATACATCCTTTGTAGCATGGCTTGTATATTAAGCCAAGCGGGCGGGGCCAGGTATTGGTAACCCAGGCTATTTGCTATTGATAATATAGCTAGGTATTCAGCATTTCCTTGGGCGATAGGGCTAAAACGCCTAAAAATATGGTTTTCTTGGCTCGTCACGGTTGTCTGGCATTTGTTCTGTTTCAGTGCTTTTTCTTGCTCGGTCTCGTAGGCACGGTTGGGTGTTTGCCAACCGTGTGCGACCACCGATGCGCGCTGCCGGTAGTCTGCGGCTAGCGCTGGTGCTCAATACGGTTAGCGCTAAGCCAAATCAATCTCACTCAAACCGCCGTTCCCGCAACCATTTGGTCGCAATCCATTTCTCCCCCGCAATCACCGGTGCCCCACCATGCAAACTTTTGCTGCTAGGGTGCGCGCGGCTGTAGCTAAAGAATACCGCGTTGCCCTGCTGTGGTGCTACTTCCAGCTGCAGATCAGGAAAAACCGTGCCACCGCCTTGGGTGGGCTCGCTCAGGTACATGATGATGGTGGCTACCCGCTGGCCACCGCGTTTAAGGATGGTGGGCGTGCCCGGCTCGTTGGGGTCAAAGTAGTCGTAATGCGGCTTGTATTCTGCGCCTGGTTTGTAGTGCAGTATTTGCAAGCCTTCGCCGTTTTCAATCGGCCAGTTCACCAAGGCGGCCAGGCGTTCCTCCAGCGCTTTGACCACGCTGTTTTCGTCGCGCCTGAAGAACATGCCGTTGCTAGTCCGGTCTGCATTAAGCTCTTCGCCACCGGTTTTGGTGGCCACAGTCAGCGAGCGGTTCAGGCGCGGTTTGGCGGCCGCTATCAGCGCGTCGCATTCTTCTCTGGTTAGCACGTTGCCAAACACCACAATATGGGGGCTGGCCATGCTGGAGAGCACGCGTATGCTGTGGCCCGCGACGGTGATGCACAGCGGCGAGTCTTGCAGGGAGGGCATCGGCACGGTCACTTCGGGCGGCAGGCCCAGCAGCACCGCGCCGCTTTGTTTAGTCTGCAAATGGTCTTTGAGCGTAGTTTCCAGGGCTTCGATGGCGGTCTCTTCGTTCCAGCCAGAGTCTTTCATCGACTGGAGTACTGCTCCTGCGCCAAAGCCTAGCTTGGCTTGCGCCACAATCCACTGGCGCAGCGCGGGGGTGATGGCTTGGACAGCACTGGGGATTAGCGTCATAGTTTTCTCCTGAATACTAAACGGTCGGGTTCGGACTGCGCAGCAGCGTAAGCGTAGCCATCGGCGCGGAAGGCCTGTAGTTTTTTGACTGTGGTAATGCGCTTTTCAATCGCGTAGCGGGCCATTAGGCCGCGTGCGCGCTTGGCAAAAAAACTGATGACTTTGTAGTCGGTGTGTTTGAAATCTTCAAACACGCATTCCACCACGCGGGCTTTGAGCGCTTTGCGGTCGACCGACTTAAAGTATTCGTGGCTGGCCAGGTTCACCACGGTGGGTTTGGCATCGTTTGCCAGCTGGGTGTTGAGGTAGTCGGCCATCTGCGTGCCCCAAAATTTGTACAGGTTGGCCCCGTGCGCGTTGGCCAGTTTGGTGCCCATTTCCAGCCGGTAGGGTTGCATGTAGTCCAGCGGGCGCAGCACCCCGTACAGCCCGCTGAGCAGGCCCACATGCTGCTGCGCCCACTGCAGGTCAGCCGCGCCCAGGGTGCAGGCACTCAGGCCGTCATACACATCGCCGTTAAAGGCAAGCACGGCCTGTTTAGAATTTTTAGCCGTGAACTTGGGCGACCACGCAGCATAGCGCGCCACGTTCAGTGCCGCCAGTGCATCGCTTAAATCCATCAGCTGGGCAATTTGCTGGGGCGACTGGGTTTGCAAGATGCTGATCAGCTGCGCCGCTTGCTGGGTAAACAAAGGCTGGGTGTGCGGCACCTCTTTGGGCACAGCGGTGGTGTAGTCGAGCGACTTGGCAGGGGAAAGTAAAAATAGCATAGGCCTTATTTTGCCCCAACGCTGTCCTTAAAGTAGGCCAGCGGGGCCAATGGGGCGAACTGGGCGTGGCGCTTTTGCTGCTGGGCGGCTACGGCCTCGCGCACATGGGCGTTGCTCCAAATGCCGGCTTGCAGCCAGCCCATTTGCTGCAACGCATCTGGGGTGCTGTGGTCACGCGCGTAGTGAATGGCCTGTTTGGTGCCCCAGATGGCCACCGGCGGTTTGGCGGCTATCTCGCGCGCAGTTTGCAGGGCGGCGGCCAGCATGGCCTCGGGCGTGTCAAACACCTCGTTCACCAAGCCGCAAGCCAGTGCCTTGGTTGCAGTCATGCGGCGGCCCGTGTAGGCGTATTCTTTCACCACAGCTTCGGGTATCAGCTTGGGCAGGCGCTGCAGGGTGCCTACGTCGGCCACCATGCCAATGTTGATTTCTTGAATGCAAAAAAAGCTCTCTGGCACGGCGTAGCGCAGGCAGCAGGCGGTCACCATGTCCACCGCACCGCCAATGCAGCCGCCTTGGATGGCGGCAATCACCGGCATGCGCAGGTTTTCTATTTTGGTAAATGTGGCCTGCATGTCGGCCAGCAGGTCGCACATAGCGGCGCGGCCCTCGGGGTTTTGGTCTTCCATAGCGATGGCGTTGGCAAATACGTCCAGCGCCATGCCAGCGCTAAAGTGTTTGCCGGTAGACGATATGACCAGCGCCCTGGCCGTGCCGTCTTTGTGCAGCTGGGTCAGGGTTTCGTCCAGTTCGCGCCAAAACTGCGGGTGCATGGTGTTCAGGGCCTCGGGGCGGTTAAGCACCAAATGGGCAATGTGGTCAGTTTGGGTGAGGGTAAAGCAGTGCATAGGGCTTCTCGGGTGCGCAAAACTGTGATTTTGCCAGCCAATTGGGCGCAATCCAAAGCTATGTTTGCCGCGTACCACCTGTTCACCCCCCCTTTTTAACCCGATCTACAGGAGTATTCCATGCGCCCTAGCGTCCAAATTTTATCCACCGTTACCTTCGTTGCCTTGCTGTCGGCCTGCGCAAGCGGCCCGTCTAAACCCCCAGAGATGGCCCCCATGGTGGCCGCCAAGCCGTTTGACGTGGCAAGTTTGCCCGCCGCTGTGCAAGTGCCTGCAGGCCATGCCGTGGTGTTAGAAACGGTAGGCACCGGCAGCATTACCTACGAATGCCGCGCCAAAGCTGCTGCTGCCGACCAGTTTGAGTGGGCTTTTGTGGGGCCTGACGCCAAGCTGGCCAGCCGCAGCGGCCAGGCGCTGGGCAGCTACTTTGGCCCACCGGCCACCTGGCTGAGCCTGGACGGCTCTAAAGTGACTGGCGCGCAACTGGCCGTAGCCCCTGGGCCTGCAGGTGCCATACCGCTGCAGTTGGTGAAAGCCAACCCCGCCGTGGGCGCGGGTGCCATGCAGGGCATTACCTACATTCAACGCGTGGCCACCATGGGCGGCGTGGCACCCGCCAGTGCCTGCAACGCAGCGTTTGTGCGCAGCAAAGAAGTGGTGAAGTACCAGGCTGACTATATTTTTTGGCGCGCCGTGTAACCAGGCGCTGATCCGCAGCCCAACAGGCTTTAAAACAGCCCGGGATGCTGTGCCTCACCTACTATTAAATCAATAGCTGCTTGTGCAGCATTTCCTTGGGCGAGAAGCACATTGTGCTCTGAATTTTTAGGTTCCAGCTTGCCCACACGCACGCCCAACAGCCTAAAGCGCAGGCGCAGGTCAGCGCGTTTGAGGGCCAGGCCTGCGGTGCGGCGAATCAGCGCGGCTTGGTCGGTGGCCGCGGGCAGTGTGATGTCGCGGGTGACGATTTTAAAGTTGCCGTAGCGCAGCTTGATGCCGATGGTTTTTCCCACATAGCCTTTGCGCTGCAGGTCAGCGGCCACGCTGGTGCACAGCTGGGTGAAGATGGCCGACAGTGCGGCTTTGTCGTGCACGGCATGCAGGTCGGTCTCAAAGGTGGTCTCCCGGCTCATACTGACGGGTTCACTTTCGGTCACTACCGGGCGCTCGTCGCGGCCCCAGGCGGCATCATGGAGCCAGGCGCCGTAGCTTTTGCCAAAATGCGCTGTCAGCGCGTGCGCAGGCTGGGCCGCCAAGTCGCCAATGGTGCTGATGCCGCGCGCGGTCAGCTTGGCCTCGGCCTTGGGGCCAATGCCGTTGATTTTGCGCACATTGAGCGGCCAAATGCGGCTCTCGACATCCTGCGCGTACACAATTGAAATGCCATTGGGCTTGTTAAACTCACTGGCCATTTTGGCCAACAGTTTGTTGGGCGCTACGCCAATAGAGCAGGTCAGGCCCGTGGCATCAAAAATTGTTTTTTGCATCAGCCGGGCCAGGCTCGCACCGCCGTCCCGTTGCCCGCCGGGTACCTGGGTAAAGTCGATGTACACCTCGTCCACGCCCCGGTCTTCCATGGTGGGTGCCATCTCGGTAACGATACTTTTAAATAGCTGGGAATAGTGGCGGTACTGCGCAAAGTCCACCGGCAGCAGCAGGGCCTGCGGGCACAGTTTGGCCGCTTTCATCATGCCCATAGCCGAGCCTATGCCAAATTGCCGCGCTGCGTAGGTGGCCGTGGTAATCACGCCGCGCCCGATGTAGCTGGCGAGGGTAGGGAATGCCGCTACCGGAATCTCGGCCAAAGGCGTGCCTTGGTACTTGCCTTGCAGCGCGTCGTCCAGCCGGCTGCGGCCCCCGCCAATCACCACCGGCAAGCCCTTAAGCTGGGGGTAGCGCAGCAGCTCCACCGATGCGTAAAAAGCATCCATGTCCAGGTGGGCAATGCGGCGCAGTGTCATGGGGTGGTGCTACAGCGTGGTGTGTGGGTAAAGCTGGGCCGGGCAGTCAAGCCTCGCGGCGCAGGCCGGTAAAAGCTGAAAACTCCCAGCGCCTAAAGCCCACCATCATGGTGAAACCATCACGGTGCTTGGGGTCTATTTTTTGGTCAGCCAAATGCTGTTTAGAAAAATCTTCCCCCAGCCGCTGCAGTCGCTCGGCAAACACTGGCGCTACAGCGCAGTTAATGTTGCCGTGCACCATCATCAGCGTCTCGCCTTCGCGGTCAAAGCGGCCACCAAAATACTCGCCCACCACGTGCTGCAAAAAATACTGCCGAATCGGCCCGTCGCTGCGCCATTTGAAGGTTTTGGCTACTTTAAGCCGGTAGCGGTTAAGGGGTTTTAGCTCAATAAACCCCAGCTTGTCCAGCACCACCAAGCAGCGCGTGGTTTGCGCCTCGGTAATTTGGTAGGTTTGCACTATTTGCTCCAGGGTCCAGTAGCTCAGCACGCAAATGGCGCACAGCAGCAGCTTGGGGTCTTTGCTAACCGCTGTTTCTTGGGCGTAGCTAAGCTCGCCTATCAGCGGTATGGCCAGGCTAACGCGGCGCGACAGCTCGGCAAAATCAGTGCCCAGCAAGTGGCAAATATCGTCTACACGGGTGAGCGGCATTTCTTTTTTGCTGAACATGCGCTTCACGCTGGACTCGCTCATCTCCAGCGCTACAGCCACATCGGCATAGGTTTTGTCTTGCGCTTTCAGCTCTTGTTTCATTACGTCTATCAGCAGGGCAGTGTCGGGCACTTTTGACTCCTAGGTTCCTAATGCTGTGCATCATAAAGCGGATAATTGCCGCGATGAACTTTGATTTCTCTAACCCGTACACCTCCACCCGCATTCCCGTGCTGGCGCGCAATGTGGTTAGCACCTCGCATCCGCTGGCGGCGCAAGCGGGTTTGCGCATGCTGTACGACGGCGGCAACGCGGTAGATGCCGCCATCGCCGCCGCCGCCGCCATGACCGTGTGCGAACCGGTGAGCAACGGTTTGGGCAGTGATGCGTTTGGGCTGGTGTGGGACGGCAGCGCGCTGCATGGCATCAACGCTTCAGGCCGGGCACCGCACAGCTGGAGCCCTGGTTATTTCCACAAAAAATACGGCGCTGGCGCTACCACCCCGCCTAAGCGCGGCATGGACTCAGTTACGGTTCCCGGCGCAGTCTGCAGCTGGGCCATGCTGAGCCAGCGCTTTGGCAAGCTGCCGTTTGCCGACCTGATGGAGCCTGCTGCGCAAATAGCCGAGCGCGGCTATTTGCTACCCCCCGTGGTGCAGCAAAAATGGGCCGCAGCCACCAACGAGATGAAAGGTTTGCCCGGCTTTGCACAAAGCTTTTTGCCCTGGGGCCGCGCGCCGCAGGTAGGCGAGCTGTTTAAGTTGGCTGCTGCAGCCAAGGCGCTGCGGTTGATTGGTGCTACTAAAGGTGCAGCATTCTATGGCGGCGAAATAGCGCATGCGATAGCAAAATTTAGCGCAGCGCACGGCGGCAGTTTAACGGCAGCAGACTTTACCGCCTGCCAAGCCGAATGGGTTACCCCCATTGCCAAAAACTACCGTGGTTACACGCTGCAC
>JAYSRE010000262.1:0-2331 GCA_043721235.1 Polaromonas sp. | reverse complement strand
GCGGGCGCTTCAATAATGTGGCGGTCTTCTGGCACAGCAGACACTTTGATCACGCTGCGGCCTAGATTGCCTTGGAGTAATTTCAAGCCACCCGTGGCACTAAATGGGCTGCTTACCGGCCTTACAACGCTATCGTCTTGGCTTGCACCTATGTCGTTCCACTGCAGGCCTTGCGCTGTGGCTACAGGCTTTTGCGTAAAGGCGCGAAGGCCACCACTGGCCACCGTGAGCACATCCGCGTGCATAAAGCCAGCGTCAAGCAGCTCGCGGATGACATAGCCTGGGCCACCAGCATCCTGAAATTGGTTGACATCGGCGCTGCCGTTGGGGTACACGCGCGACAGCAGGGGCACCACGTCCGAGAGCGCAGAAAAATCATCCCAGTCAATCACCATGCCGGCGCTGCGGGCCACCGCCACCCAGTGGATCAAATGGTTGGTGCTACCGCCCGTAGCCAGCAGGGCCACCATGGCGTTGACAATGCAGCGTTCGTCCACCACTTTACCTATGGCGGCTTTGCTCTTGGCGGCGGCCAGCACCGTTTTGACTGCCTCGCGGGTGAGCAGCTCGCGCACGTGCAGGCCGGTGGCTTCGTCGGGGTTGATAAAGGCCGTGCCGGGCACGTGCAGGCCCATAGCCTCTAGCAGCATTTGGTTGCTGTTGGCCGTGCCGTAAAAAGTGCAAGTGCCTTGGCCGTGGTAGGCCTTGGACTCAGCGTCTAGCAGCTCGGCGCGGCCCACCAAGCCTTGGGCAGCTTTTTCGCGCACTTTGGCTTTCTCGTTATTACTCAGGCCACTGGTCATGGGCCCAGCAGGTACAAACACGGTGGGCAAATGGCCAAAGTGCAGCGCGCCAATCAACAGCCCGGGCACAATTTTGTCGCACACGCCCAGCAGCAGGGCAGCGTCAAACATGTCGTGGGACAGGCTGACTGCGGTAGCCATGGCAATGTTGTCGCGGCTAAAGAGACTTAACTCCATGGCGGGCGTGCCTTGGGTTACACCGTCACACATGGCCGGTACACCACCAGCCACCTGGGCGGTAGCGCCATGCTTGCGGGCTTCATCTTTAATAAGTGCGGGGTAGTGCTGCAGCGGCGCGTGGGCCGATAGCATATCGTTATAAGCGTTGACTATTGCAATGTGGGGCGCTTTTTCTGTCACCACTTTGAACTTGTCGTTGGCAGGCATGGCGGCAAAGGCATGGGCTACATTGGCGCATCCCATGCGGTCTGCTCCACGGTCACGCTGGGCTGCGGCACCAATTTGCTGCAGATAGGCACTGCGGGTAGCGGCACTGCGCTGCACAATGCGCTGGGTAACCTGGGCCACCACGGTGTGCAGTGGAATGCTAGGTGAGGGGTGCTGTGGGGAGGCTGGTGGCATGGGCTGTAGGCTAGAAAAAGTCCCCCAAGACACTGGGAGACTTGTAATTAAATTACATGCTCATCATACGATGGAATACCCTGCGCGTCCAGAGATGGCGGTTACAAGATGGGTACCGAATGCGTGTGAGGGTGCGTCGAAGTCACACGTAAAAAAAGCCGCCTGCATTCACGAGGCGGCTTGCAGCGGGCAGCAGCTTGGCTTACTGCAGAGTTACTTCCACACGGCGGGCTTGCGGGCCGGTACCAGCTTGAATGTCCTGCGGTTTAACCAGTTCAATTTTGTCGTCCGCTACGCCCGAAGCTTTGAGCAAGTCGCGCACAGCAAAGGCGCGTTGTTTAGCGATTTCTTTGTTCTGCTCGGCGTTGCCCGTGCTGTCAACATAGCCACTGACAATGGCTTTTTTGCCGCCTTGCACACCGGCAACAATGTCGGTAAGCGCGCCAGGGCCGCCTTGTGCCAGAGCAAACTTGCCGCTTTCAAAGTAAAACTTCACCACGCCGTTTTCCACCACTACCGCCGCAGCCCCAGCGGCAACCGCAGCGGCAGAGGCACTGGCAGCGCCGGTATCCACAGTCGCAGAGGTTGCTAATGGCGCAGCCTGTGCCTTGACGGTTTTGTTCTTTTGGTAAATGCTTATGCCTATGACCAAGCTTATTACCAAGGCAATTACACCCATCAACACGCCCATTACCAAGCCTGTGCTGTCATCATCTTGCGAAACCATAAAAAAACTCCGATAAATTAAGTGGTTTGATTGTAAACAACCCTGTATGGCACATTCAGAATTGAGCATCAGAGACCCCGAGCCGATGCTGCAGCGCACACTGCAAGCATGGCGTGCGGCTGGTAAAAACCAAGGACTGTGGCTATTTGGCTACGCTTCGCTCATTTGGCGGCCCGAGTTTAGTTTTACCCAGCAGCGCCCTGCCCGTGTGCACGGCTG
>JAYSRE010000261.1:0-16971 GCA_043721235.1 Polaromonas sp. | reverse complement strand
GTAGTGCTGCTATGGGTGGCTAACCTGTACTGGCCGCTGCAGCAGGCTGTGCGCGAGATGGTGGTGCAGATTTTTAGTGCTGACAATGCCAGCAGCAGCGCTAACACAGCCAATCAAAATGCTGCTGATGCCCCCCCTGTGCAGCGCGGTATCAGCGCCCGCCGCGCCCGCCAAACCGCCGCCCAGCTTAGTTTGCCTCCCCTGGTGGCACAGCAAAGTACGCCGCTGCAAGTGACCCAGCAAATAGCCACGCCCAAGGCAGAGCGCAACCGCCCGCCCGCCCGCCGCTTGCCCCAAGAGCCGCTGCAAACCGCTATTCGCATGCGCGAAGAGCCGATAGTTGAGCCGGTGAAACCAGTAGTGCGCATGGAAGACGCTTTGCCGACCACCATGGCCCAAGCTGTAGTGCCGGCGCCTGAACCTGTGCCAGCGCCGCTGCCCTCACCAGCACCAGCACCAGCACCCCCGCCGCCTGAGTCACCCCCGCCTGCGCCGGTGCCGGTGCCGATACCACCTCCAGTCCCGGCCCCAGTTCCTGCTCCAGCGCTATTGCCAGTACCACCACCAGCGCCTGCACCAGCGCCTGCACCCGTGCCTGCACCTGTACCAGCGCCTGCACCAACGCCCGCGCCCAACCCAGCCCCGACCCCGACCCCGACCCCGGTGCCAGTGCCAGTGCCCGACCCACCAGTCCCGCCACCTACTCCTGCGCCCAAACCAACTCCCGCACCGGCACCCCCAGCACCTGTGCTTGCGTCAACTCCGCCAGCCCCAGCCGTCGCTGTGCCAAGCGCCCCACCTCCCGCGGCACCCGTCGCTGCATCCCCGCCGCCTGCTGCGGCCCCTTCAGCCGCACCCAGCCCATCGCCCATCGCCCAGCCACCCGCTGCGCCCGCCAGCACAGGCTGGGGTAGCGCGCCCTCTGCTACACCCAGCGCAGCAGCAGGCGCGCCATCCAGTGCCAGTACCGGTGCCGCTGGCGGCGCATCTGCTGCTGGCTCTGCAAGCGGCTCTATCGGTGCACCGGGCGGCCTGCCGGGCACTGGCAGTGCGCCGTCGGGCGCTGCTGCAGGCATCAGCCGCCCCCCCCTTAACCTGAACTTGCCGCGCACCCAGCCCGCTTATCCTTACCGCCCGCCACTGGCCACACCCAGCGGCAGCCTGGCTGAGCGGGCCAATGCCCAGCTCAACCCCAAGCCGCGTGACACATTTGCCGAAAGCATTGACGCTGCGGCCGATATCGACTGCCTCAAAGCACCGCCCAAAGACAAAGCTACCACCGCCCTGCAAGGGCTCTTTGGTATCTTCACCACCCTGCAAAAGCTTTACGAAGAGAAATGTAAACGATGAACTTTTCAATGATCAGCACCGCCGTTGCCCAAACCCTTTCCACGGCCACTTCATCCGTTACTGGCTTGGCGGCTAACGCTGCCTCTAACGCAGCCGCAGCCAACCCCTATGGCCTAGGGGCCATCTGGTCACAAGGTGATTGGGTGGCCAAGGGCTGCCTCATGCTGCTGGCCATCATGTCCATTGCCAGCTGGACCGTGCTGGTCAGCAAAACCATCGAGTTGCGCAAGCTTAAAGCGCAAGCCGCCAGCGCCCACGCCAGCTTTCAGCCCATCCACAACTTTGGCGTTAATTTAGCTAAACTGGCGGTTGATAACCCATTGCGTTTTGTGGCCGAATCGGGCCTCGATGCTGCCCGCCAGTTCGGCACTTTAAAGCCCAGGGTGGACTATGACACCTGGACTATTCGTGCGATTGAACAAGCTTTGTCCAAGGTGCAGTCGCGCATGCAAGCCGGTATGGGGGTGCTGGCCACTATTGGCTCTACCTCACCGTTTGTGGGCCTGTTTGGCACGGTGTGGGCTATCTACACCGCGCTGGTCAAAATAGGTGCATCGGGCCAAGCATCTATCGACCGGGTGGCAGGCCCCGTGGGCGAGGCGCTTATCATGACCGCAATCGGTTTGGCTGTGGCCGTGCCCGCCGTGTTTGGCTACAACTGGCTGCTGCGCAAAAACAAGCTGGCGCTAGAGGGCGTGCGCAGCTTTGGTGCCAAGCTGCACGTGGTGCTGCTGTCTAGCACCTTGACGGCTGACCCTGCTAGACCCGCAGACAAACAAAGCTAACACCATGGCCATGTACACCGCCGGGGACGGCACTGACAACGCAGAAGACGACGGCTGGATGGCCGAGATCAACACCACACCGCTGGTAGACGTGATGCTGGTGCTCTTGATCATTTTCTTGCTGACCATTCCCGTGGTCAGCGCTACAGTCAATTTGAATTTGCCAATAGAAAATGCCCAGCAGCGTGACACCAGCGGCGAGTATATCGTCATCAGCGTAGACCGCGCAGGCAACCTGTACTTTAACGAAACCTATGCACCCAATCTGCAGGCCCTGTCTAGCAGGATCGGCCAAGTCGCCACACGCAACCCCCAGCCCGCACTGCACATCCGCGCCGATGCCAACGCCCCGTACAGCTACATAGGCCAAGTGATCGACACCGCACAAGCTTACGGCTTTGCCAAAGTAGGCCTGGTAACCGAACCCCTGCAAACGCCACAAACCAGGAGCAGACCATGAAGCTGTACAGCCAACACCTCTCACCCCAGCTGGGCGGTCAAGAGGCTGAACCCAGCCCCATGATCGAGATGAACACCACGCCCCTGATCGACGTGATGCTGGTGCTTATTGTCATGCTCATCATCACTATTCCTATGCAGTTGAATACCGTCAACCTGGACATGCCCTCAGCGCAGGTGTCCAGCGTGGTACCTGAAGTTATCGTTGTGCAAATGGATGCAGCCGGCTATTTGCGTTGGGGCAGTCAATCCATAGCCGACATTGCCACCCTCAGCACCAAAGTAGCCGCCGCCGCCGCGCTGCCCAACCAACCCGAGCTGCACCTGCGCCCCTCTGCCGATACGCCTTATGCATATGTAGCGGCGTTTTTAGCCATGGCGCAGAAGGCGGGGTTGACTAAGGTGGGGGTGGTGAATTGACGTACTGCTAAAATTATTTTTGGCTGTGCGCTTGCTGTGCACGCCCTGGCGCCTGGCGTGGATGGCTACGCGGCTGTCCCCCGCCCTTTGGGCTCCTCCTTAATGCCGCTGCGCCATCCACGCCAAGCACCAGGGCTGCGAACTGGTTTAGTTGGAGCTATAGCACTGGATCACCTACATCGTCACACCATCAGCCTGGTCTAGTACAACACAGTGAGTAGATCACCAGCTTACTCCCGTACAAAAAATGAAGATATCCAAGGTCTGGGATAATCATTCCCATGAGCATTACTATCAAAGACGAAGCCGGCATAGCGGGCATGCGCTTGGCTGGCCGGCTGGCCGCTGAAACCTTGGACTACCTTACGCCGTTTATCAAACCCGGCGTAACCACCAAAGAGCTGGACACCCTGGCGCTGAATTTTGTAACCCAAGTGCAGCAGTGCACTTCGGCCACTGTGGGCTACGCGCCGCAAGGCTATCCGCCGTTTCCGGGGGCTATTTGCACCTCGGTTAACCATGTGGTGTGCCACGGCATGCCCAACGACAAGGCTTTGAAAAAAGGTGACATCATTAACATTGACGTGACCGTAATTAAAAACGGTTGGCACGGAGACACCAGCCGTATGTATTTGGTAGGCGAGGTATCGCCGTTTGCCAAACGCCTGTGCGCGCTGACCTATGACGCAATGTGGCACGGCATAGCCAAGGTAAAAGCGGGTGCCCGGCTGGGCGATATCGGCGCTGCCATCCAGAGATTTGCCGAGGGTAACGGCTACAGCGTGGTGCGCGAGTTTTGCGGACACGGCGTGGGCGAGAAGTTTCACGAAGAACCGCAGGTGCTGCACTACGGCAAGGCCGGCACTGGCGACGTGTTGGTGCCAGGCATGGTCTTTACCATTGAGCCCATGATCAACCTGGGCCGCAAAGAAATTCGTGAGCTGGGTGACGGCTGGACAATTGTTACCAAAGACCATTCACTCTCTGCCCAGTGGGAGCACAGTGTGCTGGTGACTGAAACTGGCTGGGAGATCATGACCCAATCAGCAGGCACACCGCCGCCGCCTGCGTTTGTTGCCGCAGCCCTGGCTACGGCTTAAAACTGCCTTACTACTTTTAATAGCTGCCTATTCAATGTTTCCTTGGGCCAAAGAGCAATATCGCTTTAAAAAAGACAGTATCTTAGCGGCTGTAGCGGCCACCGGTGCATCTACCCGCAGTGTCAAGCGCCAGCTGCGCCAGCTCAGCGATGCGACCGACGGTGTACTGCGCAAGCTGTGGGTTGAAGCTGCTTTTGGCACGGGCTGTGCACTGGTGGCTGTGGGCGGCTATGGCCGTGGTGAGCTGTTCCCTTATTCAGATGTTGATGTGCTGCTGCTGTTGCCCGACGATGCCACACCAGAAACCGACCTGCTGCTCAAATCGCAAATTGAGACCTTCATTACCGCCTGCTGGGATGCTGGGCTAGAAATAGGCTCCAGTGTGCGCACGGTAGCCGAATGCTTGGCCGAGGCCGCGGACGATGTGACTATTCAAACCAGCCTGCTGGAGTCGCGCAACATTGCCGGCGATGCCAAGCTGGTGGCGCGCTTTGCCAAGGCGTTTAGTGCTGCGCTAGACCCTGCTGCTTTTTTTACTGCCAAAACGCTGGAAATGCGCCAGCGCCACACCAAATTTGAAGATACACCCTATGCGCTAGAGCCCAACTGCAAAGAGTCGCCCGGTGGCTTGCGGGATTTGCAAATTATTTTGTGGGTGGCCAAAGCAGCCGGTTTGGGCAAAAGCTGGGACGAGCTAGAACGCACAGGGCTGGCCACTGCGCTAGAGGTAAAGCAAATCAAGCTGAACGAAGCACTGCTTAGCCTGGTGCGCGCCCGGCTGCACATTGCCGCCCGGCGGCGTGAAGACCGGCTGGTGTTTGACATGCAGCACACAGTGGCCGCAAGCTTTGGGTTTACTACGGGCGGTGCGCTTTCGCTTAAGGGCTCGTTAGCGCAAGCCCCAGCCGCAACTGAGAGCTATGGCCAGCGCAAAGCCAGCGAGAAACTTATGCGCGGCTATTACTGGGCGGCCAAAGCCGTGGTGCAGCTCAACCAAATTTTGCTGCTCAACATTGCCGAACGGATCGAGCAGCGCACTAACCTGCAAACCCACACTCCGCAGCCCATCAACGCCCGGTTCTCCAACAAAGCCGGCATGATTGAAGTGGCCAGTGACGACCTGTACCTGCGCGACCCGCACGCTATTTTGGAGACGTTCCATGTCTACCAAACCACGGTGGGTGTCAAAGGCCTGTCGGTGCGCACACTGCGCGCGCTGTACAACGCCCGCAGCATCATGAATGCGGCTTTTAGAAGTGACCCCGTAAACCGCACCACTTTTGTACGCATACTGATCGAGCCCAACGGCATCACCCACGCCGTCCGCTTGATGAACCAAACCTCGGTGCTGGGCCGTTACCTCTGGGTGTTTCGGCGCATTGTGGGGCAAATGCAGCATGACTTGTTCCATGTGTACACGGTAGACCAGCATATTTTGATGGTGCTGCGCAATGTACGGCGCTATTTTCTGGCCGAACATGCACATGAATACCCGTTTTGCAGCCAACTGGCCAGCGGCTGGGACAAGCCCTGGATACTGTACGTGGCGGCGCTGTTTCACGACATTGCCAAAGGCCGCGGAGGCGACCATTCGCAGCTGGGGGCCAAAGACGTGCGCGTGTTTTGCCGCCAACATGGCATTGCCCGCGAAGATGCCAAGCTGATCGAGTTTGTGGTGGCTCACCATTTAACCATGAGTAGCATTGCGCAAAAGCAAGACTTAAGCGACCCCGATGTGATCGCCGCATTTGCCAAGCGCGTGGGTAACGAACGCTACCTCACCGCGCTGTACTTGTTTACAGTAGCTGACATTCGCGGTACCTCGCCCAAAGTGTGGAACGCATGGAAAGGCAAGCTGCTGGAAGACCTGTACCGCTACACATTGCGCACCCTGGGTGGGCGCGCGCCCGATGCCGATGCCGAGGTAGAGGCCCGCAAACGCGAAGCCCTGCAAACGCTGGCGCTGTACGCGCTGCCGCACGAGGCACACAAAGCCCTGTGGGCCACCCTAGACGTAGGTTATTTTATGCGCCACGATGCCAGTGACCTTGCATGGCATGCCCGCCAGTTGTCGCGCCATGCAAGTGAAAAAATGGCTGTGCAGTTAGCGGCTAAAAATTCAACCAGCGCACAACAGGCAGTGGCTGACACCGCAGCAGAAAAAGCTGAGCTGAAAACCATCGTGCGGGCGCGCCTTTCGCCCTTGGGCGAGGGCATGCAAGTGCTGGTCTACACGCCCGACCAAAGCGATTTGTTTGTGCGTATTTGCGGCTTTTTCGAGCAAAACGGCTTTAGCATTCTGGACGCTAAAGTACACACCGCCAACAATGGTTATGCCCTGGACACCTTCCAGGTGGTGGCCCCCACGCAAGAGCACTACCGTGAAATGATGAGCATGGTCGAGGCCGAACTTGCCCGCGCCTTAACCCCTGTGGGCGGGGTGCTCTGCGACTTGCCTGTCCCGGCGCGCGCGCGCCAGTCACGCCGGGTCAAAAGCTTTCCCTTCCAGCCGCGCATCGACCTGCGCCCGGACGAGAAAGCCCAGCGCTGGATCTTAAGCGTCAGCGCCAGCGACCGCGTTGGCCTGCTGTACGCCATCGCCCGCGTGATGGCACGCCACAACGTCAACCTGCAGCTGGCCAAAATTAGCACCCTGGGCGAACGTGTAGAAGACACCTTTTTGATAGACGGTGCCGAGCTGCAGCACAATAAAAAGCAAATTGAGTTTGAAACCGAGCTGCTAGAGGCCTTGGCCGCCTGATTGTGCAGGCCAATCGGCCCCAAACCCTGCATACAATGCAGGCTATGACAATCAAATCTGATAAATGGATACGCCGCATGGTGGACAGCCACGGCATGATCGACCCCTTTGAGCCAAAACAGGTGCGCACACGCGATGCGGGCGGCATAAGCCAAAAAATCATCAGCTACGGCACCAGCAGCTACGGCTACGACATTCGCTGCGCGCCAGAGTTTAAGGTGTTTACCAACATCCACAGCACCGTGGTGGACCCCAAAAACTTCGATGAAAAAAGCTTTGTCGACTTTGGCGGTGACAGCTGCATCATCCCGCCCAACAGCTTCGCACTAGCACGCACCATGGAGTACTTTCGCATCCCGCGCAACGTGCTCACCATCTGCCTGGGCAAAAGCACTTACGCCAGATGCGGCATCATCGTTAACGTTACGCCCTTCGAGCCAGAGTGGGAAGGCTACGTCACCCTGGAGTTTTCCAACACCACGCCACTGCCCGCCAAAATCTACGCAGGCGAAGGCTGCGCACAAGTGCTGTTTTTTGAAAGTTCGGCGGACGATGTGTGCGAGACCAGCTACAAAGACCGGGGTGGAAAGTACCAGGGGCAGGTGGGAGTTACTTTGCCGAAGGCTTAAGTTTGAAAGCGCAATACTGCGCCACACCGCAGTCATAGCACAGCGGTTTGCGCGCTTGGCACACATAGCGGCCATGCAAAATCAGCCAGTGGTGTGCGTCCACCAGGTAGGCGGGTGGGATGCGTTTAAGCAGCTTCATTTCTACGTCGTAAGGTGTTTTGCCAGGGGCCAAACCCGTGCGGTTGCCCATGCGAAAAATATGCGTGTCTACCGCCATTGTGGGTTCACCAAAAGCCACGTTAAGCACCACATTGGCCGTTTTGCGGCCCACGCCCGGCAGGGCTTCTAGCGCCTCGCGGGTGCGCGGCACCACGCCTGCGTGCTGGGTTACCAAAATGTGGCAAGTTTCTAGCAGGTGCCTGGCTTTGGAATGGAACAGGCCAATGGTTTTGATGTAATTTTCAATCCCCTTGAGGCCTAAATCTGCCACCGCCTGCGGTGTACTGGCCACCGCGAACAGTTTGCGCGTCGCTTTGTTAACCCCCACATCAGTGGCCTGCGCGCTCAGCAGCACAGCAGCCAGCAGCTCAAACACACTGGTGTACTCCAGCTCGGTATTAGGCTGCGGGTTGGCTGCTTTGAGCGTGGCGAAAAAGGGGACGATGTGCTCTTTTTTCATAGTCAAGGGCGCGGGTGCTTGGGGGAAAAGTCAGGGGAGGGGGATTTTTTGAACGCAGAGGACGCGAAGGTTACGCAAAGAGCGCAGAAAAGAAAATGCCAAAATAATATAAAAAATTAATTCACGCGATCCATAAGGTGCATGTATTTCAAAATTTGGCTGTTTTTTTTCTTTATCTTCTTCTGCGTCCTCTGCGTTCAAAAATTCTTAAAGCCCTGGTCAGTGGCAAAACCTAGTCAGAAATTAAATTTTCCAAAACCCGCCGGTAAATATTTTTTAAAGGCTCAATATCAGCGACTGCCAGGTTTTCATTGACCTTGTGAATCGTAGCGTTAGGCGGGCCGAGTTCTATCGTTTGGGGGCAAATTTTGGCAATAAAGCGGCCGTCGCTGGTGCCGCCCGTGGTGGACAGCTCGGTGGTGATGCCGGTCTCAGCGGTGATGGCGCTGCGCACAGCGTTGATCAGGCTGGCAACGCCGTGTAAGCTGCCTTCTTGCACGGGGGTCAAAAAGGGCAGGCCGCCTACAGTCCAAACCAGGGTGTAGTCTGGCCCGGCGTGCAGGCCGTGGGCTGTGATGACGGCTTCCAGGCGCTGCTGCAGGCTTTGCGGGCTGGACTCGGTGCAAAAACGAAAGTTAAAGTCAATGACTACGTTGCCGGGTATGACATTGCTCACGCCTGCGCCGCCGTGAATATTGCTCATTTGCCAGCTGGTGGGCTCAAAGTAGGCGTTGCCGGTGTCCCACTGTATTTTGACCAGATCGGCCAGTATGGGGGCGGCCATGTGGATCGGGTTTTTGGCCAAATGCGGGTAGGCAATATGGCCCTGAATGCCGTGTAGGGTGAGCTTGCCACTCATCGTGCCACGGCGGCCGTTTTTTACCATGTCGCCGGTATGAAGTACGCTGGTCGGTTCGCCTACGATGCAGTAGTCCAGCACTTCACCGCGTGCGGTGAGCGTGTTGCACACCGTCACTGTGCCGTCGATGGCGGGGCCTTCTTCGTCGCTGGTGAGCAAGAAAGCTATGTTGAGTGGGGCGTGAGGCTGGGCAGCGACAAATTCTTCCACTGCCACCACCATGGCAGCGATAGAGGTTTTCATGTCACTGGCACCGCGGCCGTAGAGCTTGCCGCCCTTGTGGGTGGGCACAAATGGCGGCGAATTCCACTGCTCTAGCGGGCCGGTAGGCACCACGTCGGTGTGGCCGGCAAACACAAAGGTTTTAATAGATACTATGCTTTTTGTAGCAAACTCTTTAGCATTTACTTGGGCGGTAGCACGTTTTGCCCATAAATTTCGTACCCGCAGGCTGTCTGGCCCGCTGTCCATCCATTCGCACACAAAACCCAGCGGCGCAAGGCGTGCGGCAACAATGTCCATGCAGCCGGCATCGTCTGGTGTGACCGACGGGCGGCTGATCAGCTGCTCGGCAAGGCATAGTGTGGCGTGCGCGCTGTGGGCGACATGCGTGGCTTCAATGGCCCGGGCGGCAAGGGTGTCTACAGGTGCGTGCATAGTTAAAATTTACACAGAACCAAAGCGTGACTCAGAGTGTTTTACGTCTAAGGTAATTTCGGTAAACGACGGCGTATCGTCGATTTCTGCTTCGGGCTCGGCCGCTTTTTGGGCATTGGCAAAGTCGTTGGCCAAGCGCCACATCAGGTTGGTAGGGCTGTCGGCGTAGGTGAGGCCTTCTTTGCGGTCGATGGTGCCCTCCACAATCAGGCGGGCGATGTCTTGTTCAAAGGTTTGCGAGCCTTCCACCATTGAGTTTTCCATGGCCTCTTTGGCCCCCGAAAAATCGCCTTTTTCAATCAAGTCAGAAATCAGCTTGGTGTTAAGCATCACCTCCACTGCAGGTGTACGCGTGCCGTGCACGGTGCGCAGCAGGCGCTGGGAGACCACGGCTTTAAGGGCAGAAGCCAAGTCGCCCAGCATGGTGAGGCGCACTTCTACCGGGTAAAAACTTAAAATTCGGTTCAATGCCTGGTAACTGTTGTTGGCGTGCATGGTGGCCAAGCACAGGTGGCCCGACTGGGCGTAGGCTATGGCCGCCGACATGGTCTCGCGGTCGCGGATTTCGCCAATCAAAATCACATCTGGCGCTTGGCGCAAGGCGTTTTTCAGGGCGACTTGCATTGAACTGGTGTCTGAGCCTACTTCGCGCTGGTTGATGATGGATTTTTTGTTAGTAAACAAAAACTCCACCGGGTCTTCCACCGTCAAAATATGGCCAGGTACTTTACCGTTGCGCTCGTCGATCATGGCGGCCAGGGTGGTGGACTTGCCCGCGCCGGTGGCCCCCACCATCAGCACCAAGCCGCGCTTTTCCATGATCAGGTCGCTCAAAATTGGCGGCACGTTCAGGCTGGACAGCATGGGAATGTCGGTGGCAATGTAGCGAATCACCACCGCGTAGCTGCCGCGCTGGCGCATGGCGCTGATACGAAAGTTGCCAATACCGGCAATGGCGTGGGCCATGTTCAGCTCGCCCGTTTCTTCCAGTTCTTCAATCCGGGTGGCGGGCAGCACTTCGGCCAAGAAGGCTTTGGGCGCATCGGCAGGTAGGGCTTGGCTGTTAATCGGCACACACTGGCCGTTGATTTTGATGGTGGCCGGGGAGTAGGCGGACAAGTACACGTCGGAGGCTTTTTTCTCCGCCATCAGCTTCAAAATACGTTGCATGGTACTCATACGGGTTTCTCCAATTACTATTAATTTAATAGCTGCTCATGCAGCATTTCCTTGGGCGATAGGGTGTTTTTATGTACAAATAGGCATTTGGCAGTGCTGGGTGCCCATGTTGTGCAGGTTCAGTCTCGCAGCAGGTCGTTCAAGCTGGTTTTAGCGCGGGTTTGCGCATCTACCCGTTTGACGATGATGGCAGCATACAGGCTGTAGCGACCGCCGTCTTTGGGCAAGGTGCCGCTGATAACTACCGAGCCCGACGGTACACGGCCATAGGTGGTCTCGCCCGTGGCGCGGTCGTAAATGGGGGTGCTTTGGCCAATGTATACGCCCATCGACAGTACCGAGTTTTCTTCCACAATTACGCCTTCTACCACCTCACTGCGCGCGCCTATAAAGCAGTTGTCTTCAATGATGGTGGGCCCCGCCTGCACCGGCTCTAGCACGCCGCCAATGCCCACGCCGCCCGACAGGTGCACATTTTTGCCAATTTGCGCACACGAACCTACCGTGGCCCAGGTGTCTACCATGCTGCCTTCGCCTACGTAGGCCCCAATGTTCACGTAGCTTGGCATCAAAATTGCGCCCTTGGCAATGTAGCTGCCGCGCCGCGCTACTGCAGGCGGCACCACGCGCACGCCGGTGGTTTTCATTTCGTCTTCAGACAGGTGGGCAAACTTGGTTTGCACTTTGTCATAAAAGCCCAGATCACCCGCTTTGACCACTTGGTTGTCTTTCAGGCGAAAGCTCAGCAGTACGGCTTTTTTAATCCACTGGTGGGTGGTCCACACGCCCACGCTTTCGCGGGTAGCCACCCGCAGGCTGCCTTTGTTCAGTTCATTGATGACATGCTCCACCGCGTCAATGGTTTCTTTGGGCGCTGTGCTGGGTGACAGGTTAGCGCGGTTGTCCCATGCGGCTTCGATGGTGGTCTGGAGTTGTTGTGTCATAGCGGTATGATAAAAATAAAATGGAACTGAAAATAAAAATCAAACAGAATTCTTTTGGATAAATTGAACCATACGCTGCGCTGCCTCTGCGCATTCCTGCGTTGGGGCCACCAAAGCCATGCGAATATAGCCTGTGCCGGGGTTCATGCCGCCTGACTCGCGCGCAAGGTAGCTGCCCGGCAGCACAGTTACATTGTATTGTTCAAAAAGCTGCGCCGCAAAGACGGTGTCTGAACCGCCACAGACTGTGGCCGGAATCTGCGCCCACAGGTAAAAAGCCGCATCAGGCAGCTTGACATTGAGCACGCTGGCCAAAAGGGGCGTTACCTGGGCGAATTTCTCTCGGTACAGGGCGCGGTTCTCGGTCACATGCTGCTCGTCGTTCCAGGCGGCAATGCTGGCGGCCTGTACCGTAGTGCCCATGGCGCTGCCGTGGTAGGTGCGGTAGAGCAAAAAATCTTTAACCAAGGCCGCATGGCCTGCGACAAAGCCACTGCGCATGCCCGGCACGTTGCTGCGTTTGGACAAGGATGTCATGGCAACCAGGTTTTTAAAGTCGCTTCGGCCCAGCTTGGCCGCCGCCTCTAGCCCACCCAGCGGTGGTTCGTCGTTGAAATAAATCTCGCTGTAGCATTCGTCAGACGCAATCACAAAGCCGTACTGGTCGCTCAGTGCAAACAGCTTTTCCCATTCGGCTAAGGTCATTACCGCACCGGTAGGGTTGCCTGGTGAGCAGGCAAACACCAATTGCGTGGTTTGCCACACGGCAGCTGGCACGCTGTCCCAGTCCACCGCAAAATTGCGTGCTGGGTCGCTGTTTACGTAGTGCAGCTTGGCACCTGCCAGCAGGGCTGCACCTTCGTAAATTTGGTAAAACGGGTTCGGGCTGATGACCGTGGCATCCATGCGCCCAGGGTTCACCACTGCCTGCGTAAGCGAAAACAAAGCTTCGCGCGAACCATTAACTGGCAAAACTTGCGTAAGCGGATTCACGCTCACCCCATAGCGCCGCTGCAACCAAGCCGCGCAGGCCGCGCGCAGGGCAGGCTCGCCCGCCGTGGCGGGGTAACCCGCCAAGCCCTGCAAATTGCCCACCAGGGCATCTTTGATCAGCTGCGGTGTGGCATGCTTGGGCTCGCCAATACCTAGGCTGATAGCGCGGTGATTGGAACTGGGTACGATAGTGGCAAAAAGCTGTTTAAGCCGTTCAAAAGGATAGGGCTGTAATTTACAGAGCAATGGATTCATGGGTTGATTATCGGCCCTGCCACCCTATTGGGAATACCCCGATGGATTCGCTGGCAAATATCTGGCAAAGTACACCATATGCGTATATCAGACCTTCGTTTTTTACTGGCCTTGGTGATGCCTTTAATGGCCATTGCAGGCGTAGTGATGCTCCCCCACTACAGCGCGCTGACTACATTGGTGATGTGGCTTGGCGTGGTGTTTCTTGAGCTGTTCTTGCCCGGGGGTAAAAAAACTCCTGCGGCCATCGTGCCCGGTGCTAACCCAGCGTATTTTCAATGGGTGTTGCGTACTTTTGTGCTGCTGCAGCTCAGCTTGATTGCTTTAGGCGCCTATGCCGCTGTGCAGGGCGACTGGCTCACCACCCTAGGGCTGGCTTTTGCGGTGGGCTACGTGTCGGGGGCACAGGGCATCACATTTGCCCATGAGCTGGGCCACAGCAAGTCCAAAATTGACCGTTTTTGTGCTTGGGTGCTGATGACCAGCGTATGTTATGGCCACTTTATGGTGGAGCACTACCGGGGCCACCACCCGCGCGCTGCTACTTTAGACGACCACGCCTCGGCCCGTTTTGGCGAGAACTTGTACCACTTTTTACCGCGCAGCGTGTGGGGCTGCTTGCGCAGCGGCTGGCAGCTGGAAGGCCAGCGCATCAAGCAGATGAAAAGCAGTTGGGCGGGCAGCCCGCTGGTGTGGAGCACCGTGGTATCTGCGCTGCTGATAATGCTGCCGGCCCTTTATTTACCTGCGCAGGCAGCTATCAAATTCGTAGTATTTTTTGTTTACCAGTCGGTCATTGCCTTTACTTTGCTTGAGATAGTTAACTACATCGAGCACTATGGCCTGCAGCGCAGTACGGCAGGCGGTAAACGCGAGCCATTTGGCGTGATGCACGCTTGGAACGCAGACCATGTAGTGACCAACAGCCTGCTGGTTAACCTGCAGCGCCATTCTGACCACCATATGCACGCCTGGAAGCCCTACGCCACCTTAGAGCCACTGCCCGGGCCCCAGCTACCTACTGGCTATGCGGGCTGCCTGATACTGGCCATGGTGCCGCCACTGTGGTTTAGTTTGATGCATGCACGCCTTGCTGCGCTGCAAAATAAGCCCTCACAACCCTTGGCAGCGGCCTAAAAATCCTTTATAATCAGATACATATCGACCAAACGGGCGGCATTCAGCGCCCGTTTTTTTTTGGCTGAACGGTTTTGATGGCAGGCTACGCTTGCAAGTCAAACGTTGTGGCCATTTTCATTTTCGGGTTCATTGTTGTTCTTTTTTTAGCGCATTTCGGAAGTTGCCAAGTTGAGTTTGCAAACCATTGTAGAAACCACGGTGAGTGGTTTAGGTTACGACCTCGTAGAGATTGACCGCTCTGCGGGAGGTCTGTTGCGCATCACGATAGACCATCCTTGGGTGCCGGGCACCACAGGTGAGCTGGTGGCTGTAGAAGACTGTGAGCGCGTGACGCGGCAGCTGCAGTTTGCACTGGAGGTAGAAGAGGTTGACTACCGCCGCTTGGAGGTGTCGTCGCCGGGTATTGACCGGCCACTGCGCCACGCGGCAGATTTTGAACGCTTTGCGGGCGAAGTCATTGATGTGACACTGAAAGCACCTATGGGTGCGCAGGCGCAGGGACAGGTGAATGCCAACCGCAAGAAGTTTCGCGGCACGCTAGAAAAAACTGCGCTGGACAACAGCCCCACGGCTGAAGACGTGAAGCAAATTAGTGCAGCTGTTGGTTGGCAAATCGTCTGGAGCGATGCGCCAGAGCCCAAGCCCGGTACGCGCGTGAGCAAAAAGAAAGTGCCTGCAGCGTTGCAGGCCTTGGGATTTGGTTTGGACGAGTTGCGTGAGGCGCGTTTAGCGCCCATCGTGGACTTTAAGGGCCGCAAGCCCAAAGCTGTTTAGTTTTGAATGCACAATTTTTTGAATGCACTATTAGGAGTAATGCGACATGAACCGTGAAATGTTGATGCTGATTGAAGCCATTTCCCGTGAGAAAAACGTCGAGCAAGACGTGGTGTTTGGTGCCGTAGAAGCTGCCTTGGCGCAAGCGACTAAAAAACTGCAGCAAACCGAAGGCCATGGCGACGTAGAAATTCGCGTGGCACTAGACCGCGACTCCGGTAATTACGAAACCTTCCGCCGCTGGCTGGTAGTGGCTGACGACGCAGGCTTGCAAAACCCTGATGCCGAAGAAATGCTGATGGACGCACGCGACCAAATTGCCGACATCGAAGAGGGCGACTATATTGAAAAGCCAGTAGATTCTGTGCCCATTGGCCGCATTGGCGCGATGGCTGCCAAGCAAGTTATTTTGCAAAAAATACGCGATGCTGAACGTGAAATCATTTTGAACGACTTCATGAGCCGTGGCGAAAAAATCTTTGTTGGCACCGTTAAGCGCATGGACAAAGGTGACATCATCGTCGAAAGCGGTCGGGTGGAAGGCCGTTTGCGCCGCAACGAGATGATCCCCAAAGAAAACCTGCGCACCGGCGACCGCGTGCGTGCCATGATCATGGAAGTTGACACCACCTTACGCGGTGCGCCCATCATTTTAAGCCGCTCGTCTCCGTCTTACATGATTGAGCTGTTTCGCAACGAAGTGCCAGAAATAGAGCAGGGCCTGCTAGAGATCAAATCTTGCGCCCGCGACCCTGGCTCACGCGCCAAAATCGCCGTGCTGTCGCACGATAAGCGCGTAGACCCGATTGGTACATGTGTAGGTGTGCGCGGCTCGCGAGTTAACGGCGTTACCACCGAACTGGCTGGCGAACGCGTAGACATTGTGCTGTGGAGCGAAGACCCAGCGCAGTTTGTGATTGGTGCGCTGGCCCCCGCCAACGTCAGCTCGATCGTGGTAGACGAAGAGCGCCACGCGATGGACGTGGTGGTTGATGAAGAAAATCTGGCTATTGCCATTGGCCGTGGTGGTCAGAACGTGCGCCTGGCCTCTGATTTGACCGGCTGGAAAATCAACATCATGGACGCTGCTGAATCAGCGCAAAAGCAGGCCAACGAAACCGATGGCACTCGCGCACTGTTCATGGCCAAGCTAGACGTTGATCAAGAAGTGGCCGACATTCTGATCGAAGAAGGTTTTACCAGCCTGGAAGAGGTGGCCTACGTGCCTCTGCAAGAAATGCTGGAAATTGCCAGCTTTGACGAAGACACCGTCAACGAGCTGCGTACCCGCGCCAAAGACGCACTGCTGACCATGGCCATTGCCAAGGAAGAGTCTGTTGAAGGCGGCCCTGTGAGCCAAGATCTTAACCACCTGGATGGCATGAGCGCCGAGCTGGTTGCCAAGCTCAACGCCGCTGGCATCAACACCCGCGACGACCTGGCCGACCTGGCCACCGACGAGTTGACCGATATTACCGGCCAGTCGACCGCAGATGCCACCGCACTGATTATGAAAGCCCGTGAACACTGGTTTACCCATGATGATGCCGACGAAGCGGCCAAAGCAGCGGCTGCCCTGGCAGCTGGTCAGCCCCAAGCCAACGGCTCAGAGCCTTTGGCCCAATAACATCATGGAGACGAGCAAAAAATTATGTCAAGTACCACAGTCTCTGAGTTTGCAAACGAACTCAAAAAATCCACCGACACGCTGCTAGACCAGCTCAAAAGTGCCGGTGTAGCCAAGCAATCAGCCAGTGATGCGCTGACCGACTCGGACAAACAAAAGCTGCTCAGCTATTTGCAAACTAGCCACGGCACTGCCACGGCTGAGCGCAAAAAAATCACGCTGGTGAAGAAATCTACCACCGAGATTAAGCAAGCCGATGCCACGGGCAAAGCACGCACTATCCAGGTAGAAGTGCGTAAAAAACGCACCTTCATCCAGCGTGACGACGAGGTAGAAGCGCCCGCTGAAGAAGAGCAAGTGCCCAGCGCGCCCATCATCGACGATGCTGAGCTGGCACGCCGTGAAGAGCAAGCCAGCCGC
>JAYSRE010000260.1:0-2349 GCA_043721235.1 Polaromonas sp. | reverse complement strand
CTAAGCAACTATTAGTTTTTTTCGTACTGACATTCGTCTGGTCTTGGACGTGCTGGTTGTTGGCAGCCAGACTGAATGTCGGTTCGGGCGATGCATCGAGCGTACTGTTTTTTCTGGGAGGCTTCGGACCGAGCGTCGCCGCAGTAGTTGTGCTGGGCGTCACAAGCGGGCGCTCAGGCCTACGCGCGTGGCTTGGGCGCTGCCTGCGGCGCACCAGCTGGGATTGGTTTGCTCTGGCGGCGCTGGCACCACTGGTAATTTTGGCGCTGGCCGCCGCTGCGCACATTGCTCTCGGTGGCAGCCTAAAGCCCTCGCCCGCCCTAGAAAATGTACCGTTGTTGGTAGCAAATGTCGGGTTAGTGTTTTTAGTAGGCGGGCCGCTTGGCGAAGAACTCGGCTGGCGCGGCTTTGCGTTGCCTGTCCTGCTGCAGCGCCTTGGCTGGCGCTTCAGTAGCCTTGTGCTGGGCGGCATTTGGGGTTCGTGGCATTTGCCGCTTTTTTTCCTCCCAGGTTCGGTGCAAAACCAAAGCTCTTTACTAACTCTTTTCGTTCTTATCGTCGCCACCTCGGTTTTTTATACGTGGCTTTTTGAGCGCAGCGCAGGCAGCGTGCTGCCCGCACTGGCACTACATACGGCATCAAACAGTTGGCCTGCGGTCATTCCGATACTGCCGTCCGATCCAGTGCAACGACCCTTTTTGTTTGTCGCCGGCATAGTAGCGGTTGCTGCAATCTGGCTGCTGGTGCGCCAAGACAACCCAACGGCAAATTCAGGAAACACGGCATGAAGCCCCTTAAACAAGCTGTTGCGGCGGGTGCATTGGTTGCTTCGCTAGGCACGCTAGTAATTGGGTGGCGCTTTGACAGTGACATCAAGGCGGCCAGCGCCAAAGCCGCGCAAGGCAGCGTACTGATTACTACGCGGTGTGGTCCGATTGAATACCAAGAGGCTGGCACTGGCGTGCCGTTGCTGATGGTTCACGGCAGCGGCGGCGGACACGACCAAGGCATGACGTTCGCGGGCAAGTTGACGAAGCGCGCAATTCGCGTCATTGCCATGTCGCGCTTTGGTTACCTGCGCACGCCTATGCCAGTAGATAGCTCGCCCGCAGCACAGGCCGATGCGCATGTGTGCTTGCTAGATGCGCTAGGCATAGTCAAAGCTGCGGTACTCGGCGGCTCGGCAGGTGGCCCGTCGGCACTGCAAATGGCCATTCGACATCCGGACCGCGTAAGTGCTCTGGTGCTGCTTGTGCCCTTGGCCTATAAACCCAGCACTTCGGCAGATTCGGCCAAGCCTTTGGCGCCGTGGGCAGAGTCGCTTCTGATGCGCCTGATCGGCTCAGATTTTTTGTTTTGGGCTGGCCTGCATGTGGCTAGAGATCAAGTCATTAAGTACGTACTGGCCACGCCGCCAGAAGAAGTCAGCGCCGCCAGCCCGCAGGAACGCGCACGCGTCAATGCCATCCTCGCCCACATCCTGCCCGTCTCAAGTCGTGCAGCTGGCTTGCGCAGCGATTCCGTTTTAGGAAAAAGCCTCGGCCCATCGGCACTCACCGCCGTTAGCGCACCGACGCTTATTGTCAGCGTGCGCGATGACGGGTTTGGAACGTACGCCAGCGCTGAGTACACGGCCAGCCAGATCAAAGGTGCAAGGATTGTTGGCTTTGAGCATGGTGGTCATGTTTGGGCCGGGCATGACGATGAAGTGCAAAAGGAGATCATGGAATTAGTCATACCGAAGGCCAAACCTTGAAAGTCAAGTGGTCACAGTGCCGGACTACGCTTTTCGCGGATTTGTGGAGGGGTGCAATGTTCAATTCATCCTGGCATATAGGCAAAAGGTATCGACTACTTCGGCTTGGCCTCTTCTTGACGGCTGGTTTGAGCGTAATCACATTCGCAATACTTGTCGCGTTGCCGATTATTCAGCCCGTGTTTTATTTTGCTAGGCCTGCTGGAGCGTACGCGATAGGCACGTTGACCAACCATTTGACCGACTCCAATCGTACGGAAATTTTCACCGCCGATGCGAGCAGGCGCCGCGAACTGATGGTGCAAATCTGGTATCCCGCCAAGCAACTGCCACCACCATACCTTCGCGCACCCTACGTGCAAGACGCCAACGCGCTTGCAATTGCGTTATCGCGGTTGAAAAATTTACCGACAGTGCTGTTCAGACAGTTTAAGTACGTCACCACCCACGCTATTGCTGGTGTACCGGTTGCTGATGAAAGGCGCAGCTATCCGGTGCTCATATTTTTGGAGGGGGCTATTGGCTTTCGTCAGATGAACACCTTCCAGGTCGAAGCATTGGTTTCGCAAGGCTACATCGTTGCGGCTATTGAC
>JAYSRE010000259.1:0-17068 GCA_043721235.1 Polaromonas sp. | reverse complement strand
ACTATGGTGGAGGGCTGGAACATTCGCCAGTTGCGCGCCGCGCTGGCCAAAGCCGAGTTTTTAAAACCCGACAGCCAGGCGCTGGGCGTTGACGCGCTGATGGCCAAGCTGGGCAAGCCCGGCATGCACCCCGAGGGCCGGTTTTTCCCCGACACCTACAGCTACGCCAAAGGCAGCAGCGACCTGGCCGTGCTGCAAGCCGCCGTACGCGCCATGGACAAACAATTGGCTGCGGCCTGGGAGGCCAGAGCGCAAGACACACCGCTGCAAAGCCCCGAACAGGCTTTGATTTTGGCCAGCATCATTGAAAAAGAAACCGGCAAGCCCACCGACCGGCCTGAAATAGGCGGCGTGTTCACCAACCGCCTGCGCATCGACATGCGCCTGCAAACCGACCCTACGGTGATCTACGGTTTGGGTGAAAAGTTTGACGGCGACATTAAAAAGCGCGACCTGCAAACCGACACGCCCTACAACACCTACACCCGCGCTGGCCTGCCGCCCACGCCAATTTCCATGCCCGGCAAAGCAGCGCTGTTGGCTGCTGTGCAGCCTGCAGCCACCAAGGCGCTGTACTTTGTGGCGCGCGGCGACGGCACCAGCCAGTTCAGTGCTACTTTGGCCGAGCACAATGCGGCGGTGAACAAGTACATTCGGGGGCAGTGACGTTTTGACTGCTTGTACTTCTGAATTTGCGTTATGTTGCTCTGAAGTTTGGGCGCGGGCCCGGTCCCGCACGCACGGGTGGGTCTCTACGTACCGCCCTCATACTGGAGTACCAGAAATCGGTCGGCCCATAGAGACCCACCCGTGCAGCAGCCAAGCTAGCGCGCTACGGGTAGCTTCGGCAAAGATTTTGCGGTCAATACCGGTCGTGCGCTACCTTGGTTGCAAGCGAGACCGTGTGTGCAAACCGACCGATTTCTGGTACCCCAGTATGAGGGCGGTTTGCACACACGGTCTCGCCCGCAAGCAAGCCAACTTACAGCACCACTTTATTCGGCCTTCAAACTCATGACCACCGGCATCTTCATCAGCTTCGAGGGTATCGACGGCGCAGGCAAGTCCAGCCACATCAGCGCCCTGGCCGACGCATTTACCGACCAGGGCCATACCGTGGTGCTCACCCGCGAACCCGGTGGCACGCCACTGGCAGAGCGCCTGCGCGAAATGGTTTTGCATGATGCGATGGACCCCCTGACCGAAGCGCTCTTGGTGTTCGCAGCCCGCCGCGAACATCTGGTTCATGTGATTGAGCCCGCCCTGGCATGCGGTAGCGTGGTGCTGTGTGACCGCTTTACCGATGCCACTTTCGCCTACCAAGGGGCAGGGCGCGGCTTTAGCTTAGACACACTCTCATTTTTAGAGCACGCTGTGCAGCATTCCCTTGGGCTGCAAGCCCAAATTCCTGCTACTTTGGGGGTTCGCCAGCCTGATTTAACCGTCTGGTTTGACGTGCCGCCTGCGGTAGCCGCACAGCGCTTGGCTGCAGCCCGCACGCCCGACAAGTTTGAGTCGCAGTCCAGCGAATTTTTTGAGCGCGTGGTGGCAGGCTACGCCCAGCGCGCAGCCCAGCAGCCCCGCCGCTTTGCCCGCATTGATGGCAACCAAGCTATCGACGCGGTGCGCGCCCAGGTGATGGCCGTTGTGCGCACGCGGAGATTTTTAGCATGAGCATGAACCCCTTGGCCACCACGGCAGATGCAGTAAGCGCGGCAGACCCCAGCGCGGCGGGCAGTTCGGCGCCTCTGCTGGCACCGTGGCTGGCAGCCCAGCGCGACGCGCTGCTGGCCCAGCGCGGCCATGCCTGGCTGCTGCATGGCCCGTCGGGCTTAGGCCAGTACGAGCTTGCCTTAAGCCTGGCGCAGGCCTGGCTGTGCGAGGCCCCTGGCAAGCTGGCCCAACAGGCCGCCTGCGGCCAGTGCCCCAGCTGCCACATGGTTGCCAGCCATGCCCACACCGACCTGGTGGTGCTGATGCCCGAGACCCTTATGCTGGCCTACGGCTGGCCACTGTCAGAAAAAGCCCAAAAAGAAATTGACGAGAAAACCCGCAAACCCAGCCGCGAGATCCGGGTAGACGCTATGCGCAGCACCATCGAGTTTGCCCAGCTCACCAGCGGGCGCGGGCGCAGCAAGGCCGTGCTGGTGTACCCGGCAGAGCGCATGAACGTGGCCACCGCCAACGCCCTGCTCAAAACCTTAGAGGAGCCCACCGGCGATGTGAAGTTTGCCCTGGCCACCGAGGCCGCCCACCAATTGCTGCCCACCATCCGCAGCCGCTGCCAAAGCTTTGCCCTGCGCTGGCCCGCACAAAGCGAAGCACTGGCCTGGCTGCGCAGCCAAGAAGCCGCCGCCAAGCTAGACGATGCCGCCTTGACCACTGTGCTGGCAGCCGCGGGGGGCCGCCCGATCGACGCTTTGCAATTAATAGCTGAAGGCGCAATCAACGCTTGGGCCAAACTGCCCAAAGGCTTAAGTGTGGGCGTGCAAGGCATGACCGACGGCTGGGCACCCGCCACGGTACTGGATGCACTGCAAAAGCTCTGCCACGACCTGTGGGCCGTCAAACTGGGCGCTGCGCCGCGCTTTTTCAGCGCCGCCGACCTGCCCAAACCCCCGCCCGCCCGTGCACTGTCTGCATGGAGCGAGCAGCTTAAATGTCTGGCCCGCAGCATAGACCACACCTGGAAACCCGAATTGTTGGTGCAAGACCTTGTCAGCCAGGCCAAGATAGCCCTAAACTCTAAGCAATAATCACTATCACACGTCAGTACTCTCCAGCACGCCCACACTACAACAGACAAACACCATGAGCACCCCCCCCAGCACCGCATCATCACCGTTGTCCGCCGGCACCACTACCTTGTCCAGCACGCCGCGCCCCAGCGTGATTCAGCTGGCCATCAAGGAAAAAGCAGCTTTGTACGCGGCCTACATCCCGCTGTTTACTGAGGGTGGTGTGTTCATCCCCACCGCGCGGGACTACAAACTGGGTGACGATGTGTATGTGCTTCTCACATTGCCAGAGGACCCGCAGCGTTACCCTGTAGCGGGCAAAGTGGCGTGGGTCACCCCAGCCCGCGCAGCCGGCAACCGCACGCAAGGCGTGGGCATTCGGTTTCCAGCGGACGAAAAATCCAAGCTGCTGAAGCTGAAAATCGAAGAAACACTGGGTGCACATTTAGCCTCTGACAGGCCTACGCAAACGATTTAGCTGGTGGGGCAGCGCCGTCTTGGTCGATTTCGGGCAGCCTAATTGTGGTCTCTGTGCGGACTCTGTGCGGGCACTTTTTGTGGTCAACTTACTATACATTTTATAGCTAACTATGCAGCATTTCCTCGGGCGATAGGCCAAAAACGCCTTGGATCTTTGGAAATTACCGGACAGCAGTGTAAGAATTTAGGCATCTCGCGGGTGAAGTCATCCAGCACGTTAAAGCCCTGGTCTAAATAATCCCAAGTTTTTGGTGCTGTATTCTTTGATATTGGGCACCACATCATTCAGGTTCGTCGCGCTTACGCCCATCCACGTGGCAAGCGTGGCGGCGAGTTGATCAACCGCCATGCTGGGCAACATACGGCCTTGGCCCGCGTCGTCGGGGCTGTTGACGCCTAAAGTCGGCGCTTGACCGAAGAAACTGCGGCCATTGACCGCGCCGCCAGTGATGAAGTGATAGCTGCCCCAGCCGTGATCCGAGCCGTCGCCGTTGGATCGCATGGTGCGGCCAAAGTCTGATGCTGTGAACGCTGTGACTTGGTTTGACACGCCCAATTGAATCATCTCCGCGTCAAAGGCCGCCATCGCACCACCCACCTCACCTAGCAACTGCGGATGGAGTTCAAGCAGGTCGTCGTGGTGGTCAAAGCCGCCTAGGCTGACGAAGAAGACCTGCCGCTTGGCGCCGAACGCGGTGCGCGCAGAGATCATGCGCGCCACCATTTTCAGCTGCGCATCCAGCCCATTGCCGGGGGCAACTGCAGGCGGGCCGCCCAGTGCGCTCGTGAAGCTCACGTTGGCATCGATTGAGCGCTCGGCCACGCGTGCATACTCGCGCTCGAAATTGTTGCTGCTTGTCGAGCTGGTAACGAACTCGCGTAGCGTTTGCGCTGCGGCGCTTGATCCATACAGCGTATTACCGATACCGTTGATGGCGACCGAGCCACTGGTCGAAAGCTGGTATTGCGCCGTGCTGTTGCCCGACAAATAAACAGCATTCCCAGACACGCTGACCGCAGTAAACGTGGCCTGGGAATTTCCTGCGGCAAACAAGTCGCCCATGCGTCCGCCCCAGCCAGACGACGCGCCTTCTGGACTGCTTGCCTGCCAGACAGATTGCTGGTCGTTGTGCGAGAACAGCTTGGGTGGCAATGGCACAGAGCGTGCGGTGTACTGTGCCAAAGTCGTCGGCTGAATCAGCGGGCCGACGTTGAGCAACACACCCATGCGACCTGCATCGAACATCGGCTTGATTGCCGACAGCGCCGGGGACAGCGCGTATTGGCGCGAATTAGGTAGCGCGCTGGCTGGCGCAAGCAGGGTAGGTGTGAGCAGGGCGCGATCTGTGGCCAGCCCAGTGCGCAGCAAGCGATAACTGTCGTATGCGCTTTGGTCGTAGGGCACCAGGGTGTTGCCGTGATCATTGCCACCATAAAGGAAGATGCAAACCAAGGCCTTGTAGTCGGTGGGGGCGGACTGCGCGGCGGCTTCGCCAATGGCCGCAAGGTTAAGCGCCCAAGGCGTGGCAGCACCAATGGCCGACAGTGCTGAGGCGCGCTTGATGAATTCGCGGCGGGAGTTATTGGATGTCATAGGGTGCTCCAGTCGATTACTTGGCGACCAAAAATTCGGGCGCAGCCATGGTCAGCAGTATTGCGGCGTGTATGCGGCTCAACTGGTTGGCGCTCGTGGCAGAAGGCATCGCTGCAAGGGTGTCGCGGACACGCGTTTGCCGCGCGGTGCCCAGCTGGTTCGCAGCCAGCAGCAAGTTGGCCTCAGCTGCAAGAGCAGCAGGGTCGTTGGCCAGTGGTAGCCATTGTTCGTAGTCGGCTTTGGCGTCTGATGCGAACAAGCCATTCGTATCGGCGATGGCCGACTGCATGAAGTTAAGATAGCCTGCTACCGAGGTCTCGGTGGTGATTTGGAACTCGGGTGCCACTTTGCCAGCAGTGGCAAGGGCCGTGTTGGGCGGTAAGTATCCAGGCCTATAGAAGTTAAAAACTGAAGGCGAGCGCATCGGGCTCTGGCCCAGGCGCGTAGCGGGATCGGCGGTGTTTTCTATGTTCCAAAGACCCGAGGGAGAAGTTACGTTGCAGGCGCGGGCCCACGCTGTAAATCGCAGCACGGGCTCGCGCAGCTTGCCGCCGTTGGGGTCAGCCAAGGCTGCGCTTGTGTTGCGTGCTTCGGTGTCGAGCAATATGGCTTTGAGCACCGCAGCAAGATCACCGCGCTTGCCAGCACCATTGTTGTTGAACGCCGCAGTCACGCGGCCCACATAAGCTGGGCTGGGATTGCTGGTGACTAGGCGCTGAATCAGTTGCTTGCCAATGAAGGGCCCGACATTGGGGTGATTGAACAGGCGATTCAGTGCCAAGCTCAGACTCTCCGTGGCCGACGTGTTGGCCGGTATGGTGATGCCTAGGAAGGTCTTCTCGAGGGTCTCGTGCAGCGAGGCGTTAAGAACCATCGGATTCAAGCGGCCCTCTCGAGTGTTGCGATTAAAGTCCCAGCCAGTGAAGACTCTGGCCAAGCCGCTGACATCAAGCTCGTTGTAGGTATCCACCGGAGCACCGTTTTGAAGCTTCGGAGTGCCATCGTCGTTAAGCTGAACCAGCCCGATGGTGAACAGCTGCATCACCTCGCGCGCATAGTTTTCGTCGGGCTGCCGCCCTGAAGCATCGGTCTTGGCGCTGCCCTTGATGGACAAGAAGCCGCCCATCGCGGTCGATAGCGTCACCGCCTCTAGCAGATCGCGGAAGTTGCCAAACGCATGATTCTCCAGCACATCAAGGTAAGCGGTGACGCTGTACCCGCGGTTAACACCCGTCATGCCGCTGATTCCCACCACAAGAATCTGGGTGAGTGCGTAGACCATCCGCTGACGCAACTGATCTGGGCTGCCCAGAAACTTGCGCCACACCGAGTAGTCCACAAAGAACTGCGAACCACCTGGCCGATTATCCCCAGCGCGCGGGTGTGTCTAGTCCATCCATGCAAAGTGGCATTGCGTGCGAGGCATCGCAAGCTGCTCGTTGATCCAAGTGGCGGCGCTGCCTAGGTTGCGAACGCGCTCCAGCTCAGCGCGGTTGGCACCGAAGCCGCCTTGCGCAACCAGGCGCGACGCTTCTGCAATGGTGAACGGCGGCGCTGGCCCCGGCCCCGGCCCTGGCGCTGGCCCTGGCGCTGGCCCTGGCCCTGGCCCTGGCGCTGGAGCAGTTACTGGTGCTGTCGACGAGACATCATCGCTGCCGCCGCAAGCGGTTAATGCAAATGTAGCTGCTGCAAAACTTACCAACTCAGCGGAACGATTAACTGGTTCAATATTTTCTCTGTCAGTAGAGCTGAGAATATTATCTTGACTGTTCATGGTTTTGAATTCAAGTTAAGTTAAGTTAAAGGTATATTGTTCATCAGATGCGTTTGTTAGTATGTAATCAAATGAAAAATAACGCAACAAATTAAATGTTTGTATAGGTTAGCCAGCGTCGCGTCCAAGAAGGCGATGGCGTTGTTAGCGGTATGCGCCTTGCCCGGGCGCAGCCAGAAATTGGCTACCAAATGGTAGTCAGCAACAAAGGCCAACAAGGGGTGGTGGCTGTTGCGCCCGTGGTGCTTGGGGTTGTAGCCCTTGTACTAGCGTGATATTGGGCAAGGCTAGTTTGCCAAACAACCAGCTGTAGCTGCTGCTTTGCACGCGGCTGGCGTGTTCAATATCAAAGCGCTGGAACAAGCGCACGATGGCTTTGTGGCCTGCCGCGCGCGGCCAGCCAAAGATGCGTACCAAGGTGGTATCCAGCCGGGTGAGCTCGGCATGGGGAAAACGGCAGGCACAGCACCAGATGCTGACAATCATCTGCTCGATCAGTTGTTGCGGTGCATAGCACCGATTGGAGCCAGGCTGGGGTAGTTGCCAATCTTTCATGGCAGCGCTCAAATCCATGGCATCGTGCAACTTCTTGAGCAAAGCCAGGCCACCTCAGGCGGTAACTTCTTTGGAGCTGAATTTGAGCTTGAATTTCTCAAAATCTTGCATGCCAATTCCTTGGAGTGTCGTAAGCCTATGATTACAAAGGATTTATCTAATGGTGTCCGTTAGAAATTGGTCACCATTTCGAGGCGCTCTATGGGCCGTGGCTTCTAATGGACAATCTCGGTTCAATACAGGTTGCGCACCCTTTTTGGTTGCGAGTCGAGGGTGCGGTTGTACATCGACCGATTTCTGGTGTGCCCAGTATGAGGGCGATTTGCAGCCGCACCCTCGCCCGGCACCCACCAAGCCCGTCCTCCCCGGCAACTGCAACTGCAAAGCCCTAACCAACCCGTGCCCCACCCAACCCGTATCTAGCTGCCACCCCAAGTAATCACTAAAATCAATACCATCAAGACCAAATCAGCCCATGTTCACCGACTCCCATTGCCACCTCAACTTCCCCGAACTGCGCAGCCAGCTGCCGCAGATCAGACAGGCTATGGCTGCTGCCCAAGTTACCCGCGCCCTGTGCATCTGCACCACCATCGAGGAGTTTGACGACGTGCACTCCCTGGCCACCGGCTACGACAACTTTTGGTCCACGGTAGGCGTACACCCCGACAACGAGGGGATTTACGAACCTACAGTTGACGACCTGGTGCAGCGCTCACAGCGCCCCAAAGTGGTCGCCATTGGCGAAACCGGGCTGGACTACTACCAAATGGACACGCGCAAAGGCGGCCGCACAGTGCTGGACATGGAATGGCAGCGCGCGCGCTTTCGCACCCATATTCGTGCGGCGCAAGCCACCGCGCTGCCGCTGGTGGTCCACACCCGCAGCGCATCTGACGATACGCTGGCCATTTTGCGTGAAGCCACCAGCGGGCAGGGCGCTGGTGCCCCGCCTCTAACCGGTGTGTTCCACTGCTTTACCGAAAACATGGCGGTGGCCAAAGCGGCGCTTGACCTGGGTTTTTACATCTCGTTTTCTGGCATTTTGACCTTCAAAGCCGCTGCCCAGCTGCGTGAAGTGGCAGCTTATGTGCCGCTGGAGCGCTGCTTGATTGAAACCGACAGCCCGTATTTGGCCCCCATGCCTTACCGCGGCAAGACCAATAACCCGTCGTATGTACCGCTCGTGGCCCAGCAGCTGGCCGCGCTCAAAGGGCTGGATATCGAAACTATCGCGCACGCGACCAGCGCGAACTTTGACCAGCTTTTTGGTGCTGTGGTGCAAGCTTAGCCAACACCATGGCCATGGTGTTGGCAGCATTTTTGTGGCAATTTTCAACTATTAAAATCATGAGAAAATACTTTAAGTTTGTGCTTTATCTTTATGTTTTGGTTCATATTTCTTTAGCCAAAGCCGGATCCTACGAAGACTTCTTTGTGGCTATCAAGCGCGACGACACCAGCACCATCTACACATTGATGCTGCGCGGCTTTGACCCCAATACCTTAAGCCCCGATAAGCAGCACGGCCTGTTTTTAGCGCTGCGGGACGCTTCGCTCAAAGTGGCCAAAGTGCTGATTGACATTCCGCAGACCAATATCAACATGGCCAATGCGGCGGGTGAAACGCCGCTGATGATGGCGGTGCTGAAAAACCAGGTGGCCATGGCTGCTGCCTTGCTGGCCAAAGACGCCGATGTGAACCAAACCGGTTGGGCACCGCTGCATTACGCCGCAACTTCAGGCAATGTTGAGCTGATCGGCATGCTGTTAGAAAAGCACGCGTACATTGATGCAGAATCGCCCAATGGCAGCACGCCGCTGATGATGGCAGCCAAATACGGCACACCCAGCGCCGTCAAATTGCTGCTGGAAGAAGGCGCCGACCCGCTGCTGAAAAACAAAATTGGCCTAAGTGCCATTGACTTTGCCAACCAAACCGGGCTGGCCGAAAGTGCCGACATCATCAGCGCTTTTGTGCGGGCTAAACTGCCTAAGGGCAAATGGTAAGCAAAGCTGGCTTAACTTGATTAACTGGATTGTGTGAACCGCATATTGACTTTATACGATGTATATTATGTTAAGTTAAATACATTCAGCAGCGAAACTACATCTTTACGCCCAAGCGCACATCCACTAGGATAAAGGCATGAAAAAATCGACGGAAAGATCTCAAGAAGTACTCCTGTTTACCTTAATGGGCATCGGCTGCATAGTCTGGGGCCTGTACATGCTGTTTAAACGCTGGGTATTATGGCAATGGGACAGCGACTGGGACATTGAGGATGTTTTGTTCGAACCGCTTTTGCCCATCATAGGAGCAGGCGCGCTGTGGCATGTGCACCGCAGCACGCTGGACAAGCTTAAATTTGGCGCTGTGGTGATGCAGTCAAGCCCTAGCCCGGTAAGGCTTGGGGAAACTGCTGAACTGTTTTGGCATTTGCCTAAAGCGGCTGTTGTGGGCCGAAAAGTTACCATTACGGTAAGAGTGTCGCGCATTTACTGGGATGGCCGCAGGCATACTACCGGCGACAGCCAATCCAACAAATACACCACCACCGTGCAGGAGGATGAACGGGGCAAATTTATCCGCCAGGGCATCAATGTCCCAGCTGCGGTGCTTGAGCAAACTGAAGACCCTAAATCAAGCTACGACGACCTAAGTGTCAGCCTAGACAGCGCCGAGGGCCTGTACCGAACCTACCCGCTTGCGTGGGTGGCATAAAAGCCTGCAGCATCGGGCCATGGCCCGAATCAAAACCTAGTTACTAACGCCCTTTGCTAACCAGCAAAATCAGCAGTGCCAAGCAGATTGCCACAAACGCCACAAACGACCAGTTGGCTATCGAGCCGCCTAGCAAGGTCCAGTCTACTTTGGTGCAATCGCCGCTGCCTTTGAAAATCATGGGAATGGCGCGTTTGAGCGGGAATGTCTCTACCATGCCGTAAAAGTCACGGCCGCAGGACAAGATTTCTGGTGGGTACCACTGCAAAAAACTTTGCCGCGCGGCCACAAAAGCACCGCCCCCGGCAAACAGCAGCCCCAGCACAGCAAATACCTTTTGCACCATGCTGGACACCTGTTTTTTGGAAGACTTTAGGCCTATCGCCCAAGCAAATGCTGCAAAGACAGCTACTAAAATAAGAGCGTAACGCTGCACGATGCACATCGGGCAGGGTTCTAAACCGAGCCCATGCTGCAAGTACATGCCAAAGGCCAGCATGCCTGTACAGGCCAGTGCAATCCAACCGGCACCGCGTGCGAGAGAAAGGTTTTTAACGTAATTTAGCATCGGGGTTTTTGTTAAGAGACAATAGCACATTGGACACGCAAAAGAGCCGCTGGTTCACTGGCCAGACCAGAAAAACCCAAGGGCACGGCTGCTGCTGATTTTTTCACCATTTAGACGACTGGACACTCCACATGGCACGCATGGTTAACTGTATCAAACTGGGCAAAGAAGCCGAAGGCATGGACTTTGCGCCCTACCCTGGCGAGCTGGGCAAAAAGCTGTGGCAACAGGTGAGCAAAGAGGCCTGGGCGGCCTGGATGAAGCAGCAAACCATGCTGGTGAATGAAAACCGCCTGAACCTGGCCGACCAGCGCGCCCGCCAGTACCTGGCCCGCCAAATGGAAGCCCACTTTTTTGGCGCGGGTGCCGATGCGGTGCAAGGCTATGTTCCGCCTGCAGCATAAGCGTTGGGCATAATTTTAGGCCTTTTAGGCCTTTTAGGCCTTTTAGGCCTATCGCCCAAGGAAATGCTGCATAGTTAGCTATGAATACCATAGTAATCGGCGCAGGCTTGGCAGGTGCCGCTGTTGCCCACGCGCTAGCCCAGCGCGGCTGCAACGTGACCGTGCTGGAGGCCAGCGCGGCCCCCACACATACCAGCACGGCTACAGCCCCGTCCAGCAGCCCAGCAGCCCCATCGCGCGGCCTTCCCGCAGCGCTGATGGCCCCACATTACCCTGCAGAAGCGCATGCGCCCTCAGCACTGACCCAGCTCAGTCGCCTGGGCGTAGCTGCCACCAGCCAAGCTGCGCGCGCCTTGCTGGTCGAAGGCCAAGACTGGCAAGCCTGCGGTGCACTGCAACGCGCTGGCAAGCTGGGGCCGCTGGCGCACTGGTTTGCCGAAGCCGCCTGGGTCAAGCCCGCAGCACTGGTGGCAGCGTGGCTAGCGCACCCGCGCATCAGCGTGCGCGGCGGCGCAGCAGTGCACCGCCTGCAACGCGGCCTTGGCACGGCGGGGGGTTGGCAAGCCTTCTGCGCCCAAGGTAAGCTGCTGGCCACGGCCGATACCGCCGTGCTGGCCAATGCCTACCAGGCCCAGGCTTTGCTCCAGCGGCTGAGCGATGAACAAGGCGGTAGCCTTGCCCTGCAGCGTGCAGCAGCCGCACTGCACACAGTGGCAGGCCAGGTCATCTATGGCCCATGGACGGCCCAGTGGCAAGCGCTATGGCCAGTGCTGTTGCCCGAGCTGGCAGCGCACCGCACCAGCGGTCACCTGGCCCTTCAAACGCACACCACCGAATTTTGCGCCGTCAATGGCAACGGCCATTTCATTCCCGCTATTGCCTGTTCTGCCGGGCACAGGCAAGGCAGCAGCGGACTATGGCTGAGCGGCTCAACTTATGAGCATGGCACACCGCAACCCCCCCAAGTGACAGCGCAGGGTATTGCCGCCAATCTGCAGCGCCTGCAGCAGCTCCTGCCTGCAGCAGCAAGCCTGCTGGCCCAGCAGCATAGCGCAGGCCAATTGCAGGGCTGGGCAGGAGCCCGCTGCACCACGCGCGACCGCTTGCCTATGGTAGGTGCACTGTCCCCCACACAAGCGCCAGGCCTGTACGTCTGCACGGCCATGGGGTCGCGGGGCTTGAGCTTTGCGGCGCTGTGCGGACAGCTCACAGCGTGCATAGTGAGTGCGCAAACTGGCACGCTACCAGAAGCACTTGCGCGTGCCATAGCGCCAGACCGCTTCTGAAAATAATTTGGAGGTGCTGCAGTAGTGCACTCCACGGCAAAGTAATAGGCCCTTTAGCCATACAGCACATCGGACCGCACAACGTATTTAACGCCCTTTGTGACCACCGCGCCTTCATGCCAAGTGTCGTGCACAAAAAACAAGGCACTGCCCTTTTTGGGATGCACCTTAAAGTCACGGAAGTCGGTTTCTCCCCCTGCAAAGCCGTCATTCAAGTAGACCATCATGGTCAATTTGCTGGTCAAACCCGCCTCGGTCCAACTACCATCCTTGTGCATCTTAAAGCGCTGTTGCTCAGCATATTTATAAAACCGCAACTCCTGCGGTAAAGCCTTGGCGCTTTGCCCCCCTAGCGTGGGCAAAGATACAGCTTGCAAACGCTGCCACAAAAGTGCGCCCCAGCTTGGCGATGCATACTGCGCGCGCTCGTTGTTTCTGATGTTTTGCATCAGCGTTTGCCCCGCCGAAGTTCTCACCCCAGCAGCACTAAAACCATGCAGCTCAGCATCAGCCATCAGCGCATCACACTCGCAAGCAGATAAAAAGCTATCTACCGCATAAACACGATCAGAGTGCAGTGTCAATTCCATTTAAAACTCCTTGCCATGACTTGTTCGCCACCACCTTACTTGCCAAGCTGGTTCAGTTTACGACTGTAGGGCAGTAATCGCCCAGCACATCGCCCAACAACAGTTTGGTTTTTAACGGGTGGTTAAATTTTATGTGAATTTCTTTTATTTCTTTATTGACAGAAATAAAAGACAGGTTTATATTCAAACCTAAGAGAAAGCCAAAAACATGCAGCTTAGCCAAACCAGCCAAAAATTCATCCTCCATTGGGGAGAGATGGGTACGCGCTGGGGCGTTAACCGGACGGTGGCGCAAATCCATGCGCTGCTGTATCTGACGGGCAAGCCGCTGCCAGCCGATGAGATTGCCGATACGCTGAGTGTGGCGCGCAGCAACGTGAGCAATTCGATCAGCGAACTGAAGGCCTGGAACCTGGTCAAGCTGGTGCATGTGATGGGCGACCGGCGTGACCATTTTGAGGCGAGCACCGATATTTGGGAGCTGTCGCGCACCATAGTGCGCGAGCGTAAAGAGCGCGAAATTATGCCCACCATTGACATGCTGCGCGGGCTGCTAGACCACCCCGAGATCATGCTGGACGGCGTGGAGCGTGCCCACCGCGTGCGCGAAATGCTGACCATGCTGGAGACCATGACCGTATGGAGCGATGAGATGCTGCGGCTGGACACTGAAACTCTGACCAAGGTGCTCAAACTGGGCGCAAAGATCCAAAAACTTATGCGTGGTGATGCGCCTGCATCGCCTGCAGCACCTGTCAGCGCCAAAGACAAAGCTTCGCGCGATATGCAGGCGATGGGCTCGGTGATTGGACCTTAAACTTAGTTTGATAGCCCCTTTTTTTGATCATTAATTTCTGTTTAGACTGAAATAACTGTAAATAAGAACTGAGAAGCCACTATGAACACCACCTTTCCCCTCACCCTGCTCTACGACGGCGCATGCCCCGCGTGCAACCTAGAGATGGATAACCTGAAGGCGCGCAATGGGGCAGGCCTGCTGAAGTTTGTTGACATCTCTGCGCCGTTTTTTGACACCACGCCGTATGGCGCAACCCTGGCGCAGATGAACGGCTTGCTCCACGCTGTGCGCGCAGACGGGCAACTGGTAGTGGGCGTAGAGGTATTTCGCTTGGCCTATGGCGCAGTAGGCTTAGGGCACTGGACGGCAGCTACAGGTTGGCCGGTTTTAAAACCTGCGTTTGACGCAGCCTATGCCGTGTTTGCACGCCACCGTTATGGTTTTTCGGCTGCCTTCATGCCGCTGCTACAGCGTGTACGTGCGTACCGCGCAGCAAAGCGCAGCGCAGACACCGACGCTGCCGCGCGCCAAGCCGCCGCTGCCACCAGCACCTGCAGCCAGGGGCAATGCGCTGTGCCAGGCAAGGCTGCTGGCAGACACCCGCTTTAAAGACTATTTCAAAAGGAGCAGATCATGAAAGTTATTGTTTTTGGCGGTGCAGGCATGATTGGCCGCGCGGTTGCTACCGAGCTGCGCGCCCATGGGCATCAGGTGTTGACTGCAGGCCGCAAGGGCTGTGACGTCACGGTAGATTTTCGCTACGACAACACGCCCGCGCTGTTTGCCACTATCGTGCGCGGGGCTGACATTGTGGTTAATGCAACTGGCATCTTGATACAGCGTGCAGACAACACGTTTGATGCGGTGTATGTCAAAGCGCCCACGGCTTTGTTTGCCGCCTGCGCAGCACAGCGGGTTGCGCGCATTGTGCATATTTCAGGTCTGGGGCTTACCCACGGCACCAGCGGGCCATATACCGCCGCCAAGCTGGCTTGCGAGCGCGCCGTGCAGGCAGGCCCGGTGGACTATGCCGTCGTGCGCGCCGGCTTGGTGCTGGGCGCACAAAGCCCCGCCACGCAATTATTCCAGTGGCTGGCCAAGCTGCCCATCATCGCCCTGCCCGGCTGGTTTAAGGCCGGCGGCTTTCACCCCGGCGCCTCGCTGTTGGCACCCATGCAAGTGCAAGATGTGGCCGAGGCTGTAGCGCGTATTTGCGAACACCCCAAAGCCCTGCGCCGGATTATCGAGCTGGCAGGCCCGGAGGTGATGACCTACCGCCAGCTGCTGCAGCGCTACCGCCACGCTGCCGGCAAAGGCCCAGCCCTGTGGCTGCCCATGCCCTGGTGGCTGATGAAGCTGGCCGCCTTGGCAGCGGCCTATTTGCCGCAAACCGTCTATAGCATCGACACCATGCGCATGCTGCAGGCAGGCGGTACCACCGAGCATAATGAAGCACTCTACTGGCTGCGCCATATGCCAAAACCACTTATCGCCCACCCAATGCCCATTTAAGGCCCCCTATGTCCCATGCTGTTCAAAACTCTGCCCTGCTGCTGGGGGCATCCTTTAGCGCAACGGCTGCATTGCTGCATGTTGGCATCATCGTGAAAGGCGCGCCGTGGTACCGGTTCTTTGGTGCGGGTGAGCGCTTTGCACTGGCGGCAGAAAAGGGCCACGGCTGGCACGATGTGGCTACATTGGCGATTGCTTTTTTACTAGCCACCTGTGCCGCCTACGCACTTTCTGGTGGCGGCTACCTGCGTGCTTTGCCGCAGCTCAAATGGGTGTTGTGCGCCATCACGACAGTGTATTTAGCGCGTGGCGTACTGGGATTTTTGCTGATCCTAAGGCCCAAGCGCAGCCACAGCACGCGTTTTTTAGTGGTCAGCTCGGCGGTATGCCTAGGAATGGGCGCGGTACATTTGCTAGGATTAACACAGGTGTGGAAGATGTGGAATTTTTCAATATTTTGAGCATTTTAGGGCTATCGCCCAAGGAAATGCTGCATAGTTAGCTATAGAATAATGAGCAATTGCACCATAAAGGTAAACCCTTTGCACACTACCCTGCACACTATCATGCCTACGACCCTGCCCACTTCTACGCAACACGGCCTGCTAGCCCAGCGCGTCGCAATCGTAGGCGCGGGCTTTGCCGGGCTGGCCAGTGCCACCCTGCTGGCACGTGCAGGCCACCGGGTGACGGTGTTTGAAAAATTTGCCGCGCCGCAAGCAGTGGGCGCGGGCATTTTGGTGCAGCCCACGGGCTTGGCCGCTATGCGCACGCTGGGCATAGAAAGCGAGATTTTGGCCCACGGCGCTAAAGCCGACTGGCTGCACGGCGTAAACCACCATGGGCGGCGCGTGATTGACATTCGCTACAACCGCTGGCGCGCAGGCAGCTATGGCCTGGGCCTGCACCGGGGTGTGCTGTTTAACGCGCTGTGGAAGACCGCAACTGAGGCGGGCGTGCAGATCACCACGGGGCATGAAGTGACGCAACTGGCCGAGCTGGCAGGCTACGACCTGCGCGTGATTGCCGATGGCGCTGGCTCGCAGTTGCGTGGGCAAACCGGGCTGAAATTCAAAGACACCCCCTACCCTTGGGGCGCTGTCTGGGCCGTGCTACCCGACCCTGAGCGCAAGTACGGCAGCACACTGTGGCAGTGGTACCGCCTGGCCCACCAAATGCTGGGCATCATGCCCACGGGCCTGGCACCGGGCAGCAGCACACCGGTGGTCAGCCTGTTTTGGAGCCTGCGGGCCGACCGTTACCCCGCCCTGCAGGCCGCAGGTTTGCAGGCCTGGAAAGACACCGTGCTGGCGCTTAACCCCGGCTGCGCCGAGCTGCTGGCGCACATCACGTCGATGGCGCAACTGACCTGGGCACGCTACCACGACGTGGTGATGCCGCGCTACCATACCGATAACACGGTAGTCATCGGTGATGCCGCCCATGCCACCAGCCCCCAGCTAGGCCAGGGCACCAATTTAGCGTTGCTGGATGCGCTGGCCTTGGCCGATGTTGTGGCCAGGCACACAGACATGCCCAGCGCTTTGGCGGCCTACACCCGCGCGCGCAAAGGGCATTTGCACTTCTACAGCCAAGCCAGCCATTTGCTCACGCCGCTGTTTCAAAGCGACCTGACTGTGCTGCCCTGGCTACGTGACAGGTTCTTGGCCACCAGCGCAGGTTGGCCTGTGCTCAAGGGGGTCAATCTGCAGACGCTGGTGGGGGTGCGCAAAGGGTGGCTTGGGGGCGAGCTGCGGCTCTAATTTTGTCCCCACAGACCAGGGTACTCTTTACCGTGTGGCTTGTCTTTTTTGCCTTGTACGGGATCAGGTCGGCGGTGCTACTTCAGCTTCGCGGCTGTCCCCCGCCCTGCGGGCTCCTCCTTGATGCTGCTACGCCGACCACACCCAGCGCCAGGGCGGTGAAGAAGGTGGATGTGCGACGATGGATCGCCACCAAGTCACTGTGATCAGGTCGGCGGTGCTACTTCAGCGTAGCGGCATCAAGGGGGAGTAGTTGGCCCTAGGCCAACACGGAGGACAG
>JAYSRE010000258.1:0-5965 GCA_043721235.1 Polaromonas sp. | reverse complement strand
AAGGGTGCTGCAGATGATCACATCATTATTTTAAAACTGACGATGAGTGCCTTTATTTTCATTGGGCTAATGTTGTTATGCATCGGCATAGCGTTGTGGTTTGTTCGCATTAACCGTTGGCCTATAGTGCAAGTGTGTGTGTTGAGGAAATGGGATGAGGTAACCGGACGCGATAATGAGAACAATCCGACTGGCTGGCAACACGCTGACATTGAATATTGGTATCAATCCAAAAAATACTCGGCTTGTTGGCGCGGAGATCTCCAAGAGCAACGATGGATGGCTCCAGCTGTCTGGATGGTCATTAATCCCAGTCAACCTGAGGTAGCCCAGTTGCCTGCTGATTGGGGTATGGCTGTAGTTTTCTGTTTCATGGCGTTTTTAGCGTTCTGTGGGCTTCTATTAATTGCATTCAAATAACACGAAATTCGTGCTACACGAATTTCGTGTTATTATCCGTTCATGAAAAACGTCACCATCACCGTAGAAGACTCGGCTTTGGAGTGGGCGCGGATCGAGGCTGCCAAACGCAACACCAGCGTATCTCGCCTAGTGGGCGAAATGTTAGCGGACAAGATGCGCTTGACTGATGCATACCAGCGTGCAGCGCATGACTGGATAAATAAAGACCGTACTTGGCGGTCTGACGGCAGCGCCTACGCCAAGCGCGCCGACCTGTACGATCGCAGCCTATGAACAGCGTGTTTGTGGACACCAATATCCTGATTTACAGCGAAGACGGGGCTGATACGGTCAAGCGTGAGAAGGCGTTGCAATGGTTGGGCGTGCTGTGGGCGAGGGGCATAGGCCGTGTCAGCACGCAGGTGCTCAATGAGTTTTATGTCAACGTGACGCGCAAGATCAAGCCGCCAATGCCAGCTGGTGATGCACGGGCCGAAGTGCGTCGCTACGAGCTGTGGCAGCCTTGGCAAATTGACCATGCAACGGTAGAGTCTGCCTGGGCGGTTGAGAGCCGCTACGGTTTGCATTACTGGGACAGCTTAATGATTGCCGCAGCGCAGCACCTAGGCTGCCGGTATGTTTTGAGCGAAGACATGGCACACGACCAACGCTACGGCGCGGTGCAGGTGATTAACCCCTTTGTGTCCTCGATAGAACTACTTAATGATCTCTGATGAGCCTTACCTCGCAAACCAACATCCTCTCCCACATTCGCCGTGACGTGCAGTCTATGCACGCCTACGCCATCCAAGACTCGGCGGGCATGGTAAAACTAGATGCGATGGAGAATGGCTATACGCTAGCGCCTGCGCTGCAGGCCAAGCTGGGCGAGCGCTTGGGTAAATTGGCCATTAACCGGTATCCGGGCAAAGAAGTGGATACTTTGAGAGCTGCACTGCGCAGCTACGCGCGGGTGCCAGCAGGCTATGGGCTGATGCTGGGCAATGGATCAGACGAATTAATTTCGCTGTTGGCGATGGCTGTGAGCACGCCTGCGCAGGCAAATTATGGTCGGCCCGCGCAAGCGGGCTCTGGCCAATTACCAGGCGGCAAAATCCTGGCCCCGCTGCCCGGCTTTGTGATGTACGCCATGAGCGCGCAACTGCAAGGTTTGCAGTTTATTGGCGTGCCGCTGACTCAGGATTTTGAGCTGGACGAAGCGGCCATGTTGGCTGCGATCAACCAAGACAAGCCCGCCATTACCTACCTTGCCTACCCTAACAACCCCACCGCCAATTTGTGGGACGAAGGCGTGATCAAGCGCATTATTGCAGAGTGCGCGCAGTATGGCGGCATGGTGGTGATGGACGAAGCCTACCAGCCCTTTAGTAGCAAAAGTTGGATCACTCACATCCACACCGCACCAGAGGCGAACGCAAATGTGCTGCTCATGCGCACGCTCAGCAAATTTGGCTTAGCCGGTGTGCGGCTAGGCTACATGATGGGGCCAGCCGCATTAATTGACGAGATAGACAAACTGCGCCCGCCTTACAACATCAGCGTGCTGAACTGCGAATGCGCGTTGTTTGCACTAGAAAATAAAGATGTGTTTTCCCAGCAAGCCCAAGAGATATGTGCTCAACGAGCTATGCTTTTAGAAGCAACTGCAAAGATGCCCGGCGCGCAGCCCATAAAGAGCGATGCCAATATGTTCCTGTTGCGTGTGGCTGATGCAGCAAAAACTTTTGAGGGTTTAAAGCAGCGCGGTGTGTTGGTCAAGAACGTGAGCAAGATGCACCCTTTGCTGGATAACACCTTGCGTATTTCAGTGGGCACGCCTGCTGAAAACCAGTTGCTGCTCAAAGCGCTGCAAGACAGCCTGAGTGTATAAAACCTGTTGCAAGCCATTCTACGAAACCGCCAATTTACTATGGTCAAAGCTAAAAAAGCGCCCTTGAAACAGCCTAAGGTAGATGCCGTAAATGGAGCAACTGAAAATGCAGCGGGCGGCGCACGCGAGGCTGCTGAATCTAATGCGCTGACGATTGCCGCCCAAAGCTTAGGCCCCGAGCAACAGCTATTTAACCAACTGCTGGAGAAGATTGAAAAGCAAAGCAAAGACCTGAGCAACTTAAAAACTCTAGCAGACGCACATTCCACCGAACGCGTGGCCAAACTAGCCCCTCTGCGCAAGCAGGTGTACGGGCTGCAAGAGCAACTGGTGTTGTACTTAGACCAGCGCTTGCAAACCCCCAAAGGCCTGTCGCAGCGCGTAGTTGCTGACGTGCGAGAGCTAATCTGCATACTGCTAGACGAACTGATGGGAGCAGGCGACCCCAGCCCAGCACTGCAAGCCGTGGCAGACCGTTATGGTGCAGACGATGATGGGCTAGAAGATGGGCTTGACGCAGAAACTGCGTCCGAACTCAACCGCGCCATGGCGCAGGCCATGGGCGTGCCAGTGGATAACGACAGCACCCTATCCACCGACGACATGATTGAGGCGCTGATGCGCAAAATGCAGGCCGATGACGAGGCCGCCATAAAAGCACACGCCGCACGCCAAGCCAAACGCAAAAAATCGCCCAAGCAAAAGCAAGCCGAGCAAGAAGTGCTAGACGCGCACAACGCCTTGCGCACCATCTACCGCAAGCTGGCCAGCGCCCTGCACCCCGACCGCGAGACCGACCCCGCAGAGCGCGCCCGCAAAAATCAGCTGATGGTGCGCGTGAATGCCGCTAACGACGGCAAAGACCTGCTGGCCTTGCTGCGCCTGCAAATGGAGGTAGACCAGATCAACCCCGCGTCAGTAGCTGCCATGGCTGATGACAAGCTGCGTGGTTTTAACCTTATGCTGAAAAGCCAGCTGAGGGACTTACAGGCCGAATACCAAAGCATGCTAGGGCATATACAGATGGCGTTTGACGTGGGCTACGGCAACGTGAGCCAAAAAAACCTAGATAGCGGCCTGCGCTTCCAAACCCAGCGTTTGCAAGAGATGGTGGCCTCGCTGCAGCTGGATGTAGTGGATGTGCAAGACGATAAATTGCTCAAAAGATGGGCTAAACATCAACTTTCTTTACTGGGTGGCACTTACGACTGATAAACGGGCCAACAAGATTTTGTTTAACCACTGCATACCCACTTAGTTAAAGCTCGCCAAAATGCGACAATACCGCTATGAACCGCACTGCTGAAGAGAAACTAACGAACGCTCCCCGACAAGCGGAGGTCACCCGCAACACCAACGAGACCCAAATCACCGTCAAGCTCAACCTTGACGGAACGGGCCAGGCCAACCTGTCCACCGGCATTGGCTTTTTTGACCACATGCTCGACCAAATCGCCCGCCATGGGCTGATGGATCTGGACATTCAAGCCGTAGGCGACCTGCACATTGACGGCCACCACACGGTCGAAGACGTGGGCATTACCCTGGGCCAAGCGGTATTCAAAGCGGTGGGCGACAAAAAAGGTATTAAGCGCTACGGCCACGCCTATGTGCCGCTGGACGAGGCTTTAAGCCGCGTGGTGATCGACTTTTCAGGCCGCCCCGGTTTGCACATGAATGTGCCATTTAAAGCTGGCATGGTGGGCGAATTTGACACCCAGCTGGCGTACGAATTTTTCCAAGGCTTTGTCAACCACGCCTTGGTGACCCTGCATATTGACAACCTGACCGGTGAAAACGCCCACCACCAAAGCGAAACCGTTTTCAAAGCCTTTGCCCGCGCCATGCGCATGGCGCTAGAGCTTGACCCACGCTCGGCAGGCGTTGTGCCCTCCACCAAAGGCAGTTTGTAAAATTTCAGTGTTTTAGCCTTATGGCCCAAGGAAATGCTGCACAAGCAGCTATTTATTTAATAGCATTTGCATTGTCAAAACTAAAATATGACCAAGACTGTTGCAGTCGTTGACTACGGTATGGGCAACCTGCGCTCGGTGTCTAACGCGGTCAAAGAGGCCGCCAAAGGCAGCGGGTTTGAGGTCATCATTACCAACCATCCCGACGACGTGCGCCGGGCCGACCGCGTCGTACTGCCCGGCCAAGGGGCCATGCGCGACTGCATGCGCGAGCTGCGCGAGGCCCACGTTGAGGATCCGCATGTGCCAGGCAACCTGCCTGAGCACCACCTGCACGCCAGCATGCACAGCCTGGCAAGCGCACAAGGCGGCAATTTGCTGCCAGCCGTGCTGGAGGCAGCCCATACCAAGCCCCTGTTTGGTGTGTGCGTAGGCATGCAAATGCTGCTGGAGCACAGCGAGGAGCAAAACACCCCTGGTTTGGGCCTGATTCCCGGCCAGGTGCGCAAATTTGACCTTGCTGGCCGCCTGCAGGCAGACGGCAGTCGTTTTAAGGTGCCCCACATGGGCTGGAACCGTGTGGTTCAATCGCAACCCCACGCACTTTGGAACGGTATTGACAACAATGCCTACTTTTATTTTGTGCACAGCTACTACGCCCAGCCCTTGGATGCGCGCCACAGTGCAGGCCAAACCGACTACGGCGCGCTATTTACAGCCGCCATTGCACGTGATAATATTTTTGCTACTCAATTTCACCCCGAAAAAAGCGCTGCCCAAGGCCTAGCCCTCTACCGTAACTTCCTGCACTGGAACCCATAAGTTTTTCATTTTTTGACTTTGCTGGCCCTAGGCTGGTCTTATTTCAGCCTAAACCCGCCTGAATTTGCCTAAGTCTTCTCAACCCCCCCAGCTTACAAAATCCCTCGTCCATTTCGTTATTAGTACCATGCAACTCATTCCTGCGATTGACCTCAAAGACGGCCACTGTGTACGCCTCAAACAAGGCGACATGCTCCAGTCCACCATTTTCAGCGAAGACCCCCAGGCCATGGCGCAAAGCTGGTACGACAAAGGAGCCCGCCGCTTGCATTTGGTGGATTTGAACGGCGCTTTTGCCGGCAAGCCGCAAAACTTGGCCGCCATCAAAAGCATTTTAAAAACCGTAGGCCAAGACATCCCCGTGCAGCTGGGCGGCGGCATCCGCGATCTGGACACCATTGAGCGCTACATCGACGCCGGCCTGCAATACGTCATCATCGGCACCGCAGCCATCAAAAACCCCGGCTTTTTGCAAGACGCCTGCACCGCCTTCCCCGGTCACATCATCGTGGGGCTAGATGCCAAAGACGGCAAAGTCGCCACCGACGGCTGGAGCAAGCTGACCAAACACGACGTTATCGACATTGCCAAAAAGTTTGAAGGCTATGGGGTTGAATCCATCATCTACACCGACATAGGCCGCGACGGCATGCTGTCAGGCATCAACATCGAAGCCACCGTCAAACTAGCCCAAGCCCTCACCATCCCCGTCATTGCCTCAGGTGGCCTGTCCAACATGGCCGACATTGACAAACTGTGTGCCGTACAAGGCGAGGGCATCGAAGGCGTGATCTGCGGCCGCGCGATTTATTCGGGTGATTTAGATTTTGCAGAGGCGCAGGTGCGGGCAGATGAGTTGGGCGGATAACCAAATGACTGACTCTCAAGCTGATGATGTGCGCTGGCTACAACGGCTGGACAGCTTTAAGCGGGCCCG
>JAYSRE010000257.1:0-6010 GCA_043721235.1 Polaromonas sp. | reverse complement strand
TCGACCAACAAGGGGATGTCAAACACCAACAGCGGCGCGCCAGAGCGCTGGGCCAATTCGGCTTGCAAAGCGATTTCTCGGCTGACCACGGGGTGTACTATCGATTCCAGGCGTATTTTGGCGGCAGGATCATCAAAAATAAGCTTGCGCATGGCCGCGCGTTCCATGCTGCCGTCCACAGCGATAAAACCCGTGCCAAAGATCTGCGCTATCTCCGCCATGGCGGCACCACCTGCGGCGGTACTTTGGCGAGAAATGGCATCCGCATCGATCACACTGGCCCCAAGGCTTTGCAGCAGGCGGGCCGCCGTGCTTTTGCCGCTGCCAATACCCCCAGTAAGGCCAAGTTGAATCATCGTGTCAGATTGTTGGAATGAGGTACCGGGCGTAGCACCGCATGATTGGCACTCCGGCAAATTTCAGCCTGATAGACCTACTACGCGCAAGATGCTTTGCGGGCCAAAGACCAAGGCTGTTAGCCCTGCACCCGCCAAAAATGGACCAAATGGAATGTAACCACCTTCGCGCAGACCGCTGGACATTTTCATGCCAATGCCCACTACTGCGCCAATCACCGAGGCCATCAGAATCATCGGTACCAAGGCTTGCCAACCAAACCACGCACCTAAAGCGGCAAACAATTTAAAGTCACCGTAACCCATACCCTCTTTGCCAGTAACCAGCTTAAACGCCCAGTAAACCAGCCACAGAGACAGGTAGCCTGCCACAGCGCCCCATAATGCGTTGGGCAGCGTAACGGTTGCATTCCATTGCAGTGCAGCCGCAATCAAGCCTAACCAAAGCAAAGGCAGCGTAATGTCGTCGGGCAGCAAGGTGGTGTCCCAGTCAATGCATGCCAGCGCAACAATGGCAGCGCAAAACGCACACCATGCGGCGGCAGTGGCAGTCCAACCGAAACGCGCAGCGCAAAAGAAAAACAATGCCCCTGTAGCAAGTTCAACACAAGGGTAGCGTGCGCTGATACCGGTACCGCACCCGGCACATTTGCCGCGCAACGCCAGATAACTTACGACAGGTACATTTTCATACCAGCGGATCGCATGCCCACACTGCGGGCATGCTGAACGCGGCACCATCAAATTGAACTTTTCTATCACCGCAGGCAATGGGCTGCCAGGCGTTTGGATCAGCCCAGCGCACTCCGCTGCCCACTGCGCCTCCATCATTTTGGGGAGGCGGTAGACCACGACGTTCAAAAAGCTTCCAATCAGCAGCCCCAACACCCCGACCAAGGCGGCATCTGCCCACCACAGCTCGGTCACTAAACCACCTGGCCCAACTTAAAGATGGGAAGGTACATTGAAACCACGATACCGCCGATGATGGTGCCCAAGAAAACAATAATGATAGGCTCCATCAGGCTGGACAGACCGGCTACCATTTCGTCAACTTCTGCCTCGTAAAAATCAGCTGCCTTGCCTAGCATGTGGTCAATAGAGCCAGACTCCTCACCAATGGCTGTCATTTGAATCACCATCGAGGGGAATAAATTGGCGTTTGTCATGGCCGCAGTCAGAGAGGTGCCCGTGGATACTTCTTGCTGGATTTTGACCGTAGCATCGGCATATTTGGAGTTGCCCGAAGCGCCACCCACCGAGTCAAGGGCTTCAACCAAAGGCACACCCGCTGCAAACATGGTGGCCAGAGTACGGGTCCAGCGTGCGATGCAAGATTTTTCAATCAAGCTGCCAAACACGGGCATTTTCAGCAAGGCCCGGTCCATAAATTTTTGCATTTTTTCGTTACGTTTCCACGCCTGCATGAAGAAATAGCCGCCAAAACCGATGCTGCCGAAAATCAACCACCACCACTTCACGAAAATCTCGCTCACCGCGATGACAAACAAAGTGGGTGCAGGTAAGTCAGCACCGAAAGAGCTAAATACCTCTTTGAACGCCGGTATCACAAAAATCATGATGACGGCCACCACGACAAAAGCCACAATCACCACCGAAGCGGGGTACATGAGTGCAGATTTAATTTTTGACTTGATGGCCTCGGTTTTTTCCATGTAAACCGCCAAGCGGTCTAATAGCGCTTCCAAAATACCTGCGGCCTCACCTGCTTCAACCAAGTTGCAATACAGGTTGTCAAAGTACATCGGGTACTTGCGAAATGCCGATGACAAAGAGGTGCCTGTCTCTACATCCAACCGTACATCGTTGAGCAACTTGGTCACGCTGGCATTGGTATTGCCTCGGCCCACAATATCAAAAGACTGCAGCAGAGGCACGCCGGCTTTCATCATGGTGGCAAGCTGGCGTGTGAAGATGGCGATGTCTTTGGGCTTGATACTCTTGCCAGAGCGCATGCGGCGTTTTTTTACCTTGGTGGTCAAAATACCTTGTCGGCGCATCGCGGCCGTTACTTGGTTTTCGCCTAAAGCACGCAGTTCACCCCGCACGACTTTGCCAGCACGATCTTTACCCTCCCACTCAAAGACAAAATCTTTGACTGCGGCTTTAGCTGTGGCCATATTGCCCCCAAATAAGGTTGAAATTAATATCTAAATAGTAGTCAATATGCATGGGTATTTGCACGGGTTAGACGTTGGTCACGGCCAGCACTTCTTCTAAGGAAGTCATACCCAGTTTCACTTTGCTCAGACCCGATTGGCGCAGGCTGCGCACGTTATCAAGCTCTGCTTGTTTGGCGATGTCCAGTGCGCTGGCATCGGCCAAGATCAAGCGCTGAATGTCCTCGGTGATAGGCATCACTTGGTAGATGCCCACCCGGCCTTTGTAACCGTTATTGCACATAGAACAACCCACCGGTTGGTAGGGCGTCCAGCTGCCATCAACATCGTCTTCTTTAAAGCCAGCTTCAACCAAGTTTTCGTAGGGAATGTCAGCGGGCTTTTTGCAATTGGGGCATAGCCTGCGTGCAAGTCGCTGCGCCGTGATCAAAATTACACTAGAGGCAATATTAAAGGGCGCAATGCCCATGTTGCGCATGCGCGTGAGTGTGGTTGGCGCGTCATTGGTGTGCAAAGTGCTCAGAACCATGTGGCCCGTCTGCGCAGCTTTGATGGCAATGTCTGCAGTTTCCAGGTCACGAATTTCACCCACCATGATCACGTCGGGATCTTGCCGCAGAAACGATTTGAGTGCAACGGAAAACGTCAAACCTGCTTTGTCGTTCACGTTAACTTGATTGACCCCAGGCAAGTTAATCTCGCAGGGGTCTTCGGCGGTAGAAATATTGACGCCTGGTTTGTTCAGTAAATTCAGGCAGGTATAAAGCGACACGGTTTTACCCGAGCCGGTAGGCCCGGTGACTAGCACCATGCCATAGGGCCGCTCGACAGCTGCCAACAGGCGGTCTTTTTCAATTTTCTCGTAGCCAAGAGCGTCAATACCCAGCTTGGCGCTGGACGGATCCAAAATACGGATCACGATCTTTTCACCGAACATGGTGGGTAAAGTGCTGACGCGAAAGTCAATCACTTTATTAGGGCCCATTTTCATCTTCATGCGGCCGTCTTGGGGGACGCGTTTTTCAGAAATATCCAACCGAGAAATAACTTTAATGCGCGAAGCCAGTTTTTCTTTGATCACCACAGGGGGTGACGCAATTTCGCGCAGCTCGCCATCCACCCGAAAACGCACACGGTAGGTATGTTCGTAGGGCTCAAAATGCAGGTCAGAGGCCCGCATATTGAAGGCATCGATCAGCATTTTCTGCAAAAACTTAACAACAGGCGCATCTTCGACATCGGTAGCGCCAGTGTCTGGATCATCTTCGCTGGCCACTTCCATGCTGGCTTCGTCAAACTCAAAGTCGCCGCTCACCATGCCTTCCATTGCTTCGTTGGCGCTCACACTGGTGGCATCTACCAGCTTGGACAGCTTGTCGTACTCTGCTATGACCCAGTCTGTGCCCATTTGGGTAGAAAACTTGATCTTTTCAGCACCCACTTGGTCGGAAGGGTCGGCGGTAGCTACGATCAATCGATTGTTGCGTTTGCTTAAAACGACGACCCGCAGACTTTGGCACAGCTTGGTGTCTAACAAGCCCTTGGGCAGGCGCGATACGTCAATCGCATCCAAATCCAGCAAGGGTGCGGCAAAGGCCACCGACATAGTGTGGGCTAAATCAGACGCGGATACTGTGCCTGAGCCCGTCAATTCAGCAATAAAGCTAGTGCGACTGGCTTGGGATTTTTTATAGATGTCTTCAGCGGTTTTTTGGGCCAGCTTGCCCGCCATAACCAAGGCGCGGCCTAGCCCTGGCAGGGTGCCCGCAGGATTAAGGCTGGTGGGGGTGTCTACAGCGGCCATGCAATATCTGTCTAGGTGAAGCGGTTAGTTACTACTATTCAATAGCTCTGAGCATACAACATGCCAGACCTTAGTCCAACAGAGCTTACCTGTAAACCAATTTCGCTTCGCACTGCCTGCATGTGCAAAGCACCGGATGGTGCCCCTATGTGTGGCTTTTTTGCCAGTAATGGCCTGCCTTGCCAAGCCTTGAAGCCCTAAAACTACATTCTGCGCTCTAGTAACTGCTCGCCCAGTAGCAATAATGCTTCTTTGTAAGGGGTGTTGGGTAGCAATGCCAACGCGTCTATGGCGCGCTGGGCTTCAGTACCCGCCGCTTGGCGGGCGGCATCCAGGCCGCCACTGCCGCGCACAATCTGCAGCACCCGGTCTAGCTGGTCGATACCGCCAGTTTCTATCGCTTGGCGCACCAGCTGTGCATCACTGGGGCTTGCGCGCTGCATGGCCATGATTAAAGGCAGCGTAGCTTTGCCCTCCCGCAGGTCATCGCCTACGGTTTTCCCCATTTCAGCGGCATCACCGTCATAGTCCAGTACATCGTCGATCACCTGAAAAGCTGTCCCTAGCGCTTGGCCGTAAGCTGCGCAAGCCTCTTCCACTTCAGGTGAGCTGGCGGCCAGCACCGCAGCCAGCCGGGCGCTGGCCTCAAACAGCTTGGCGGTTTTGGAGCGAATCACCCGCAAATAGCCCGCTTCATCGAGCGAGGCATCGTGCATGTTCATCAGCTGCAACACTTCGCCTTCAGCAATCACGTTGGTGGCCTCAGCCAAAATCTCCATCACCCGCATTTGACCGCTGTCAACCATCATCTGGAAGGCGCGGGAGTATAAAAAATCGCCTACCAAGACACTTGCAGGGTTGCCAAATACCTCATTGGCGGTGGAATGGCCCCGCCGCAACGCGGAGTCGTCCACCACATCGTCGTGCAAGAGCGTGGCAGTATGGATGAATTCGACCACCGCCGCTAGGTTAAACCGCTGAGGCTGGCGGTAGCCTAAGGCGCCGCACAGCAGCAGCAGCAGCGCAGGCCGCAAGCGTTTGCCCCCGGCAGAAATAATATAACGCGCTACTTGCCCCACCAGAGGCACGCCAGAGTCCAGCCGCAGGGCAATCACTGTGTCAACCTCGGCCATATCATTGGCAACTAGCTGCAATGCAGCGGCGGTGGTACTGGAGGAGGCAGACACAATAAAACGGCTGGGTTAGGACTTAAAGGTTTAACAAACAAAAGCTTAATTATAGGAACTGCACCGTATATTTTTCCCTCGCAGTGGTGGTGGATAGCTTAATTTGTCAGTATTCACTCACCATGCTATAATTTAAGGCTCTGCAGAAATTGGTCTGCGGACACTCATATAGACATTTATTCTAAGAGGTTCTTATGTACGCGGTCGTAAAAACCGGTGGCAAACAATACAAAGTTGCTGCTGGCCAAAAATTTAAAGTAGAACAGATCGCTGCGGACGTAGGCCAAGAGATTGTGTTGGATCAAATTTTAGCAGTCGGTCACGGCGCTGAGCTTTTGATTGGCGCACCTTTGGTTCCCGGCGCAGCCATCAAAGCCACTATCGTGGCGCATGGTCGTGGTGACAAGATTCGCATTTTTAAAATGCGCCGTCGCAAGCACTACCAAAAGCGCCAAGGCCATCGCCAAAACTTCACCGAGCTGTTCATTGCGGAAATCGCTGACGGCAAAGGTGGCGTTTTCA
>JAYSRE010000256.1:0-2407 GCA_043721235.1 Polaromonas sp. | reverse complement strand
TGATGGGCGACGACGTAGAGCCGCGTAGGGCGTTTATTGAGACGAATGCTTTAAGAGCGGCGAATATTGACGTTTAAGCGTCGTGTATCCACGAAATTCGAACGTTACAGTTTCGAGTTTCATGGATAAATTGTCCTACTTCCATGAAAATCCTCCATGCCATGGTGGATTTTCATGGTAAAAACATTATAATCAGGCCATGATCGAACGCGATGCCCTGATTTCACAGCTACGTTATCTGCTCGGTGCATTCCGCGCGGTGGAGCTTGTAGGCCCTCGCCAAGTAGGCAAAACCACCATTGCCCGGCACCTGATAGACACCAACTCTCCCAACTACTTTGACCTAGAAGACGAAGGCGCGCGCAAGCGGCTGGCCAATCCCGTTGCTGCCCTGCAAGATCTACAAGGCTTGATCGTCATTGACGAAGTGCAACACCTGTCCAAGCTATTCGAGGTGTTGCGCTACTTGATAGACCGGCCCACGCACATTAACCGCCCCGGCCAGTACTTGCTGCTTGGCAGTGCTGCCCCACGTGTAATGCACCGCACCGAGTCGCTGTTGGGCCGGGCCGTAACGCTGGAGGTTGCGGGCTTTGATATACGCGAAGTAGGAACCAGCCACGACGTGGTCAACCGCTTGTGGCTGCGCGGCGGGTTTCCTGAGGCCTATTTGGCCCCGGATGACAATATCAGCGCGCTGTGGCGGCAAGATGCCGTGCAGCGCTACTTGCAAGGTGATTTGCCGCTGCTGGGCATGAACATCGCTGTGCCCATGATGCTGCGCTTTTGGCGCATGCTGGCGCATTACCATGGGCAAATCTGGAACGCCGCCGAACCTGCTAAATCACTGGGCATTGGCGAAACCACGGTGCGCCGCTATCTGGACTATTTAACCCAAACCTTCATGATTCGCCAGCTACAGCCTTGGCACGAAAACCTGGGCAAGCGACAAGTTAAAGCGCCCAAGCTTTACTTTCGCGACACGGGCTTGCTGCACAACTTGATGGGCGTCAAAACCCTGCCTGAGCTGCTGGCCCACCCCTTGTGTGGTGCCAGCTGGGAAGGCTTTGCGCTAGAGCAAATTTTGCGCATAGCCCAGCCCGACGAAGCCTACTTTTGGGCCACCCACCAAGGCGCCGAGCTAGACCTGCTGATGCTGCGCGGCCAGCAGCGCATAGGCGTGGAATTCAAACGGGCTGACGCCCCCACCATCACCAAAAGCATGCGCATTGCCATGCACGACCTGAAGCTGGACGCGCTGTACGTGGTTTACCCCGGCCTGCATCGCTACCCCATGGGTGAGGGTGTAGAGGCGGTGCCGCTGTGGGCGGTGTTGCCAGGAGGCGTGTAAACACCATGAAGATCCCGCATGGCATGCGGGATCTTCATGGTAAATTATGCTAGACTGAGGCATGATTGAACGACCCAGACCCGTTGAACACGTCCGGAAACTGCTGTCTTTTTTCAGGGCGGTAGAGCTAGTTGGCCCCAGACAGGTGGGCAAGACAACCTTGGCGCGTCAATTTTTGCCCCAAGACCATCCCAACTATTTTGATCTTGAGTTGCCCTACGCCAGAGCATTGTTGGCCAACCCTGCAGAAACACTGAGCCGACTGGATGGCTTGGTGGTAATTGACGAAGTGCAAAACGCACCCGGTTTGTTTCAGGTGCTGCGCGGCCTGATAGACCGCCCTACGCACATCAACAAACCCGGACAGTATTTGGTACTGGGCAGTGCTGCACCGCAGCTGCTTAAGCAGCGCGAAAGCCTGCTGGGGCGTATTGCCAGCTTAGAGCTGTCGGGTTTTTCACTCGATGAAACAGGGGTTGGTCAAACAGACGTAGACCGACTGTGGCTGCGCGGTGGTTTCCCGGCGGCCTATTTGGCACCCAGTGATGAATTTAGCCATGAATGGCGCGACAGAGCCATCGACCGATTTTTGCGCTCTGACTTGCCAGAGTTTGGCATCAATGTGCCCATGCCTGCCATGCTGCGCTTTTGGATGATGCTGGCCCATTTTCACGGTCAAATCTGGAATGCTGCACACCCTGCGCAATCTATGGGTGTCAATGAGTCAACAGTGCGCCGCTATATGGATGGCCTAACCCAAACCTTCATGATCCGCCAGCTCCAGCCGTGGCATGAAAACCTGGGCAAGCGCCAAGTCAAAGCACCCAAAATCTACTTTAGAGACACTGGCCTGCTGCACACGCTGATGGGCATTAAGACCCTGCCCGAGTTGGTGACGCACCCACGCGCAGGTGCAAGCTGGGAAGGCTTTGCGCTAGAGCAGATTTTGCGCATTGCCCAGCCCGACGAAGCCTACTTTTGGGCCACCCACCAAGGCGCCGAGCTAGACCTGCTGATGCTGCGCGGCCAGCAGCGCATAGGCGTGGAATTTAAACG
>JAYSRE010000255.1:0-2407 GCA_043721235.1 Polaromonas sp. | reverse complement strand
AACCCCAACAACGCCTATACGCAAGACCCGACAACGAACGCACGGCTGCAGGCGACCACACCAGCGATCACGTTCAACCTGAGAATGCCGGGGCAGTATTTTGACTTTGAGACTGGCTTGTTCTACAACACCTTCAGGACTTACAACTCGGCGCAGGGCAGGTATACGCAGAATGATCCGATTGGGTTGGGTGGGGGATTCAATAGGTTTGGGTATGTGGAGGGGAATGCGCTGTCGTACACCGACCCCAATGGCTTACAGGCAATGGCTGGTGCAAGACTAGGCGCGGCTGGTGGATTTGCACTTGGCGGCCCTCCCGGTGCCGTTGCTGGTGGGCTGCTTGGGTTAGGTGCTGGCGCCTTGGCTGGCTATGGTCTTGATCGAATGTTTGCTAAGCCACCGGAAAATGCGTACGACCCCGATGGACCAAAGGCGCCAGGCAAACCGACTGAGGCTGACGGATTCAAAAGTCCTAAAGGCGGTGACAGCTGGGTACCTAATCCGAATCCTGGTAAGGGAGGGTCAGGTTACGGGTGGCAAGACTCTAAGGGCGATGTTTGGTGTCCAACAGGGCAAGGCGGCAATGCGCATGGTGGCCCGCATTGGGACGTCCAAACTCCTGGGGGCGACTACAGAAATGTTAAGCCGAAGTGGTGAGTATGAAAAATATCCAAATCATTGACGGCGCACAGAATTGCGTTTACGACATCTTCTCAGCTACTGATGACGAGTTTGCATTAGTATTTCCTGAGGGGAGCGACATTGCTTTCATTGACGAAATTTATGCAGAGGGCGACCGCCAACTGCTCGACGTGGCATTCAAGAATATTTGGCAGCGCCGAGTCAAGAAATCCGAGGCGAAAGGCATCCACGGAATCATCTTTTATGAACATGAAAAGAAGAAGGTGTACTACCCGACAAGAAAGGATGAGGAGGCCATTAATCCTGATGGTTCTCGCCTGCGATAGTGCATCAGTATCTGAAACAAAAGAGCCACCTGCAACCCCGCGCACCCCAATCAAGCTAACATTTCCCCATGCTCTCAACTGCCCAGCTAAAACCCAAGCGCAGCAGACCGCACGCCCGAAGGGTAAGCAAGCATCCAAGCCAATTCTTCAGAACAAAAAAGTGCTCTGCGGCAGCATTTACGGAGGCTATACCCTATGAATTTAGTAGTATTTGCGGCTGCAACCCCGCCCACATCGTCCGCTACACCTGGGACCAAGGGCAGATCGGTTACGCCCTGCTGGGTGAATACGGCAACGGCGGCGCAAGCGCAAGCGGCAGGCTTGAATACATCTGGTTGCCCCGTACGCGTCCCCTTTCAAAACAAAAAGCAACCCGCGCCCCTTGCCAGCCGCCAAAGCTTTGGGGTTCTGAGTGGCTTTATTTTTTAGCCGCTGGATTGGTGCTAAGTCCTCTTGCTCCGCTCAGCCTTAATGGCTTTTGACTGAGCGCTGGCGGGCTTGCTGGGCTTGTCCTGCGGGGTCACAAACCCAATCGGCCGCTTGGGCTGCTCAGGCGGCGTAGTCAGTTCACGCAGCGCATCGAACACCTGGCGCAGTTGGTTGCGCGTATTGCGGCTAAAGGTGTCATGGCTCATCGTTAGCGCCTCCGTCTTGTCTTGCAGCTCAGACAGCTGCCTGGCCAAGTCCTGATGCGTGCTGGCCAGCGTGCGCACCTTAACGAAGGTACGCATGATCTCGATATTGATCACCACCGCCCGCTCACTGTTCAGCACGGTAGACAGCATCGCCACGCCTTGCTCAGTAAACGCATAGGGTGCGTAACGCCGACCACCGTAACCCGGGTTAGCGCCAGTGTTGGTGCCCGAACTTGAGATCACAAACTGTGATCTCAAGTTGGCAAACTCCTCAGCCGAGAGCTGAAACATGAAATCCGCCGGAAACCGCACCGCATTGCGCTTGATGGCCTGCACCAGTACCCGCGTTTCAACGCCATACAAGGTGGCTAGGTCGGCGTCCAGCATCACCCGCTGCTCGCGCAGCAGCAAAATGCGGCTGGCGATGTGTGGCTCCAATGGCGCGCTCATGCGGGCACGCCATACAGTGCAGCCAAGTCCACATCGAACATCACCCGCAGGCCACGAATCACCTGAATACGCCCCTCGATGCGCGGCGCCAAGATGGTGCTGCTCATGCGCACGGCACCATTGTGTTGAAGCGGTGGGCCATATGCTGCCCCGTCAGCGCCAGCAGCGCAAACCCCTGTAATTCCCAAGTCATATCCAACACTCCAGCCGCTAAAACGGCACGGTCTGGAGTGTAGCTTGGGCGTGATCCGGTTATCAGACCTGTCAGAAGCCGGATTGCTATGTATTTAATAGCTACAAAGTCAATAAGAGAATGCCGTAGCAGCTGATTTGTCTCTCAAGGTGTTAGTCCAA
>JAYSRE010000254.1:0-17345 GCA_043721235.1 Polaromonas sp. | reverse complement strand
GCGGTTTGCGAAACGACCACTTGCCTGCGTGCGTGTCGGCTTCATAGGCATCCAGCTCTCTAAAGTGCCGAATAATGGCATGGCAGACATATTCAGCCATTTGCACCGACATGCCCGCATCGTCCAGGCGCACGATCTGCGTCTGCGGCGCGATACGCAACTTTAATAAGGCATCCACGCCTGCGCCCGTGTTGAACGCAGCTTTCAGTGCAGGCTGCTCGCCAAAAAACTGCTGCGGTGGTGCCCATACGACCGCGTAGTCAGCTTGTGGTGCGCCTGGCTGCCACAGGGATACCTCGGCATCCGGCAGTGCTGTGCGCAAGCCTTCTAACCAAGGCTCAGGTTTAGAGTCAACACAGCAAAACGTAATCCGCATACCGCTACACCGATAAAGTTAACAACTCCGCACCTTCGGCCACTTGGTCGCCGGGTGCATACAGCAGCTCGGCCACCGTGCCGTCTTTGGGCGCAGCGATGGTGTGCTCCATCTTCATGGCCTCCATCACTGCCAAGGTTTGACCAGCTTTGACTGGATCACCCGCCTTCACAGCAAACGATACCACCTTGCCTGGCATGGGTGCAGTCAGGCGGCCCGCTGCCGCGCTGCTGTCGGCCAGTTGCAAGAAGGGGTCAAGTACGCTAATTTTCGTAGCTGCTTGAGCAGTAAATACGTGGACTTCAACGCCTTTTGGCACTAAAACTTGATAGATCGAAGCCTCAAAACGCTGCCCGGAAAAATCTACCGTAACAGCGCCGCCAGGTTGGCCTGTACAGCCCAGCACACCGGCCGCATCGCCCACCTGCAGGTGCAATGCACCATCGTGCAAATAGCCCAGTTCAGCCAACACGGGCTGATCATGAAACTCCATAGCAAAGCGCCGTGTGTGCGTGCCAAACGCGCGCCAGCCATCGCTGCGGCCAAATGGGTTAGCGCTTTGCGCAGCACGCTCGGCCAGCACGGTGTGTGCAATGTGCGCAGCCGCTGCGTATGCAGCACCCAGCATTTCTTGGTTAAACAACACCGCCGCCTCGCGCGGGATAAGCCCAGTGTCTAAGTTGGCTGCAGCAAACGATGGGCTTTGCACCACGTGGCGCAAAAACTGCACATTGGTTTGCAAGCCTACGATATGTGTGTGGCTCAACGCCTTGTCTAGCTTGGCCAAAGCTTCTTGCCGCGTAGCGCCATGCACGATCAGCTTGGCCACCATCGAGTCATAAAACGGTGAAATAGCATCACCCTGGCGCACGCCATCGTCTATGCGCACTACGTCCGTGCCATCGTCAGGCCGGACAAAGGCAGTGTGCACGGGCTTGGCGTACACCTGCAGCGTGCCAGTAGCGGGTAGAAAGTTATTGTCTGGGTTCTCTGCGCAAATGCGCGCCTCAATCGCGTGGCCTGTGATGCGCAACTGGTCTTGCTGCAGTGGCAGCTTTTCGCCGCTGGCCACACGCAGTTGCCACTCTACCAAATCCAACCCCGTAATCGCCTCGGTCACCGGGTGCTCTACCTGCAAGCGTGTGTTCATTTCCATGAAGAAGAAACGAGCCCCCACGCTTGCCACTGCGTGTGCTGCGCTGCCCCCCGTGAGGGTTGACCCGCCTTGGGGCGGCCCTGCGTCGGGTCGTCCTTCTAGTTGCTCCACGATAAATTCCACCGTGCCTGCGCCTTGGTAGTTGACTGATTTAGCCGCTGCCACCGCCGCTGCACCCATCTGCGCGCGCATGGCTTGCGTCATGCCCGGTGCGGGCGCTTCTTCCAACACCTTTTGGTGGCGGCGCTGCACGCTGCAATCACGCTCAAACAAATACACGTAGTTGCCATGCGCATCGCCAAACACCTGAATCTCAATGTGGCGTGGGCGTTGCACGTATTTTTCTATCAGCACCGCATCATCGCCAAAACTGTTGATGGCTTCGCGCTTGCAGCTTTGCAGCGCAGCGTCAAAGTCAGCAGACTTGTCGACCGCGCGCATGCCTTTGCCGCCGCCGCCTGCGCTGGCTTTGATCAGCACAGGGTAGCCAATGCGGTCAGCTTCTATGCGCAGCATAGCGGCATCTTGCCCCGCACCGTGGTAGCCGGGCACGAGCGGCACGCCCGCTTTTTCCATCAGCTGCTTGGACTCCGCTTTCAGCCCCATCGCTTTGATAGCTGACGGTGGCGGGCCAATAAATACCAGTCCCGCGTCAGCACAGGCCTGCGCAAACTCTTCGTTTTCGCTTAAAAAACCGTAGCCTGGGTGAATGGCCTGCGCACCTGTGGCCTTGGCAGCCTCAATGATGGCTTGCCAGCGCAGGTAGCTGTCTTTGGGGGCATTGCCACCGCTTTCACTGCCCGGCACGCCGATGTACACGGCCTCGTCACATGCAGCTACATGTTTGGCTTGCGCGTCAGCAGTCGAATACACCGCTACGGTGCGCACACCCATGCGCGCGCAAGTGGCAGCTACGCGGCAGGCAATTTCGCCGCGATTGGCGATCAGTATTTTTTTAAACATCAAGCAGTCCTTGGGGTATCAGAAAAAAATTCAGATACGCGGCGCACTATGGCTTTAAGAAATTTAAGCAGCACCACGATCAGCACTACTGATACCGCCAGCACTACGCACAGCACCACACCAAAGGTAAGTGGGTAGTTGGTGGCCAGCCACATCATGCCCATCACGCCGCCCTCTTCCACCAGGCTCATGGCAATGTTGCTAAACGGCTCGGGCGACGTGTTGATGGCCGCGCGCGTAGTGGCTTTGGCGGCATGCGATGTAGCGGCCAGGGTGCCGCCCAGCAAACCTGCCACCATGCCCATGGTGGCGCTATCGGCCCCAAACACACCAGCTGCCAGTGCAGCACCTGCGGGCACGCGGATGACGGTGTGAACCATGTCCCAGAGCGAATCCACACCGGGGATTTTGTCGGCAAAAAATTCAACAAACAGCATGGCACCGCTGCCCGCCAACATGGCCGGATGCTGCAGCACGCTAAGCCCGCTGGGCAACGGGATCACACCAAAATAGCCTGCCAGCCCGGTGATAAACACCACCAGGTACAACCTGATGCCACTGGCCCAGCCCAAGGCCGCAGCCAAAGCCGCCAAACCCGCCATGTCCAAACCTTTTAATGCACTGCCTGCGCTGCCAGCTACATCACCACCGCTGGCAAACAGGCCCGCCATTAACTGCTGCAGGTTGGAAAAAAGGGTGTCCATAGTGGCTACTTGGGTAAAGTGGGTTGCAACTGCTTAAAGCCAGCTAGGCTTGCGCTTTTGCAAAAATGACGCTACGCCCTCTTTGCCTTCTGGGCTAGAGCGTATGTCGGCTATACCCGCAACGGTCTGGGCGATCAAGGGTTGGCCAATTTCACGCTGCGCCACGTCTTGCAGCAACTTTTTGCACACTTTCACCGCGTGGGGGCTGGCGTTGCACAGCGCCTGGGTGATTTCAGCCACTTTGGTATCGAGTTGATCTACTGCCACTATCTCATGCACAAAACCTATGCGTAAGGCCTCGCTTGCAGTAAACCGCTCGGCGGTTAAAAAATAGCGGTGCGCCGCCCGTGCACCCATGGCGCGAATCACATACGGACTGATAGTGGCCGGAATCAAGCCCAGCTTGACTTCGCTTAAGCAGTAATGCGCTGAATCTACCGACACCGCCATATCGCAGGCCGCCACCAAGCCCATGCCGCCCGCAACCACATCCCCCTGCACGCGCGCTACTGTGGGCTTGGGGCACTCGTAGATCACGCGCAGCATGTCGGCCAGCTTGCGCGCATCTGAGAAATTCTCCTCCGGGGAGTAATCTGCCATCCGTCGCATCCAATTCAAATCTGCCCCTGCACAGAATGCAGCGCCCTTAGCAGCCAGCACGATGCAACGCACATTATCTTGCGACCCAAGCTCTTGAAATGCTTGCGTAATTTCGGCTATCAAATCATCATTGAACGCATTGCGCACATCGGGGCGATTAAGCGTCAAGGTTGCAACATGCGCTGACAAATCGAGTTGGAGGCTCATGGGCATTTATTTCGCTGCGGGCTTGGTTTCGGCAAAGGGTGTGTTGGGCGCTCCAACTGGCTGCGCTTCTTTGAGAAAAATAACAGCGCCATTGACCGCATAAAGTCTACAGGGCGCATTGTTTGCCTTTGCGCATCGTTGCAGCGCTCTTTCTGTTGGGTCTTTAGGCTCATCGGGATTTTGCGGATTAATTCCCCATGTGCTTGCCCAGTAACCCTTATCAGAAATGATAAAGGCCTTTGGTGTGGGTTTGGTCAACCATTCGCGATACCCTTCGCGGCCTTTGTCGCTGATGAAGGGAATAGCGTCAACATCGTTAATATTTGCAAATCCAGTTGCAATCATTGCAGGTTGATTACTTGCTTCATTCCCGGTCAGTGTCACAGCGGTTTGAGGTCTGGCTGGCTCCACTGCGGTGGCCGCAAAATTTGGTTGGGTATAGACAACCTCTTCATCCACAGCATACAAAACACATGGGGTTATTGCCCTGCGCCTGCAGTTTGCAAGAGCACGTTCACCAGGATCCCTTGCTTGCTGGTCTTTGTTATCGGCGGCCATGATGCCTAAAGCCCAGCCTGTAGCTTTATCTTGAGACACCGCAAATGCTTTGGGGCCTTTGTAATTCAAAAAATCAGTGTACGCCTTAGCTGTTGCCACGTCTTGAATTGGAAGTTTATCAACATCCTTGACGGGTGCAAAACCTGTAGTCGGGGGCAACATGCGCGTAATGGGCGTTTTGTCGGCGCCCTTTCTATTGTCAAATTGCATCTTGTAACCCGTTGCGATGCCAAGCATTACTTTGATGGATTCAGGATATTCGTATGCAGCACCAGAGGAATGGTCAATCGCAGCACCAATGAGCCCCCCTGCAATGAGGTTGCCAAACATGGCCCCCCTTACAGAAGACTCCACCGTCGCTGTACCCGGCAGTGATGGCGCTTTTTCGCACCGAACAAGAATCGGTTTACTAGATTTCGTGATCGTTACTTGCTCAGGCGACGAGAGCTTCCAATTTCCTTTGTCGTTATGTATATTGCAAGCTGCTCCATCGACAGTTTTTCCGTATTCATTAACGGTGCTGACTGAAATGGCCTGAGAATTTCCTCCGCCCGTAACGGTTGCGCAGCCGACCATCACCAAGGCGCTGAGCAATAGGATGAGTTTTTTCAGGACAAACAAGACAATATCTCCAAGTTATTAGTTAGGTTTTATTGTGAACTATTTTGTTGCAAAAAGTACACCAAATCCAGCACTGGGCAAGGCTGCCCCAGCAAGGTTAGCGCTGCTGTGATCTGCCCACGGTGGTGTGTGCCGTGGTTAAACACATGGGTCAGCGTGGCTGCAAACGGCAGCACTAAAGCTTGGCCATTGGTGGTGGTGTAAGCCAGTTTGCCCTCAAAGCGCTCGGCAGGCCAAGAGGCGATTAAGGGCGGCCAATTGCCGGCGCTACCTTTGAGCGCTTGGCCCAGCCGCTCGCGTACAGGTTCGGCCTCCATATCCTCGGTTAATTTGGGCGAAATACCTTTGGCAAAACGCGGGTACCACAGCAAATGCTCAGCCACCAGTAAATGGTTTAACGTGCCGTGAATCGATTTAAAAAACAGCCCCACATCTTTGCGGTAAGCATCATCATCCAGCTCGCCTAAGGCTTCTATCAGGCGCTGCGTGGCCCACCCGTTGTAGCGGGCCAGTGTTGAAAAATGCTCTGTAGGGTTCATGGTTTACATTCTGAAAATACCAAACTTGGGCTCGGGTATGGGTGCGTTTTGCGCTACGGCCAGGCCCAGTGCCAGCACGCGGCGGGTGTCGGCGGGGTCAATAATGCCATCGTCCCACAGGCGCGCAGTGGCGTAATACGGGTGGCCTTGGGCTTCGTACTGGGCTTTGATGGGCGCTTTGAATGCGGTTTCTTCGTCAGCGCTCCACTGGCCGCCTTTGCCTTCGATGCCATCGCGCTTGACGGTGGCCAGCACCGAGGCGGCTTGCTCGCCGCCCATCACGCTGATGCGCGCATTGGGCCACATCCACAAAAAGCGCGGGCCAAAGGCGCGGCCACACATGCCGTAATTGCCTGCGCCAAAGCTGCCGCCAATGATGACGGTGAACTTGGGCACATTGGCTGTGGCCACTGCAGTCACCATCTTGGCGCCGTGGCGTGCAATGCCTTCGTTTTCGACCTTGCGGCCCACCATAAAGCCAGTGATATTTTGCAAAAACACCAGTGGAATTTTGCGCTGACAGCACAGCTGGATAAAGTGCGCACCTTTTTGTGCAGATTCGCTGAACAAAATACCATTGTTGGCAATAATACCTACCGCCATGCCCTCGATTTTGGCAAAACCGGTGACCAAGGTGGTGCCAAAGCGTGCTTTGAATTCGTCAAATTCGCTGCCGTCGACAATGCGCGCAATGATCTCGCGCACATCAAACGGTTTGCGTGTGTCCACGGGAATCACGCCATACAGCTCTTGTGCAGCGAACCTGGGACATGCTATATTAGTAATAGCTACTTGCGTAGCATTTCCTTGGGCGACAAGCTGATTTTGCTTTAAATTTAGCACTATATTGCGTGCAATCCCTAGGGCATGGGTGTCGTCGTTGGCCAAATGGTCGGCTACACCTGACAGGCGTGTGTGCACGTCGCCGCCGCCCAAGTCTTCGGCGCTAACCACTTCACCGGTTGCCGCTTTTACCAAAGGCGGGCCACCCAAGAAAATGGTGCCTTGGTTTTTCACAATCACGGTTTCATCGCTCATGGCGGGCACGTAGGCACCTCCTGCGGTGCAGCTGCCCATCACCACCGCCACTTGGGCAATGCCCTGCGCGCTCATTTGCGCTTGGTTGTAGAAAATGCGGCCAAAATGATCGCGGTCTGGGAACACTTCGTCCTGGTTGGGCAGGTTGGCACCGCCCGAGTCCACCAGGTAGATGCAAGGCAGACGGTTTTGCTCGGCAATTTCTTGGGCCCGCAAATGCTTTTTTACCGTGAGCGGGTAGTAAGTGCCGCCTTTGACGGTGGCATCGTTGCACACAATCATGCATTCAATGCCGTTGACGCGGCCAATGCCGGCAATCACACCCGCTGCAGGTGCGCTGTCGGCGCCGTCAGTGCCGGGGTACATGCCCAGGGCGGCCAGGGGGGCAATCTCTAAAAAAGGGGTGCCGGGGTCTAGCAGCATGTTGACTCGGTCACGTGGCAGCAGCTTGCCGCGTGCCACATGCTTGGCGCGCGCCGCGTCGCCACCGCCCTGCTGCGCTGCCGCAATGCGCTGGCGCAGGTCGCTAACCACCGTGCGCATAGCAGCAGCATTGGCCAAGAAATCAGCCGAGCGGGTATTCAGGTGTGTCTCTAGCACGGGCATGGCAGTGTCTCGGGTTATTTCGCCAGGTGAAAGTTTAGTTGACGTTTACGTAAACGTCAACTAGGCCGATTGTGCCAGATTTTGACGCGACTGCGCCGCAGCAGGCGCATCACACCAGCCCTAGCAAGGCGGGTAAATCGGCCATGCTGCTAAAAAACCGCGTTACCCCTACAGCCTGCAGCGCCGCCGCTGTGGCGTGGTGTTTCCCTAGCGGCACGTAGCCCCACACAGTGGCACCAGCTGCCACACCAGCGCGTGCGCCGTTGGGTGTGTCTTCCACCACAGCGCAGCGTGCGGGCGGCACACCCAGCGCTGCAGCTGCGGCCAGGTACACGTCGGGGTGCGGTTTGTTGCGTGCTTGCTCCATGCCGCTGAAAGTGCGGCCTGCAAAATGTGGCAGCAAACCTACTTTGGTCAGTTGCAAAATCACCTTCTCATGGTCAGCGCCAGAAGCCACGGCAATGCGCCCTGCCAGTGCATGGTGCAGCGTCGCCACCGCACCATGCACATGCGCCGTAGCCTGAAGCTTGGCCAGCAGCGCTACATCACGGCGTGCTTTGAACAGCGCCAGCCACTCTTGGGTAACTGGCTGGCCGGTATGCAGCTCAATCAACGGTGCTTGGTCTACCACTGCGTGGCCCACAAAAGTGGCAAAGCATTCGTCAGCAGTCATGCGCCAGCCCAGCTCACCCAGCATGCTGTGCAGCACGCCATTGGTGATGGGCTCGCTGTCTACCAGCACCCCATCGCAGTCAAAAAGCACGGCTTGCACTGTCATAAGTTACCTTGTCTAATACCTACTTCCAAGCCTTTTTGGGGGGCAGGCTTTTGCGCAGCACATTGAAATTAACATTCTGTAACGCAGTATTTTTTTAAAAACCACCCAAGTGTTTTCGTTTTGTTAGTGAAGTTTCGTCTATTTTGCGCACCACCAGGCGCCCAACACCCAAAGGTAACACGCTATGAAGCCCGTGATCCATTGCATTAACCCCCGTATGCTCAACTTAGGCCTGCTAATAAGCACAGTAGCCCTGCTAGCAGCCTGTGGAGGCGCAGACGGTACTTCCGGTGTGGGCATTGCGCTGCGTACATCGGTAGAGCCCGTAGGCAACAATTGCCCTGCTGGCGGTAACCGTGTGCAAGCCGGCTCAGACACCAATGGCAACGGCGCACTGGAAGACGCAGAAGTTACCAACACAGGCTATGTATGCAATGGCACCGCGGGGGCTGCAGGAGCCGCAGGCACCACGGGCGTGGTAGGTATAGCTGGCGCTACAGGAGCCACTGGTGCTGCTGGGGCCACGGGGGTTGCGGGCCCACAAGGGCCTACGGGGCCGTCAGGTACCAGTGCGCAAGTAATCAATGGTCTTATTAAGCGAACCACCATCGTGGGCAACGCCAACTCCATCACCAACACGCAGTGCCAGTTCACTGGGGGTCTTTTGATAGAAGTGGGGCTAGACAGTAACCCAACCAATGGTCAGCTAGATGCCACTGAGGTTACAGACAGGCAGTATGTTTGCACTGTCCCACCGGCAATTTAGCCATATCAAGTTTGCGAAACAGCGACCAAGTGTTTACATCTCAACTGAGTAATCCAGTTTATGAAAAAATCCACAACCCGTAGTGCAAAAAAAACCGCTTTACAAGGAGCCATGCTTGGTTCAGCGCTGGTATTGGCAGGCTGCGGAGGCGGTAGCGACTCACCATCAGGCTCGGCGGGACAACCCATCGTTATCAGGTTTGTGGCAGAAGCTGCAGGCAACAACTGCCCTGCAGGGGGTAGTAAATTCCAGTCAGGGCCCGATGTCAATGCCAACCAGATACTGGAAGATACTGAAGTTGTTAATACCTCGTTTGCATGCAATGCAACCAACGGAGTTGTAGGCAGTGCAGGGTTAAACGGTGCAGCGGGCGCAACGGGTGCCACGGGCGCCACCGGAGCTACAGGCGCGGTGGGGGCTGTAGGCCCAGCAGGGCCCGCTGGGGTGAATGGACTGAATTATTTGCGACAAGTATCAAATATTATTGCTGGTTTTAGACCGGGACCAGTTATTACAACTCGGCCTGTCCCACCTGTAGCCCTAGATCCACGTTGCCCCCTTGGGTATGGAGGCATTCTGACGGAGTTTGGCTTAGACAGCAACTTAGACACGTTTCTTAATCCGACCGAAGTGATTGCTTCCGCCACGATTACCCAATGTTTCAATGCAGCGCAGTAGCTGATACCGGTGCGTGTTGTCAGTCCAACCCCCAACCTAACTGGTTGTAGAGCCTGAAACCATGGCTTTGGGATGCGCCACGTACTGATTGTGTGGGAACTGGGCGGCAACCTAGGGCATCTCTCCAGGCTGCACCTCATAGCAAGCGCGTTGGCCGATCAAAAAATAAACGTCACCTTTGCTGTACGCAATTACACACATGCCGCGCCATGGCTAGCTGCGCGAGGTTGGTCTTGCCTGCAAGCGCCGCAATTGAACGCAAGCCAATGGGATAGCACCACGCCCGTAGGGCATGCAGACTGGTATGTGTGCGAAGGCTTTGACCAGCCTGCCCAGGTGCAAACATGGCTGGCCAGCTGGGCTGCACTGTTGGAGCAACAGCCATGCGATGCACTGCTTTTAGACTTTGCGCCAGCGGCTGTGTATGCCGCGCACTATTTGCAACTGCCCTATGTGGTGTCTAGCGTAGGGTTTTGCGTGCCGCCGTATTTTCACCAAGCAGTATGTTTTCGCCCTTGGGATGCACAAGCCGTGCAACGGGCGCAAGCAGCCCATGTCCATTTGCCCGCCATGTTTGGCGCTTTGCGCAAGCTGCTAGGCCCACAGGCAGCCGTTGATTTAGAGGCGCTGTACCCGCCCCACGCCGTACAGCTGTCTACATTTCAAGAAATAGACCATTTTGCTGACCGCAAAGCGGGCACAAGCTATGCGGGTGTTCTGTGGAATGCCACGCTAGATTTAAAACAAACCCATTGGCACCCTTCTCACACCCCAAGCAAGAAGGTGTTTTGCTATCTCAACGGTTCGGTAGAACATACACAGCCAATGATGGACGCGCTAAAAAAGCATGCCTGCGAAGTGATTGCTGTAGTGCCCCAGTGGCCCAAAGACAAGGTGGCCGCGTACACTACAAAGCATTTCCAGGTGTACACACAGCCTGTAAACGTGCAAACCTTGCTGCCCGATGCGGATGCTGTCGTCACGCATGGCGGTGTCGGTTTGGTTGGGCAAAGTTTATGCGCTGGTGTGCCTTTGCTGCTACTGGCCCAACATGCCGAACAGGCTCTGCTGGCGCGGCGTGTAGCGCAGCATAGCTTTGGGCTGGCCACCTACCGAAACACCGACACCCAGCTGCTGGCTGACAGGCTAGACGAGCTGCTGCACGAGCCGCGCTTCGGTGCAGCAACTAAGAATTTTGCCAATCAACACCCCAGCTATTCACCTTATGAGGCAGCGCACAGCGCCATATCGGCATGGGTTGAGGCTGCCTAGCTGGTAGCTACCTAGTTCGGAGCCACGCAATTTGATTGGGCATAGTACACAAGTTGAAAAATCATGTTTTTTTGGCCTTGCGCTCTTCTAATGTCTCGCTAGCGCCGCCCTGCTTGACCCACTCGTCCCAGCCGCCGTCCATATGCGCCACATTGGCCATGCCCATGTCTTGCAGAGTTTGGGTGGCGAGTGCGCTGCGCCAGCTTGCGGCGCAAAACAGAATGAACTCTTTGCTCTCGTCTGCCCACATAGGTTTGTGGTAGGGCGAGTCTGGGTCTACCCAGAACTCCAGCATACCGCGCGGCGCATGCACGCTGCCGGGCATGGTGCCAGCCGCCAGCTCGCGAATATCGCGGATATCTACCAACTGCACGTTGCCTGCTAATATTTTGGCTTGCACTTGGCTGACCGTGTAGGTTTTAATTTGGGCATTGGCTTCGGCCAGCAAAGCTTTGTAGCCTTTGGTAATGGGCATAAGGTTCTCCAAATAAAAATGCCTTGGCTCACATTGTGACACCAAGGCATGCAAGCGGTTAAACCCGCGCTGATACGGGTTTAACCGCCCAGGTAAGCGGCCTTAACTGCAGGATTATCGCGCAGTTTGTCTGCTGGGCCGTGCACTGAAATGCGCCCGTTCTCCAGCACATAGCCGTAGTCCGCCACCTTCAGCGCCGCAGCGGCAAACTGTTCTACCAGTAGCATGGTCACGCCTTGGCCTTTAAGGCGCGTGATGATATTGAACACCTCTTCCACCAAAATGGGCGCCAGGCCCATTGAGGGCTCATCAAGCAGCACTATCTCGGGGTTGAGCATCACTGCGCGGGCCATGGCCAGCATTTGCTGCTCACCGCCAGACAAGGTGCCCGCCAATTGCGTGCGCCGTTCTTTAAGCCTTGGGAAAAGCTCTAAGGCTTTTTCTAAATCTGCCTTTACATCACCTTTGGGGCGGCTGCCCGTAAGACGCGGAAAAGCACCCAAAATCAGGTTGTCGGTCACGCTCATGGTGGCGAAGACCCGGCGACCTTCTGGAGAATGCGCAAGGCCTTGCTTGGCGATGGTGTAAGACTCCATCCCGTCCACACGTTTGCCGTGCAGGCTGATCTCGCCAGCGGTGGGCTTGATCATGCCCGACACAGCGCGCATGGTGGTGGTCTTACCCGCACCGTTAGAGCCAATTAAAGTGACGACTTTGCCTTTGGGCACTTCCATCGAAATGCCGTGCAGCACCTGCACTTTGCCATAGCCTGCCTGGAGGTTTTTAATGCTTAACATGGTGTGTTCCTCTGCGCCTTAGTGTGCCGTACCGCCGAGGTAAGCCTCGATCACTTTTTCGTTGGCCTGAACCTCTGCAGGCTTGCCTTCGGCAATCTTCTGGCCAAAATCCAGCACCGAAACGGTGTCGCACAACTCCATCACCACGTCCATATGGTGCTCGATCAAAATCACAGTGATGCCGTGGTCGCGAATTTTGCGGATGATGGCGATCAGCTCTTTGATGTCGGGTGCAGTCAAACCAGCTGCAGGCTCGTCAAGCAGCAGCAGTTGCGGGTCTAGCGCCAAGGCGCGGGCTATTTCCAACAGGCGCTGTTTGCCATAGGGCAAATTACGCGCCTCTTCTGCAGCCAAATCAGACAAGCCCACAAAATGCAGCAAGCCTAGGCCGCGCTCGGTGGCGGCCTTGTCTTCGCGCTGGTAGCGCGGTGTGTGCAGGGCTACATCGGCAATGTTGCTGGCAAAGCTGTGGTGCAGGCCAACCTGGATGTTTTGCAGCGCAGTCATCTCGCCAAAGAGCTGCACGTTTTGGAAAGTACGCGCAATGCCAGACAACGCAATGTCCGATGAGGTACGGCCCACCACAGAGCGGCCCGCAAACTCAATAGTGCCGCCCGTAGGCACGTAGATGCCGGTCAACACGTTCATCATGGTGCTCTTGCCCGAGCCGTTGGGACCAATCAAACCATGAATGCTACCGCGCTTAACACGCAGGTCTACATTGTTAATTGCTTTGAGTCCGCCAAACTGCATCAGTACATTGCTGGCAACCAACAGGTCATCGCCGTTGGCTTGCGAACCCGCGCGTGCAGCCACCGTGAGCGCATCCTTACTGCCTCCAACGTCCAGTTGGTTGCCAATAGATGTGCTTTTGCGTTTGAAAAACAAGCTGCGTACAAAGCCTACTATGCCGTCTTGCAGGTAGTACACAACAAACAAAATCATTAAACCGAAGATGCTTAACCGCCAGTCAGTGATTGATTGGAGCCAGAAGGAAAAGCCTGCCAACGCCATAGTGCCAATCACCGGAATAGCCATGGCTTTGGGTGTTGTGATTTTCTTTGCTACGCCTATTGCACCGCCAACCAGTATGAGCAGCGCCAGCGACGAGGCCACTACGCGGAACATCTCCAAGTCATCCAGCAGCTTGGGCAAAATCACTATGATGGCTGCGCCCAGCAATGCGCCAGAGCGGGTTTTGCGACCCCCCATAATGACGGCCAGCAAAAACAGCACGGTCAGTTCATTGTTGTACGTGTTGGGCGAAATGTACTGCTCTGAATAAGAATACAAAGCACCCGCCAAGCCAGCAAAGCCTGCGCTGATTACAAACGCGTAGACCTTATAACGGTACACCGACACGCCCATGCAGTCAGATGCCACAGGGCTGCCGCGCAACGCCTCAAACGCGCGGCCCAGTTGCGAGTTCAAAATGCGGTGCACCACAACGAGCGAAAGCGTCATCAGCGCGAACACCAACCAGTAAAAACCGTTCTCATGCAGCTGCATGCCAAACAGAGAAGGTTTGGGAATTTTGATACCGAGTGGGCCTTCGGTGAGGAAAGTCATCTCGTTGATCAATATTTGGATAATGGTACCAAAAGCCAAGGTCACCATCGCTAGGTAGGGGCCCGATACGCGCAAGGCAGGCAGAGCCAACAGCGCACCAAAGCCTGCGGTCACAGTAACACTGGCAGGAATAATAAGCCACAGCGGAGCGCCCAGCTTCATAAACATCACGCCAGCGGTGTACGACCCCACGCCAAACAGGCCAGCGTGGCCAAGCGACACCTGGCCGGTGTATCCCACCACGATGTCTAAACCAAAGATCAAAATAGCGTAAATCATGATCGTACCGACCATGTGCACGTAGTACGGGTTGCTGGTAAACAGCGGCACTGCAGCAAGCAGTGCCAGGCCGATGACAGCGGCAATCAATGTCTTGCGGTTCATCGTTAAACTTTCTTGATCGCGGCTTTGCCGAACAACCCAGCGGGCTTAAAGGCCAACACCAGCAGCAACAGCACCAAGCCGGGCACATCTTTGTAGCCGGTAGAAATATAAAAACCTGTGGTGGTTTCAGCAATGCCCAAAATTATGCCGCCCACGATGATGCCCATGCCGCTGGTCAAACCCCCAATGATGGCCACGGCAAAAGCTTTCAGCCCCAGCACCGCGCCCATAGTGGCACCTGTGAGGGTAAGCGGTGCGATCAGTACGCCAGCAAACCCAGCGGTTGCAGAGGACAAGGCATAAGAAAATGTGATGACCAAACCGGTGTTGATGCCCATCAACTTGGCAGCATCACGGTCATTGAAGGTGGCCACTACGGCTTTGCCATAAATGGTTTTACGGTTAAAAAATTCTACGGCCAGCATCATGAATACGGCACCCGCTACTACCAGCAGCTCCATCGGCAGTACGTTGGCACCAAACACCTTGATGGGCGACTCAGGCAGAGGAGAAGGAAACTTCAAATCGTCGCGGCCCCAAATGTTTTCGGCTACGTTTTTGAAAATAATACCCAGCGCAATGGTGGACATGATCCAACCAAATTCACTTTTGATCTTGATGGCAGGACGCACACCAATGCGCTCCACGATACCGCCTTGCACCAAACCAAAAACGATGACCAAGGGAATCATCAGCCAGTAGTTCACGCCAGCGGTGACTAAAGTCAAGCCGACCATGGCGCCCAGCATCAGCGCATCGCCTTGGCCAAAATTCAGTGTGTCGGATGTTTGAAAGGTAAGTTGGTAGCCAAACGCAATGACCGCATAGATCATGCCAAGGGCGATACCGCTGTAAATGAGCTGGAGCAGGATTTCCATAGTTTCAACCTTGAATAACAGTGTCGATGCCGAGCCGCGCACGCGCACTGGCACCTATAGCGCTTAAAAAAGCACCGCTCAAGCAGTGTGCTTGAGCGGTGCTGTGCAGCGGGTGCAATTACTTCTTGATAACCAATGCGCCTTTGGCGTTAGCGTCTTTGACACGCACTTGCGAGGCTATTTTTTGGTCTTCAGGGTAGGCGTACACCACGCGTTGGCCTTTGACTTCGCCGAACACGGGGATGTTAGCGGTGATAGCCTCATGGTCTTTCGCGGTAAAGGGCTTGGTGTAAGTGGTGATAACACCTTCTACGGGTGTTTTCAAGTCTTCCAACGCAGCCTTGATCTTCGGACCTTCGGTTCCACCAGCTTGCTTGATGGCGGCTACCAACAAGTAAATCGAATCGTAACCTTGGGCTGCAGAAACGGGTGAGTCAATGCGGGCGTTCTTGGGGTTGAAGGTTTTCAAATAGTTGATGATGAAAGACTGGCGTTTGGGCGTGGTGGGCTCCTGGATAAAGGTTTGCGGCATGCGCGCGCCTTCGCCACCTGGGCCTGCGTTGTCAATGAAGTTGGCCATCGACAAAGTCCAGCTGCCAATCATGGGCACTTTCCAGCCCAGCTTGGTCATTCCGTTGGCAATTTGCGCCAGCTCAGGGCCAATCGCGTAGGTCAGCACGGCCTCGGCACCGGCTTCTTTGGCCTTGAGCAATTGGGCGGTCATGTCTACATCTTTAACGTTGAATTTCTCTACCGCTACGGCTTTCACGCCTTTGAGCTGCAAAGCGGTTTCCAAGTCGGCACGGCCAAGTTGGCCATAGTTGGTGGAGTCAGCCAAGATGGCGACCTTTTTGTAACCGCGACGCGTCACAGCTTCTTCTACGATCATCGGTGCTTGGATGCTGTCGTGTGCAGCATTGCGGAAAATGTAATTCTCAGGCTGGTCGTCAAACTGGTGGGTAACCAAAGAACCCGTAGCCACGTTGTTCATTACAGGGATTTTGGCTTCTTGGAAGAAGCGCTGCGATGCCAGCGCCACGCCGGTGTTGATGTACCCGACAGCAGCGGTTACTTTTTCTTTGTTGATCAACTCCTGGGCGATTTGCACTCCGCGCTCGTTCTTGGCTTCGTCGTCACGCTCTACCAATTCCAGCTTGCGCCCTAGTACGCCACCGGCTTTGTTGATTTCGTCCGTTGCCAAGCGCACCCCATCGCGCATGCTCACGCCCATGGAAGACGAGCCACCGGTGAAAGGGCCGGCAACACCAATTTTTATGTTTTGTGCGTAGCTGGCGGCAGCTGCGGCCAGAGCGATAGAAGTCAGTGCAAGGGTGCGTGCGAATTTCACAGGATGTCTCCAGTAGGTGTTGTGAATAATTAGAGATATAGATCGTAGTGCAACCATGTTGCTGCTACAGAACGAGCTCGATTATGGTGCGCATCCCACGCCAACTACTAAGTGTTATCCGCAGGATACCCACGTTTGAGAACACAGCTGTTATTACTTTTCGGGTGTAACTTCAGAGACAAACACAGCGAAAACTCCCCTAACATTGCAAGTCTGCAGCAAAGCGCAATAGTCAGCGATTTGCAAGCTATCGGGGCAGCATCAAGCCAGTGCGCGGCCAATCAGTATTTTTTGCACGTCACTGGTGCCTTCGTAAATTTGGCATACACGCACGTCGCGGTAAATGCGCTCTACGGGAAAATCCGTCACATAGCCGTAGCCACCGTGCACTTGTATGGCATCAGAGCAGACGCGCTCGGCCATTTCGCTGGCAAACAGTTTGGCCATGGCGGCTTCTTTCAGGCAGGGTTGGCCTGCGTCCTTGAGTGAAGCGGCGTGGTGAATCAACTGGCGTGCCGCTTCAATTTGCGTGGCCATGTCGGCCAGCTTAAACTGGACAGCCTGGTGCTGGAAGATGGGCTGGCCAAAGCTAACGCGGTCTTTGCTGTACCGTAAAGCGGCATCAAACGCGGCCCGCGCCATGCCGATGCACTGCGACGCGATGCCAATACGTCCACCTTCCAACCCGCTCAAGGCAATCTTCAAGCCTTGGCCTTCTTCGCCAATCAAATTGGCGGCTGCCACGCGGCAGTTATCAAATCGAATCTGTGCGGTGTCGCTGGCGTGCTGGCCCAGCTTGTCTTCGATACGCGCTACCTCGTAGCCAGGAGTTGTCGTCTCAACAATGAAAGCGCTAATGCCTTTTTTGCCCGCTGCTTTGTCTGTCACGGCCATCACAATAGCCACATCGCCGTTCTTGCCGCTGGTGATAAATTGCTTAACACCGCTAAGGACATAGTGTGCACCGTCTTTGGTGGCGGTAGTTTTTAGACCTGCTGCCTCACTGCCCACATGCGGTTCGGTTAAACAAAA
>JAYSRE010000253.1:0-17469 GCA_043721235.1 Polaromonas sp. | reverse complement strand
GGGTTGGCGGGTTTGGCGGTAGCTGCAATTTTGGGCTACGTCACCACCAAAAAAGCCGGCACCACCTTTGGCATGATCACTCTGGGCGTGGGTGAGCTGGTGTGGGCCAGCTCGCTGATGTTCCCAGAGTTTTTTGGCGGCGAGGGCGGCGTAAGTGGCAACCGCGTGACAGGCTCAAAACCTTTTGGCATCAGCTTTGGCCCGCAAATTCAACTTTACTATTTGATTGCGATCTACACCTTTGTGTGCACCGCGCTGATGTTCGCTTTTACCCGCACGCCGCTGGGCCGGATGCTCAACGCTGTGCGCGACAACCCTGAGCGGGTAGAGTTTGTTGGCTACGACACACAAAAAGTACGTTACATCGCGTTTATAGTCGCTGGCTTTTTTGCGGGTATTTCGGGTGGTTTGGCGGCGCTGAACTTTGAGATTGTGACTTCCGAGGTGGTTAGTGGTTACCGTTCGGGTGCCTACCTGCTGTTTACTTTTTTAGGCGGTGCTACTTTCTTTTTTGGCCCCATCTTGGGCGCTATTTTGATGGTGCTGGCTTTTGTGTTGCTGTCTGAATTGACCAAGGCTTGGCTCTTGTACTTAGGACTGATTTTCTTATTCATGGTCATGTACGCTCCTGGCGGCGTGGCATCACTCATCATGATGAACCTGCGGGTGGCATCGTTTGGCTTTTTGCGCAAGCTGTGGGTTAGCTACCTGGCTTTGGCCGTGACGGCCATGGTGGCCTTGCTAGGCGCTGCCAGCATGATTGAGATGGTCTACCACTTGCAGCTTAACGCTGCCTTGGGGCCTGATATGACTTTTCTGAGCCTGCCGCTGAATGCTAAAAATATCAATAGCTGGTTTGGCGCAGGTTTTGTGCTGCTTACAGGCATTGGGCTGTTTGAGCTGTGCCGCAGGCAGTACCTGCACCAGTGGGGCGAGATACAGCAAGACATTGAAAAAGAAATTAAGCGCAGGGAGGCTACGTTATGACAAACACAATGACGCAAGCCAACGCGGAACCGTCGGGCTTTGCACTGGAACTGAAAGACCTGCGCAAAAGCTTTGGCAAAACCGAAATCATTCGCGGTATTAACTTGGCAGTCACTGCAGGTGAGCGCATTGCCATCATTGGCCCCAACGGTGCTGGCAAGTCCACGCTATTTAATTTGATCAGCGGGCGCTTTGCACCAACATCGGGTGATGTGCTGCTCAATGGCGCCAGGTTGAACGGTAAAAAACCGTTCGAGATTAACCGCATGGGCTTGTCGCGCAGCTTTCAAATTACCAATATTTTCCCCAAACTGAGTGTGTTTGAAAATCTGCGCTGTGGTGTGCTGTGGAGCCTGGGCTACAAGTACACCATGTTCAAGTTTTTGGCCAATCTAAGCGATGCCAACGGCCGGGCCGATGCGCTGATGGAAATGATCAAGCTGGACAAAAAGCGTGATGTGCTGGCCATGAACCTTACCTACGCAGAGCAGCGTGCACTGGAGATTGGCATCACCATTGCAGGCGGTGCCAACGTGATTTTGCTTGACGAGCCTACAGCAGGCATGAGCAAGTCTGAAACCAGCCGTTTTATTGGCTTGATTAAAAGCGTGACAGTGGGCAAAACCTTGCTGACGGTGGAGCACGACATGGGCGTGGTGTTTGGCTTGGCCGACAAAATAGCCGTGGTGGTGTATGGCGAAGTGCTGGCCTTTGACACGCCTGAAGCTGTGCGGGCCAACGCCAAGGTGCAAGAGGCCTACCTAGGCTCGCACATTGCCGATGCGCAAGGAGGGCACTGAGCATGTCAAAATTATTAGCAATTGAAAACCTCCACGCTTATTACGGCAAAAGCCATGTGCTGCATGGCGTTAATTTTGAGGTGAATGCGGGTGAAATTGTGGCGCTACTTGGGCGCAACGGCTCGGGCCGCAGCACTACCGCCAAGGCCATCATGGGTTTGGTGGACTGCGAAGGCTCCATGCTGTGGAAAGACCGGCAAATTACGGGCAAAAAAGCTTTTGAAGTCGCCCACTTGGGCATTGGTTATGTGCCAGAAAACCGCGATATTTTTCCTAGCCTCACGGTGCACCAAAACCTGATGTTGGGCCAAAAAAGCGGTGCTAAAAACCCACGCTGGGCGTTTGAAGACATGTACCAGATGTTCCCTCGCCTCAAAGAGCGTCAGCATACAGAGGCAGGTGTGCTGTCCGGTGGGGAGCAGCAAATGTTAACCTTGTGCCGTACTTTGATGGGCGATCCAGACTTGATCATCATTGACGAACCTACAGAGGGCTTGGCGCCGAAGATCGTTGAGCTTGTGGCGCAGTACCTGCAAGAGCTCAAAAAACGCGGTATTTCGGTGCTGTTGATCGAACAGAAGCTGACCATTGCCATGGCCATTTCAGACCGTGCTTTGGTTATGGGCCATGGCAGTATCGTGTTCCAAGGCACGCCAGACGGCCTGCGCGCAGATGCGTATATTCGTAAAGAGTGGCTGGAAGTGTGATTTTGGTGGCCCAGTCTTACTATTGAATTAATAGCTGTCCAAGTAGCATTTCCTTGGGCGATAAGCTTAAAACGCTTAAAAATCAGCCCTGTTGATGCTTCAGGGACAGCTTGCCTGCGAAAGCCGGTGGATTGTGTTTAAAATAAATAAAAAGAACGATCGTACTTTTTTGCATTTTGCAGCACACTACGTACCCATTCCATTGTTTTAACGCTCGAGAGGATGCCCCATGACGGCAGAGACCAAAGCCCACGGCGACGTGGTAGTCATTACCCTAAACAACCCACCGGTCAACGGCTTGGGTTTGGCCACCCGCACCGCCTTTGTGGCTGCGCTGGCCAAAGCGCAGCTGGACAGCAAAATCAAAGCCATTGTTGTCACGGGTGCTGGCAAAGCGTTTTCGGGCGGTGCCGATATCAAAGAATTTGGTTCGCCCAAGTCGTTGCAAGAGCCCAACTTGCTCAGCTTGATCTTGGCGTGTGAAAACTCACCCAAAGTGATTGTGGCTGCTGTGCACACCACCTGTATGGGTGGTGGACTCGAGCTGGCCTTGGGCTGCCATTACCGTGTCATGGCCCCTGGCTGCAACGTAGCTTTGCCAGAAGTCAAGCTAGGCTTGATTCCCGGTGCGGGCGGTACGCAGCGTCTGCCTCGTGTGCTGGGCGTGGAGACTGCTTTGAACATGATTGTCAGCGGCGAACCGGTTAAAAGCGAAATGCTGGCCATGTTGCCTGGCCAAAAGCTGATCGATGCCATGGCCCAATCGCCAGAGTCTTTGATTGAAGAAGCCGTATCCATGGCCCGTGCCAAAGCCGATGCGCATGCCAAAGACAAATCCCCACTGCCATTGGTGCGCAACCTGCCTTGCCGCCACCCGCTGGGCGATGCATATTTCCAGTTTGCGCGCAACATGGTCAAGGGTATGAGCAAAAACTACCCCGCGCCTGCCAAGTGTGTAGACGCAGTGGAAGCCGCAACCAAGCAGAAATTTGACCTTGGCATGGCCACCGAGCGCGATATTTTCATTAATCTGATGTGGACTCCAGAGTGCCGCGCACTGCGCCACCTGTTTATCGCCGAACGCGCTGCCAGCAAAATACCCGATGTACCTGAAGATACCCCTAAGCGCGACATTAAATCGATTGCTGTGATTGGCGCGGGCACTATGGGCGGCGGCATCAGCATGAATTTTTTGAACGCGGGTATCCCCGTCAAAATGTTGGAAATGAAACAAGAGGCCTTAGACAAAGGCATTGGCATCATCCGCAAAAACTACGAATCGCAAGTGGCCAAAGGTAAGTTAAAGCAAGCCGTGTACGAGCAGCGCATGAGCCTCTTGTCCACCACGCTGGAGTATGCCGACCTGAAAGATGCCGACATGGTGATTGAAGCCGTGTTTGAAGAAATGGGCGTGAAAGAAAAAGTCTTTAGCCAGCTGGACAAAGTGATGAAGAAGGGTGCCATCCTGGCATCCAACACATCCACATTGGACATGGACAAAATTGCCTCATTTACCAAGCGCCCGCAAGATGTGATTGGCACCCACTTCTTTAGCCCCGCCAACGTGATGAAGCTGCTGGAAGTAGTGCGCGGTAAAAAGACAGGCAAAGACGTGCTGGCTACCGTGATGGCGCTGGGCAAAAAAATCAAGAAAACCTCGGTCGTCTCGGGTGTGTGCGATGGCTTTATCGGCAACCGCATGATCGAGCAGTACAGCCGCCAAGCAGGCTTTTTGCTAGAAGAGGGCGCAAGCGTTGCGCAGATCGATAAAGCGGTAGAGAAGTTTGGTTTTGCCATGGGCCCGTTCCGCATGGGTGACTTGGCTGGCAACGACATTGGCTGGGCGATTCGCAAGCGCCGCTACCAAGAGAAACCCAAAATGAAATACAGCAAAACGGCAGATCTGCTGTGCGAGCTAGGCCGCTATGGCCAGAAAACTGGTGCAGGCTGGTACGACTACGTGCCTGGCAAACGCGATGCGCTGACCAGCGATGTGGTCACGCAAATGATCGACAAGCACCGCAAAGCCATTGGCCTGGCGCCGCGCAAAATTAGCGATGAAGAAATTGTGCAGCGCCTGGTGTTCTCACTGGTTAACGAAGCCGCGCATATTTTGGAAGAAGGCATTGCCAGCAAAGCAGGCGACATCGACATGGTGTACCTCACCGGTTACGGTTTCCCTATCTACCGCGGTGGCCCAATGCACTACGCAGACCAGCTGGGCCTGTTTAACGTGTGCATGGCGATGAACAGCTTTGCCAAAAATCCGAACGACGATGCTGAGTTTTGGAAACCAGCACCGCTGCTGGCACGTTTGGCATCTGAAGGCAAAACCTTCAGCGCTGCAAGCTAAACTGCGCCCCTTCTGCGTTGCACACCACCACTAAAACAAGGATGCCATTGTGAAAATAGCCGCCGATATTTTGGTTGGATTGATTGCTCTTATGCACGTTTACATTCTGGTGCTGGAAATGTTCTTGTGGGATAAACCCAAAGGCATGAAAGCCTTTGGTAATACCCAGCAAGCCGCCACTGCGACCAAAGTTCTGGCGGCAAACCAAGGGCTGTACAACGGCTTCTTGGCTGCTGGGTTGTTTGTAGGCTTGTGGATGGGTAATGCTGGATTAGATTTCAAAGTGTTTTTTCTAATCTGTGTGCTGGTTGCAGGTCTGTACGGTGCAGCCACTGCCAGTAAAAAGATTTTATTTATTCAAGCTATTCCTGCCGCCGTTGCGCTGGCGATGCAGGCGTACTTAGTTATCGCACAAGTTCGCTGAAAATTATTTAAGTTTTAGGAGTAATCAATATGACTTCCGCCGTAATCGTATCTACCGCCCGTACCCCGCTAGCCAAAAGCTGGAAGGGTGCTTTCAACATGACCCACGGCGCAACACTGGGTGGCCATGCAGTCAAACACGCTATCCAGCGCGCAGGCATTGATGCTGCCGAGGTAGACGACGTTATCATGGGCTGTGCTAACCCCGAGGGTGCCACAGGTGCCAACATCGCGCGCCAAATTGCAGTGATGGCCGATTGCCCGGTCACCACATCGGGCATGACGGTCAACCGCTTTTGCTCATCGGGCCTGCAAACCATTGCATTGGCTGCGCAGCGCATTATTGCGGGTGAGGGCGACGTGTATGTGGCCGGGGGCGTAGAGAGCATCAGCTGCGTGCAACAAGAGATGAACCAGCACATGCTGGCCGACCCAGCCCTGGCCAAGAAAAAGCCTGAAATCTACTGGAACATGCTGCAAACTGCCGAGCAAGTAGCCAAGCGCTACAGCATCACCCGCGATGCTATGGACCACTACGGCGCGCGCAGCCAGCAGCGCGCCACAGCAGCGCTGGCTGCTGGCCTGTTTGATGCCGAGATTGCGCCTATTACCGTTAAGGCAGGCGTGGCAGACAAAGTAATGGGCTTGATGACCAAAGAGTTGACCGTATCTAAAGACGAAGGTATCCGTGACGGAACTACCTTTGAAGGTATTACCGGTTTGCGCTCAGCCTTGCCTGGTGGTTTGATTTCTGCTGGCAATGCCAGCCAGTTCTCGGACGGCGCGGGTGCTTGTGTGGTGATGAGCGAAGAGCTGGCTGCCAAGCGGGGTCTCAAACCGCTAGGCCGCTTTCTAGGTTTTGCCGTAGCAGGCTGCGAGCCTGACGAAATGGGCATTGGCCCCGTCTTCGCCATTCCCAAGGTATTGAAGCGTTTAGGTTTGAAAGTCAGCGACATCGACCTGTGGGAACTCAACGAAGCCTTTGCGGTGCAGGTGATCTATTGCCGCGACAAGCTGGGCATTCCTGATGACAAGCTCAATGTTAATGGCGGCGCTATTGCAGTAGGCCACCCCTATGGTGTTAGCGGTCAACGCCTGACAGGCCATGCCCTCATTGAAGGCAAACGCCGTGGTGCCAAGCGCGTATGCGTAACGATGTGCATTGGTGGCGGTATGGGTGCTGCGGGTGTGTTTGAGGTGCTCTAAACACGCCGTGTTCTGTGACTAGGTGGGGCTCTGAACGGCAAAGTTCAGAGCCCCATTTTTACTGGATTGGGGATATTTGAAAATGGCTTTGCGAACTACGCTTGATTTTTTGCTTTACGACTGGTTGGGTGTAAATTCGCTGAACAGTCGCATCCGGTTTGCTGACCATTCACGCGAAACTTTTGATGCTGTGCTGGACACCTGCGAGCGCATCGCGCGTGAAAAGTATGCGCCTTTTAACCGGCTAGTGGACTCGCAAGAGCCCCATTTCGACGGTGAAAAGGTGATCTTGCCGCAGGCTACACATGACGCGCACAAGGCTTACGTAGAGTCGGGCATGCTGGCGGCTGCGCAAGACTATGCACTGGGCGGCATGCAGCTGCCTTATGTGTTGGACGCTGCAGCGAACAGCTTTTTTGCTGTGGCATCGATTTCGATCAGCTCAAATCTTTTAACCACCGGCAATGCCAACTGCATTATGGCCACCGGCACGCAGATGCAAAAAGACGTGTTTGCCGCCAATGAATTCAATGGACGCTGGGCGGGCACAATGTGTTTGTCTGAGCCACACGCGGGCTCCTCATTGAGCGACGTAGCTACCAAGGCTTTGCCAGATGGTGCAAATTTTGAAAGCGACCCGCTAGGCCCGCGTTACCGCCTGCGCGGCAACAAAATGTGGATATCCAGCGGTGAGCATGAGCTGACGGAGAATATTGTGCATTTGGTGTTGGCCAAAATTCCGGATGAGAGCGGCAAGTTGATCCCCGGTGTTAAAGGCATATCGCTGTTCATCGTGCCTAAAAAACTGGTGGATGCACAAGGCCATCTCACAGGGCAGCGCAATGACGTGGCCTTGGCGGGCCTTAACCACAAACTGGGCTGGACTGGTACGCCTAATACCTTATTAAATTTCGGCGAAGGCAAGTTTGCTGTGGGCAACGAGGGTCCGTATGGCAACGGTGCAGGCGCTGTGGGCTACCTGGTAGGCCAGCCCGGCGAAGGCCTGAAATGCATGTTCCACATGATGAACGAAGCACGCATTGGCATTGGCATGGCTGCCACCATGCTGGGGCTGGCAGGCTATTACGCGTCGCTTGATTACGCCAAAAATCGCCCACAGGGCAGGCTGATGGCCAATCCCAAAGAGGGCAAGCGTGCAGGCAAAGACGCAGCAAGCCCGCAGGTACGCTTGATCGAACATGCCGATATCAAGCGCATGCTGCTGGCGCAAAAGTCCATTTGCGAAGGTGCGTTGGCGCTGCAGCTGTACTGCGCGCGCTTGGTGGACGAGCAGCACACGGGCAAGCCACAAGCTGCCGATGAAGCCCGCCTGTTGCTAGAAGTGCTTACGCCCATAGCCAAAAGCTGGCCCAGTGAAAACTGCTTGGAGGCTAACAGCTTGGCCATTCAAATCCACGGCGGCTACGGCTACACGCGGGATTTTCCGGTGGAGCAGTACTGGCGCGACCAGCGGCTGAACATGATTCACGAAGGCACCCATGGCATTCAGGCCATGGATTTGCTAGGCCGCAAGGTGCTGATGGAAGGCGGCAAGGGCCTCAAGCTATTGGCCGCGCGCATGGGCGCTACAGCCCAGCGTGCTAAAAACTTGCCCGCCCTGGCAGCCCATGGCTTGGCATTGGACGAGGCGGTGGCCAAAGTGGCCCATGCCACCCAAGCTGCCTGGGCCAGTAGCAACCCACTGGAGGCTTTGCCCAATGCCGTACCCTACATGCAGGCTTTTGGCCATGCCGTGCTGGCCTGGATGTGGCTGGATGTAGCTTTGGCCGCACAAAAAACTGTGGACAGTTCTGCGGGCAATTCGGCACCAGATGCTGCGATGTCAACCGCTGTTTTTTCAGGTATTGCCGCTGCAAACCAGTACTTTTACCATTATGAGCTGCCCAAAATCGATGCGTGGCTGTCGGTGGTTGCCAACCGCGACATGACCTGCGCCCACATGCCGGAAGACGCGTTTTAGGTGGTAAGTCTGCCTTGCAGCGCGGCCGCGCTGCCAGCGCAATCATAGCTGCGTCACACCGTGGTCACAATAAGGTCACAATCAGGGTAAGGAGGACAGCGCCATGCAGTTGATCAAAGAGCTAAAAGTACCCGCCACCACCGCCCAGCGCCGCGTGCAAGCGGCGGCCTGGGTGTGCATTTACGCTGGCCTGCTAACGCTGCTAACGGGCTACACCCTGCAGCGCACCAGCCCAGCTGACAGCTGGCAAACCAGCGACACCTTGATGCTGTCTGGCAGCTTGGCGACAGCGCTGGGCGCAGCATTGATTTACATTCGTTCTTTGATGAAAAAAACGGGCGCATTTACAGAGGAACCCACACCATGACCCCCCGCACTGTCCAACAACTTTTTGACCTGACCGGCAAAACTGCACTCATCACCGGTGGCTCGCGCGGGCTGGGCCTGCAAATGGCCTTTGCGCTGGGCGAAGCCGGTGCCGAAATCATGCTGTCGTCGCGCAAAGCCAGCGACTTAGAAGAAGCCACGGCCCAGCTGCAAGCCGCTGGCATTGATGCCCGCTGGATTGCGGCAGATTGCGCTAAAGACGATGAGATTAACCGCTTGGTGGACGAAACCTTAGAGCGCATGGGCGGTATCGACATTTTGGTGAACAACGCAGGCGCTGCCTGGGGCGCACCCGCAGAAGACCACCCGGCTGATGCCTGGGACAAAGTAATGAACCTCAACGTGCGCGGCTACTTTTTGCTGAGCCAGCGGGTGGCTAAAAAGAGCATGATCGGGCGCAGCAGCCAAGAGGGCCTTGCACTGGGCGGTAGCATCATCAACATCGCCTCCATTGCAGGCTTGGGCGGCAACCCCAGCGGCATGAACACGATTGCGTACAACACCTCCAAAGGTGCGGTGATTAACTTTACCCGCGCGTTGGCAGCAGAATGGGGCAAGTACAACATTCGCGTGAACGCCATTTGCCCAGGCTTTTTCCCTAGCAAAATGACGCTGGGCACTTTGAGAGCTTTGGGTGAAGACAAGCTTAAAGAAGGCGCGCCACTCAAGCGCTTGGGCGATGATGAAGACTTAAAAGGCCTGTGCTTGCTGTACGCATCCAACGCAGGCAAGCACATCACCGGCCAGTGGCTGGCGGTGGACGGCGGCGTGAGCATTGTGACTGGTGGCTAGGTCAGTGGGCAGTATGGTGATGCAATTTGGCGTATACATCCCGTTTGTGGAGCACCTGGGCTTTGCGCTGCTGTCTATGCAGGGGGGCGCAGCCGAGATTGCTTACACCCCACGGCCAGAGCACTTGAACAGTTTTAACGTCACCCACGGTGGTGCCAGCATGACTCTGCTGGACGTGGCGATGGCGCATGCAGTGCGTAGCGTGGAGCCAACTATGGGCATGGTCACCATAGAAATGAAAACCAGCTTCATGCAGCCTGCAGTGGGTGCGCTGGTGGCCAAAGGGCGGCTCATACACCGCACCGCCACCGTGGCGTTTACCGAGGCCACTATTTTTGACGCGCAAAAAAAAGTCTGCGCGCATGCGACGGGCACGTTCAAATTTGTGCGGCGCTTACCTACCAGCACCGGTGTGAACGCCCTGAATATTTCAGACACTCTAAACGTGCAAAGCATCCAAAGCGTCATACCCACTGACTGAGCAAGCAGTTTGATAACGACATGCCGCCAACCCTTATATTTCAGTGTTTTAGCCCTATCGCCCAAGGAAATGCTAAAAAGTAAGCTATCTAATTTATAGTAACCATCGACTTTGAAAGTACCGCACCATGCAAAACCACCAATGGCTTTTAGACAACCGCCCCACTGCCGGGGCAACTGCAGCCAACTTCAAACTGGTCACCACTGACAACGCGGCCTTGCAAGACGGCCAAGTGCTGGTGCGCCACCACTTCATGAGCCTAGACCCCTACATGCGGGGCCGCATGAACGAGAGCAAAAGCTACGCCGCAGCGCAGCCGTTGGGCGAGGTGATGATTGGCGGCACCGCAGGTGAGGTGGTGGAATCTAAAAACACCAAGTTCGCTGTAGGCGACAAAGTGGTTGGCATGGGCGGCTGGCAAACACACAGCGTGGTGGACGGCAATGCCGTGGGCGCCCTGCGCAAGGTAGACACCACACATATCCCGCTCAGTGCGTATTTGGGTGCAGTAGGCATGCCCGGTGTAACGGCGTGGTACGGCCTGGTGAAAATTTGTGCACCCAAGGCAGGTGATACGGTGGTGGTCACCGCTGCCAGTGGCGCAGTAGGCAGTGCGGTGGGCGCACTGGCCAAGGCACGTGGTTGCCGCGCGGTAGGCATTGCGGGCGGTAAAGACAAGTGCGACTATGTGGTGAGCGAACTTGGTTTCGACGCGTGCATTGACTACAAACAGCACAGCGATGGCAAAGCCCTGAATGCGGCTTTGAAAGAAGTTGCGCCCAACGGGATTGACTGCTACTTTGAAAACGTAGGCGGCTGGATTTTAGACACTGTGCTAGCCCGCATGAACGCCTTTGGCCGCATTGCAGTGTGCGGCATGATTGCCGGCTACGACGGCAAATCGATGCCACTGGCTGCGCCAGCGCTAATCTTGATGAGCCGCCTGAAAATTGAAGGCTTTATCGTGTCGGAACACATGGAGGTGTGGCCCGAAGCATTGAAAGAGCTGGGCACGATGGTGGCCACCGGCAAGCTCAAAGCCCGCGAGAGCATTGCCCAAGGCATAGAGTCTGCACCTGAGGCGTTTTTAGGTTTACTTAAGGGCAAAAACTTTGGTAAGCAGTTGGTTCAGTTGGTTTGAAGTTCTGATGTTTTAGTGCGGGCAGCCTTCGCGTCCGGTATTTTCACTTTTAAGTTCCAAGTTTCAAGTTCCAACTAACCATAGAAGGCTGCACATGGCACAAGCTATTTACTTTCACCACTACCCCATATCGCCTTTTGCTGAGAAAGTGCGTGCTATCTTGGGCTACAAGGGGATGGCGTGGCATTCGGTGTTGCAGCCTCAGATCATGCCTAAACCTGATTTGGTGGCGCTGACGGGGGGTTATCGGCGCATACCGGTGCTGCAGATTGGCAATGATGTGGTGTGCGACACCGCGCTGATTTGCGACGTGCTGGAGCACCTGCAACCTGCCAAGCCGCTGTACCCAGCGGGCATCAAAGGCGCGGCGCGCACAGTGGCGCAGTGGGCGGACAGCACCTTGTTTTGGGTGGCGATGGCCTACAATTTCTCGCCGCCAGGCGCTGCGCACATGTTTGCGGGCCGTCCGCCTGAGGCGCTGGCAGCATTTGCCGAAGACCGCAAAGCCATGCGCGCGGGCGCACCGCGCATGAATGTGCAAGATGCTGCGCCCGCTTACAAAAGCTATTTGCGCCGCATTAACACCATGGTGGACGGCCAAGACTTTGTACTGGGTGCCCAACCCTCAGTGGCTGACTTTTCTATCTACCACCCGCTGTGGTTCACCCGCAATATCGCACCGCTGGCAGGTATTTTGGACGCAACGCCCGCCGTACTGGCCTGGATGGACCGTATCAAAGCACTAGGCCACGGCAGCATGCTTAAAAGTACGGCTGCAGATGCCATAGCTGCCTGTGCGACATTTGAAGGCACTAACCACCTGTTTGATGTAAAAAACGAGGTGTTTCAAGACGAGCACGGCATTGTTTTGGGTGCGCAGGTCAGCATCACGGCAGAAAGCTTTGGTTTGGAAAGCACCGTGGGCGCATTGGTAGCGGCCACACGCACCCGCTACACCCTGCGCCGGGTAGACGAGCGTGCAGGCACGGTGCATGTGCATTTCCCGCGCATTGGCTTTGTGCTCAAGGCGATGTAAATGGCCGTTGCACTAGACACTGTTGTTTGGCAAGCTGTTGCCTACGAAGCGCTGACTGTGCCGCAGCTGTACGCCGCGCTGCAACTGCGCAGTGAGGTGTTTGTGATAGAGCAAAACTGCCCGTACCAAGACATAGACGGTGCCGATGCACAGGCAGTGCATGTGATGGGCTGGGCTGGGCCAGCCTTGGTTGCCTACGCCCGTTGCTTTCCTGCGGGCGTAAAGTTTGTAGAGGCCAGTATGGGCCGTGTAATTACCAGCGCCGCCTTGCGCGGCATAGGCGCCGGCCCGGTGCTGGTGCAGCAAGCCATAGCTTGCATCGAGCAGCGATGGGGGGTGCAGCCCATCCGTATCGGCGCGCAGGCGCATTTAAACAAGTTTTACGGCACGCTGGGTTTTGTGGAAACTGGCATGCCTTACATGGAAGACAACATCCCGCACATCCAGATGCTGCGAGCTTAGATACCCACTGACAGATTTTAATTTTTGGAGAACAAGATGATCACAGATTTCAAAGGCAAAACCGCTGTACTTACCGGTGCTGGTTCGGGCTTTGGCCTAGAGTGCGCGCGCATTGGCGCTAAGCTGGGCATGAACTTGGTGCTGGCAGATGTGCAGCGCGATGCGCTGGACAAAGCGGTGGCTGAGGTTACCAGCATGGGTGCCCAGGTGCTGCCGTTTCAACTCGATGTGGCCAAGGCAGAGCAGGTAGAAGCCATGGGCGCGGCCACGCTGGCCCGATTTGGCGCGCCGCATCTGGTGTTTAACAACGCAGGCATTGGCGCAGGGGGCCTGATCTGGGAGAACACTGCCAAAGACTGGGAGTGGGTGCTGGGCGTGAACATCATGGGCGTTGCCCATGGCGTACGCGTATTTACCCCCATGATGCTAGAGGCCGCTAAAAACGACTCCGCTTACCAAGGCCATATTGTTAACACCGCCAGCATGGCCGGTTTGCTCAATGCGCCTAACATGGGCGTGTACAACGTGAGCAAACATGCGGTGGTCAGCTTAAGCGAGACGCTGTACCAAGACTTGAAGCTGGTGACTGACCAAGTGAGTGCATCGGTGCTGTGCCCTTTCTTTGTGCCTACAGGTATCAGCCTAAGCCACCGCAACAGGCCTGAAGAGTTTAAGCAGCGCGATGTCAAGCCGAGCAAAAGCCAAATGATCAGCCAGGCGATGAGCGAGAAGGCAGTGGGCAGCGGCAAAATAAGCGCAGCCGACGTAGCGCAAATGGTGTTTGATGCCGTAGCGCAAGGCAAGTTTTACATCTACAGCCACCCCAAAGCCATTAGCTCAGTGCAAACGCGCCTCGAAGACGTGCTGCAAGCGCGCAATCCTACCGACCCGTTTGCAGGTAAGCCAGAAATTGGCGACAGCTTGCGTGCTGCGCTGCGGGCTTAGATTTGCAATCTGCGGTCTGCAGCAAATTGTTACTATATTGATAGCAAACTATCTAGCATTTCCTTGGGAGATAGGGCTTTTCTTCTAGAAAAACTTGCGAAATTACGCGCAGGTACCTTAAGTATTTGCCCGTTGGGTAGTGCGACGCGTCTTCCTGCAGATTTTCATCAAGGCCACACCCCATCAGCGTGCTTAAGCTGACCGCATACCCAACTTGGCCATGCGGTCAAGTTCAGCGCATACATCGGCAAATCTGCCCGACACTACCATGCGGCCTGCGCGATCAGCGGGCAGGCTGGTGTCTATGTTGCGCACCACGCGCACGGCATGAATCGGTTTTGCGTTAACGCGGTGCGTGCTGCTGGGGTAGGCAATGCTGGCGACGCGCAGACGGGCTGCGGTGTGCGCTGCCGATGGTGCGGCACAAGACACCTTGGTCAGGGGCAGGGTGGATGTTGGCGCACTGCCAGAGCCCAATGCGTGAGCGCGTGCGTGCATGCGCATTTGCAGTGGTTTGGCACCTACGGCGTGCGGCGCAAAAAACAGAACAACGACTTGCAAGGGTGCGATGAGGTACGAGAGCAGGTTCATAAAAGGGTTCCTTTAAAAACAACAGTCTGAATGCTGACAAAACATTTGACATGTGCACTTGATAATGTGCCCGTCAATGCAGCGGCTCGGCGTAGCCGCAAGCTGCGCACAATTTAAGGTGGTTAAACGCGAAAGGTATGAACCAAGCTGACCAGGTCAGGGCTGGGTTCAGCAGTAGCCTGCTACTACATCAGCATGCTGTTGCGAATCAACCCTACCGCCAAGCCTTCAATTTCAAACGGCTCGCCGGGTTCGACGACGATGGTTTTAAAGTCGGGATTTTCGGCGTGCAGTTCAATCAGCTGGTGGTTGCGCTGAAAGCGTTTGACGGTGACTTCTTCGCCCAAGCGGGCCACCACGATTTGGCCGTTGCGGGCATCTTTGGTGGCCTGCACGGCCAGCAGGTCACCGTCGATAATGCCAATGTCACGCATGCTCATGCCACGCACTTTGAGCAGGTAGTCGGGTTTGGTTTTGAACAGGCTGCTTTCCACGTAGTAGGTTTGGTCTACGTTTTCAACTGCCAATATGGGGGCGCCGGCAGCCACACGGCCAATCAGCGGCAGGGCTAACTGCATAAGGCTTTGCAGGGGCAGGCTGAATTGCTTGCCCAAGCCGTCAGTGCGCGCTGCATTGATGCTGCGAAGCGCATCGCCTCGCAGCCTGATGCCGCGTGATGTACCGCTGACCAGCTCGATCACGCCTTTGCGGGCCAAGGCTTGCAGATGCTCTTCTGCAGCATTGGCCGACTTAAAGCCCAGTTCGCTGGCAATTTCAGCCCGCGTAGGCGGTGCACCGGTGCGGGCGATGGCGCTTTGCACCAGGTCTAAAATTTGCTGCTGGCGGGCGGTCAGTTTAGGCGGCTCAAACATGTCAAACTCCTAGGCTACTTGGGTAGCAAAATTGGCAAAATCAATCTACAACACACAACTAAAAGCTTGGATAAGAGCCCCAAACGATTAAGCGATTGTCTTTCAACGTTTTGCTTAAGTGGTTGCTTGACTACACCGAGCAACTGCGATGTTGAGACGGTGTACTGAGTTCTTATCCAGTTACTGTATATTAAATCAGCTTTTTAAAAAGTGCAAGTATTATGCTGAAAATAAATCAAAAAATAGTAGTTTTAGGTACCGGAGGCACCATTGCGGGCACCGCTGCCAGCAGCGCGGACCATACTGGCTACACTGCTGCGCAGATTGGCGTGGCCCAATTGCTAGTGAACATCACAGGGCTTAAAGAGGCTTTGCAGGCCGCTGATCTTGCGGGCACCACCACAGCACTGGTAGCCGAGCAGGTGGCCCAAATTGACAGTAAAAACATGGACTTTGCCACCATGGCACGCCTGGCCCTGCGCTGCGCGCACCACTTGGCGCAGCCTGATGTGCGCGCCGTGCTGGTCACCCACGGCACCGACACGCTGGAAGAAACTGCCTGGTTTTTGCACCTTGTTATGCCCGCTGGTCTGCTGGCCGCCAAGCCTGTGGTAATGACCTGCGCCATGCGCCCGGCCACCTCCAGCCAAGCCGACGGCCCACGCAATCTGCTGGATGCCGTGCACTTAGCGGTAGACCCACATGCCTGCGGTGTGCTGGTGGTGTGCGCAGGCGATGTGCACAGCGCCACCCGCGTGCAAAAGATACGCAGCCATGCGCTCAATGCCTTTAGCTCAGACAGCGAAGACGGTGCGCAGCCCTTGGCCAGTGTGCAACGCCACCACACAGCACAGGCAGTGCGGTGGAACGCGTCTGCACACGATTTTTTGCAACAAAATAGTGCTACGGCCCAAGTATTTGCTGAACAATATGCTATGCAATTAATAGCTAAAGAAGTTTTCTGGCCCAGAGTGGAGATAGTGTACAACCACACGGGTGCTACCGGTGGAGTGGTGCGTGCGCTGCTGGCTGATGCTGCTGCGCCGGTGCAAGGCATTGTCGTGGCTGGCACCGGCAACGGCTCAGTCAGCGCCGACCTAGAGGCTGCTTTGCTCAGCGCACAAAGCAGCGGCGTGCGCGTGCTGCGCGCCAGCCGCTGTGTTTGGGGCACCGTAACTGCTACCACCCAGGACACACTGCCGTGCTCTGCACAGTCAGCAGTGAAAACACGGGTGCAGATGGTGCTGGAGTTGGCGACCGAATTGGCGATCGAATTGACCCAGAAATCGGCCGTGAAATTGGCCACGAATGCGGCTGCCAAGCTGTAACCGCGTTTACCGTGAGGGCTGTGGCAAACTAGCAAGCTATGTTTGCCACCCTTAAATCCCACGCTTGGGCTTACCCTGCCTTAGAGGTGGTGCATATTTTGGGTATTGGCCTGTTGCTGGGCAATTTGATGTTGTTGGAATTGAGGGTATTTGGCAAAGGTGCAGCATTGCCCATCAAAGACTTGGCGCGCTTGGGTTTAAGCATTGTGGTGGCCGGTTTTTGCATGGCTGCGGCATCAGGTTTGTTAATGTTTGCAACGCAGGCCCAAGAACTCTTGGCTAATCGTGCTTTCACCCTCAAAATATTGTTGTTGACCTGTGCTGCCTGTAATGCGGCATGGTTTCATGGGCGCGGGTCGCTGGACAAGCTAGATGCAGTGGCCAAAGCGCAAATGGTTGTTTCTACAGTGTTATGGGTAGCCATTGTCACCTGTGGCCGCTGGATCGCTTACCGTTAACCGTTATTCGTTTGGGAGAGTTTGATGCAACGGCGTCCTTTTTTACTGGCTGCAGTGGCTTTGCCGCTGGCCACTACAGCCCAAGCCCACCACGGCTGGAGCAGCTTTGACCAAGACCGCCCGGTGTACCTGGAAGGCACTGCTGGCAAAGTTACTTGGCAAAACCCACACACTGAACTGGTGCTGCAAATCACCAGCGACTTAAAGCTGCCTGCCGACTTGCCCAGCCGCGCCCTGCCTGCGCAAACCGCACCCGTAGACGGCAAGGCCCTGCTGGCCAAAGCCGTGTTGCCCAAGCGCGCCGACAAAGTGTGGGAAGTTGAACTTGCACCCCTCACGCGCATGCAAGCGTGGAACGTGCCCGAGATCAAAACCGGCACTTCGTTGGCGCTGCTGGGCTTTACCTTTGCCCACGAGAAGGGCGCTGCCATTGTGCGGGTGGAATACCTCTGGCTGGAGGGCAAAACCTATGCGCTGCGCTCTGGCCCTGTTTAAAGTTGGCTTGGTAGTTGGCTTGGT